>NZ_JBHIOQ010000040.1:0-560965 GCF_042195565.1 Bartonella sp. AP88XZML | reverse complement strand
TCAATCGTGTAAGCGCAGGGTGTTTACTCAAAATCGCCCAAAAACTGGAAGTTCCCATAAGCTTTTTTTATGCAGATATTGCCACAAAAGAAAATCTTTCAACACATGCCGCACACTATGATCAAGAAACATACAGCGAAAAAGAACATTCACTTTTGAAAAATTTTAGAGAGCTCCAGCCGAAAAAACAAAAAGCAATCTTGTGGTTGATTTCTGATTAAGCAAAAGTGCACACAAAGCATAAATCCTCCGCATCATTTTACGGACATACGTTTTTATTTTACGGATCAACGTTTTGATGCTTCTCCACATTTACAGAAAGCAGCCAAACGAAACTTTCAAATTCCCCCCGTATCACTTTGTAAACATAGGTTTGTCAACAATACAGCTTCTTACTCTAGCCAATTCCCCTGCTGATTTCAGATCACGACACCACAAAGGATAATGTTGCATCAAACGCGACAGATACGTCCTATTTTAAAATATTCTTGCCCCTTCACCACCCTAAAGTAAGAACACGCAAAGCACCGGTCAATCCCACTTCAAAAACAACTTTCCCTACACCCTCTCTCCTCTCTTGTCAACACACCCGCCTCTTCATCCAAACTTCCCCCTCCCTTCATAAAACTCTTCATCCCCACACCCCAATCTTCTCTCCACATTCCATGCCATGATAAAATCATACACCCCACATAAAGTCCCAGCTTCCTTTTTTGCACATTTCCGTTTTTACGCTTTTACATATTTACAGAAAGCAGAAAATCTGTAAAAAATGCATTACACAATAACGTTTTCAACAACTGTCATTAAAATCTCGCCTTCCTTTTCATCTAAATCCCCCTATTTTCACTTAAATCATAGATATAAACCGCCCTATTATTGTATTGAGCAGCATAAAATTTTTCGACAAATTCTAGCGATCAAAAGGGTGCATAAGAAGCATTTTACGACTTTTAAAAGAATTTTTATTTACATTCAGTGCTTTTTTGTAACGTAGAAGAGTACATTTAATTAATTGACTATAAGAAAGTTTGAAATAAGAGAAGCTTTTCGTTTTTCTCGTTCAACATCCACAACGATAACTCATTCTTATAAATCAATTTTTTTCGTAATACAAAACGCACCAAAAGGAATAGACCTGCGTTGCATATTCACACGTTTGTTTTAAAGAAAGATCTCTCAACGCTCATCACACCCATTTTGCAAAACGCCGCCCGTAAAGAAATGGTAAGCCCCCATGAAGTGTATAAAATCCATTCAGCCCTCCCCTATCTTTACGCTTATGGAAAAACACGTTTACGCTTATGGAAGAACAAGGCCGGCATCATCACAAAAACTCTGCCAGCTCCCAATGTTGCAGACAGCCTTCGGTTCAAGAGATAATTCATTAAAGGCTTGCCTTTCTTGTACAGTTTTGACCCACATGCACGCCCCACCACTTATGATGTACAAGCCAAGTAATTTTAATTGATTTAATATGAGAGAACTGGTGATGAGAAATTTTATTATATTCAGCAACGCGCTTCACGGTAAAAAATGGTTATTTATTATTATAAATCAATATCTTAATAAAGAAGAGAGTCATCATCAAGACGCTTACCTTTTTCTAAAAAAAGGCTTCACACTGAAAGAAAACATCTAAAACTTAGATAAAAAAAAAGGTTTGCTTCTAATAAACAAACCTCTGCAGAAAATTATTCACATAACTTTCAAAATTTTAAATTAATCCCTCTAGAAGCAATAAAAACGCTTTAGAAGCACCAAAATGAATACAAAGATCAATTTAACACAACGTTAAGAAAAATCAAGAACAAAAAATTTTTATCGTTAATGCACCTTTAAAAAACGAGGCTTTTTAACCCACGCGGCTCAAAAGTCCGGGGCTTCTCTACAAACGCCTCCAAGCCAATCAATCCCTTCATCTCTCTCAAAAGACAGCATAAAAGGTTCACAGTACAAGTCTTCGCTAAAAAAATATCAATCGCCAGCGCTCATAAAAGCCAGCGTTGGTATAAAAGATCAGATTATCGAACAATCTTGCTAAAATGTCTTCCCAATAAATAAAAAAGAAGCGGATTCTTAAATATTTCCGCCTCTTTAACAATAAAAATTATGATGAGGGATTATTAAAAAATTTCAAGACTGTGAAGGGAACCAATTTGATAACAATTCATACCTTACAGGATCATCGGCACACTGCCCACCACCACATTCCAGTATGGTAGAAATCAAATTTGCCGCAATCAAAAACACAAATAAGAAACTTGCCGCTTTACTCAAGACTGGAAAAGGAGAAAATTCTTTGAACTTGTGTGCCAACTCGCCTAAAATCATGACAAATGAGACAGCAAAGATACAAAGGACAGAAATAATGAAAGCCCAAGTATAAAAATGCAATCCAAAGAATGTTGAACCATATCCTAAATCATCGGGTGTGATATGCAAAAACACTTGCCGTGCTGCCACAGCACTGGTTACCATACAACCAAGAATAACCATACCATAATGGGTATTTTTCACCTTATGGTGAATATTGAGTAAGAACCCACAACCTGCCAGCATCAATCCAACGCGCTGCAGCAAACAAAGGGGACAAGGTAACTCAAACTTTACCAATTGATAATAAAAAGCCACCACCAAGACAATAGATAACCCAAAGAGTCCTAGCGTATTCATAAAGATGACGAAGTGAGGATTTTTTTGTTCAACATGTTCCATGGCTATTCTCTCAAAAAGATAAATTTAAAGTAGAAGTTGCGTGATGATTGAAAGTGAGAAGAATGACAACGAATAAAATTGCCCACAAAGCATAACTTATATTTTTTTTGCCACACATAGTCGTTACTGCAGTACCTAAAGCGATTAAAAATGGAAGAAACATAGCTTTTAAATCTCCTTTACATCCGTTGTTTAACTCTTATTTATTTCAGCGTTCACCATATTACAAAATTGGGCAAAAAAGAGACCATGGATTTATTATTCACAATTCGTCACTCGCGATTGATATTGCCATTATATTTAAGTGAAAAAACGATATAATCGCTCAGAAGCACATCTCAACAAAAGCGTTAAAAGCACAAAAGCATTGATTATTCGCTTCCCCTTATATCAGCCATTGTTAAAGATATATCGACAATTATAAAGATTATATCCCCCACTCACAAAAGAATCACTTGAACAACAAAATAAATAGGCTTTGAAATCGAGAGATATACATCTCTTTTTTTCTCAAAAGAATATCCTCATTTTGCAACACATTTTTGACATAAAAATATCTTTTTCTCATAAGCAATGTTTCAAATTGCAACAGATTTTATATCATATGGTGATCTTGTTTATTTTAGCAAATAAAAAATAAGACATTTTTTTAAAAAAACTTATAATCAATGGCTTTTCCCCAATACATTTTTCCCTCTTATCTTAAATAAAAGACAATACCGCAAGCTCAACAGCCTCATGGGTCCCACGCCACCCCGTGACATTACCCTCCCCCTCACAAGAAGTGCTTCATGCCTTCAATACTTTAGTTTTTCATCTCTCGAGATCCCCTTTAAATTTTTAGCTTTCCGCCTTATTTGAAAAATAACTGTTTCTCTGTCATCAATTGGCTTTGCAAAAAGAATATAAAACTTTAAAAAAATAATGATAAAGAATCGCATTGAACCTTTGAAAAGGATAGAGAATGATGAAAAAATCATGTGATGTGGCGATTTTAATGGGGAGCCAATCGGATTGGCAAACGATGTGCCATAGTGCAGATATTTTGACGAATCTTGGTATTTCTCATAGTTCGCATATTGTCTCAGCACACCGAACTCCTGAACGCCTTTATCAATTTGCCAAAGAAGCAAAAGAAGCAGGGTTTAAAGTTTTAATTGCCGGTGCGGGGGGTGCAGCGCATCTTCCAGGTATGTTAGCAGCCCTTACTCCTCTTCCTGTTTTTGGCGTTCCAGTGCATTCTCACTCTCTTTCTGGTCAAGATTCTTTGCTTTCAATCGTGCAAATGCCAGCAGGGATACCCGTCGGCACATTAGCAATTGGCAAAGCAGGCGCAATTAATGCAGCACTTTTAGCCGCAGCCGTTATGGCCGTTTATGACCATGATCTCGCCCAACGATTAGAAGATTGGCGTCAACAACAAACAGCCAATGTCGCCCAAACGCCTGTAACGGAGGTTTAAAATGGCACCGTTTTCCAACACCACCTCAGCCAACAACACCTTAGCCAACGCCACCCCCTCCAACACCACTCCCTTCACCATGTTACCTCCAGGCAGCGTCATTGGTTTAATCGGAGGAGGACAATTAGCACGGATGCTCGCCATAGCGGCTGCAGAATTAGGATTTCGAACCGTTATTTTTTGCCCTGAAGCCGATTGCCCAGCCGCTCAAACAGCAAACAACCATATTGTTTCCTCCTATGACGATATATCAGCTTTAGATCATTTTATTTCTCAGTGTGATGTTGTCAGCTATGAATTTGAAAATCTTTCGCTTCAAACGGTTCAATATGTAGAAAAGAGTAAGCCTGTTTATCCTTCTTCCAAAGCATTAGAGATCACGCAAGATCGACTTTTTGAGAAGCAATTTTTGCGTGATCAAGGGATTGGCACCGCGTTATGGCACGCTGTTGACAATTCTTCTTCTCTTCTTTCCGCTCTTGATACCTTAGGCGGACGTGGTCTTTTAAAGACGCGTCGTTTTGGTTATGACGGAAAAAACCAGATCAAGCTTGATCACCCAGATGAACAAACCCTTGACGAAGCCTTAAGGACTTTTCAAGAACAGCCTTGTATTTTGGAAGAAATAGTTCCTTTTTTATCGGAAATTTCGGTTCTCTCGGCCCGCACAAAACAAGGAGAACATATTTTTTATGATTGCCCTGAAAACCAACATAAAAACGGAATTCTTCATAAATCCTTTGTTCCATCACATATTCCACTTGACGTGCAAAAAGCAGCTCAAGAAATCAGTGTAACAGTCATGGATGCCCTCGATTATGTTGGTGTTCTTTGTATTGAACTTTTTGTCTTAACGAATGGTCATCTTTTAGTGAATGAATTAGCACCGCGTGTCCATAATTCTGGTCATTGGACACAAAAGGCATGCATAACTTCACAATTTGAACAGCATATCCGTGCTATTTGCGGACTTCCCTTAGGCAGTCCCTATCGCCACAGCGATTGCCAAATGACCAATCTTATTGGTAACAATTTTAGCACGTTAAAATATTTTCTGAAGCAAGAGCGCACCTCGATCCATTTATATGGCAAAAGCACTGCTCACCCCAACCGCAAAATGGGGCATATCATCCAATTACTGGGACCAGCCAACAAATCTTAAGCCCACATATATACAAATACTTTTTCACACTTTTCCCCAAAATGAACTGAAAAAACAACCTCCCCCCACACCGATATCCAGCGGCTCCAAAGCGCCCCTAACCTTTTAATTCGCCCCTGAAAGGGCGTGAAGCCCTCCTACAAGCTCCTTCTCTCTTAAAAACATCACCTCTTCCCCCTCCAAACCGCTTCATCCTACACGAACATCTCATCCGCCCTCAAAAACAACCTCTCCCCCACACACCGATATCCAAGCAGTACAACAAGCGCTCCCAACCCTTCAACTCCACCCCCTAGCTCTTCTCCCCTTCCTTTTCTCAAAAATATCCCCCCCAAGGCTCAAAACAATCCACCAGCCCTCAACTTCCCCTCAACGGATACCTCCCACAGCATAAATATTCCCCCATAACATACGCAGCCCCTTCATTTTTCTTTTAATGCCAATCTTTAAGAAATAGACTGATCTATTGCACCCCATAGATACCAATCCCCATGATTGCGCTTTTATTGTCTCTAGCTTCTCTTCTTATGTTCATTTTTTCACAAAAGCATTTTCACAAAAGCATCGTTTTGTTTTCCATAAAATCGCTGAGAGGTAAAACATTTTACTCTCCCGAAACAACTCTCGCAAACGCAGCCCAATATCGGACAGACGATAGCCCCCTCCAGCATAGCAACTTTCTTCTTTTTCTCCTCTCTCTTTTTCCTTCAACGGATAGAAGATTTTCTTCTTTCATTAATTTCCCCCCAACACATTCCTCGAAAAGGTTTCCTGAACTTCACCCCAAAGGCTTAAGTTTCTTCTTTTCAGATCAATTTTTCTTCTCTCACAAAACCCTCCCTTTTTTAGTGCATCAATTTTCTCACCTTTTAATCCTGTTAAGATAATGAATTATAAGGCACATCACCACCGTATAATGCGCATTGATTTTATGGCATCTTTTTATTGCATCTCGCACAATTCTTTATGAACTCCCCTTATCGTAAACGCACTTTGTTTACGCATATTCTTAACCACCCATAAGAGATTGTCTGTAACTCTCTAATCCTGCTCAGCAATAACATTCGTCACCCCCAACAGACCAGCGCTTCATGAAGTTCCCACAATTTTTCTCAATCCAAGCTTCTTTCAAGAGCACCTAATAATTTATAAATATAAATGTTTATTTTATTATCCTGATAAAGCTAAACTATACTTTTTAATACTATCATTTTAACACTATCAGTGCCTTTAAAACGCTCATTGTGCGAAAAAATACTTCATTTCTAACAATAATAAAATAATTTCGCTTGTATCTTATCTTAATATGTGATTAACGTTCAGCACAAACTTAGATCTTTTTATAGCAAAAATACCATACAAAAGGGGAAAATAATGGAGGGGATCTCTTCAAACAAACTCAAAAATGAAAACAATGAAAATAAAGAAGAAACTTTAAATGAGGCACAGTCTGTTCCTCCCCAAAAACGTAAAGGGGGTCCATTTAGACATATGTTGTTCCTTTTTCTTTTAACTTTTCGTAAACCCATTGTTTTCGTAACGAAAATCCTGTCGATAGGCTTTTTATTAATGACAGGAATTCTTTGTCTAATATACCTCACAGGAGGAAGAGAAACACTGCCCCTATCGATCGGGATACCAATGATCATTACGTCAGCTCTCTTTGGCATTTGCAACATGTATATAAATTGGTATTATGACATGCTTTTATTACGTTTATCGCCAGACAATGTGAAGCTTTCACTCTTTCAATAAACATCATCATAGACCACCCTTGGGAAGGTCAAATTTTTTCTGCAACATGGATATTAAAAGGAATTCAAACTATCCACATTCAAGAGCCAAAGTGTATTCTCAGTATACTGGCTCCCTTATTGGATAATTTGAATTCCCCATCTGCTCGACAATATCCAGCACTCCACCCACGTAGAAATAATTGGGTTGCAAAGAATCATAAACTATTGCCTTAAAAGAGAAATTTATGCATAATCTTTCACTCTAACCGCACAGATTTAATCCCTCATTAAAAGTACAGAGCGCTCCGTCCCTGATCTCCACGTCAAAGATATAATTACAGGATATGATTACAGCACTAAGCTTATCCATTCCCAAACCAAATATCCTCTCACCCCTCACGTAAAATAAAAAGCCTCAAACAGAAGACACTTGTGTTGCCAATTTACGCACTTGTTTTACCACGCGCTTATTTTAAAGAAACATTTGGCCAATGCACATTGCCCCACCACTTCACAACAGCAGCCCCGGTCATAGAGCATAAAAACTCTCGATAATAACTTAAACATTCATAGTGCACCACCCTCTTTAAACTTATGAAGCGTAAACGCCAACCTCATCATACCGCTTTGCCAGTCTCCAATGTTACAACACTCTTAGCATTTGAAAGCATTCATAAAAGACCGTTTTATTCCTTATCTTCAAGTATCTTTACCATAAATCAATCCCGCTTGTGATATGCAAGCAGCGAATGCTATGCTTAAAGATACACAGATTTGCAATGAGAAAACCTTAAGACTATGCGAAACTCTTATTTTACTATGTTTTCTCTGAACAATAGAAATTTATCCTTATCAATTCATCATCTTCGTCATCATCATGCGGTTTATTTTTTAGGTTTTAAGAATAAGCCTTAAGAATATCCTCACACACGAACAAAAAACACCTCATGTTATAAATTTTACATGAGCCTTACTAAACGATGATATTTTACGAAAAAACAGGATTATTTTCTCACAAATAGGAAGCTTTTACTTTTTTTCACTCTTTGTGCTTTTTTGTGTCCTTCTTTTTACGAGAAAATTTTTACCTCCAAGGCAACCATTAACACACACTATAGGAATTTGTAAGGGATATACCCTTGACAAGAATAAGACTTCTTGTTAGATCTCTCCTACTTTTTTGCAATTTTCACTTATCGTTGTGCTAATGAAGTGGTTAGTGCGTACCTTAAGAGTACGCTTTTCTTTTTGTGATCACAGTGAAAAAGTGTATCGTGTGATGTTATGATGCAAGTACGATATCGCAATGCAATGCTCATTAAAGTGAGCAGTCTATTGGGGTTGTGGTATTGTATTTTCGTATTTTAATATTGTATTATAGTATTGTGTTACGTAAACTATTTAAACGGTGAATATGATGAAAATTAAAAATTCGCTTAAAGCACTAAAAGAGCGCCACCGTAACAATCGTTTGGTGCGTCGTAAGGGTCGTGTTTATATTCTTAATAAAACGAACCCACGTTTTAGAGCACGTCAGGGCTAATTTCTTTAGGGTCAATGTTTTTATGCCTACTTTGATTGTAGGCTTAAAAAATTTTTCTTGCGTTTTTTTGGTTATAAGTCCGTTGATTACAAGTCTAGTATTTGATAATATTTGGTGATTTATCTTTTGGGGGCTTGTTTTTATGGATTCTTCTATTTTTTTAAAAGCCTTTCGATTTTTTCAGCTGCGTTTTTTCTGTATTTTCCAGCGCGCGTTTTTTCTTTCTTTTGTTGGCGTTTTTTGTTTTGTTCCCTCAAGCTATGGGCAAAATCCTTCTTCTCTTCCTGAAGATCGGCCTTCTCCACAATCGCTTTTACCGTTAGATGATCTTATTCCCAATTCTCCTCCCTCCTCCTCAACGCCCTCCGATTCTGATTCTTCGGCGGTTATTCTTGAAGATCTTGACAAAGAGCAGCTTTCCCATGTTGACAGAGTTAAGCAGCGCAAAGAAGCAGAAATTTCACGTTTACTCAAAGAATTGAAATATTGTGCTGATGTTGCTAAAGCGAAAAAGATCAGTCAACAGCTTCAACATTTATGGTCCCAATCGGGGAGCGAGACGATTGATCTTTTGATGTCATGGGCTGAAAATGCACTCAACAGCGACGATTATGGACTTGCGCTTGATTATATTGATAATGCTCTTGCACTTTTACCTACTCATGCTGAAGCTTGGATAAGACGCGCTTGGATTCACATTCAACTGAACGATTTCAAACTTGCCCTGCTTGATCTCAACCATGCTCTTGAACTTGAGCCGCGCAATTATAGTGCTTTTTTTGAACTTGGCGTTGTCATGGAAGCAACGGAGCGTCCAAAACTTGCTCTTAAAGCTTATGAAACAGCATTGGATTATTATCCACAAATGCGCAGGATTCAAAAGCGCGTGCAAGCTCTATTAGACGAACAATCACCACAAGCTCTTTGAAACCATTCAAAAACGAGACGCTTTACGGCATCCTTTCAAACCTAGATAAGACACAAGCCGGCTTCACATTCCACTCAATAAACTGCCCCTGCTTATAACCACACCATCACCCCCCACACAATTCACAGTACTTTTTTTGAATTTTGACTTTTTTGTATTGAAGGCATCTTCCAAACACTGCCAATATACTCCCTACAGAATTTCTTCTCATAGCAAGCAAACGCTTCCACGCCGGAGTCCTCTTCACGCCGTTTCTTCTTTTCACACCTTCCATCATGGATAAAAAAAATTTGTAAACACGATCCTCAAAAAATACTTTTTGAAAAAAGCTTAAAACATCGCTTAGCGCCTCTGATAAACTATCATCATCTGTTTTTTATTTTTAAGCTTCAACCATAGCAGCACATACCGTATCGGCTCTCCTTCACCCCTCAAAGTTGATAAAACAGCCCTGAAATATGGATTCACAAAGCAAAAACTTCAAAGACGCAACACCAATTCAACCAACATCCTTGAATAAGAAATATTTCCCTTCAAACCTCCTCCAAGTATTCCCGCGAAACATAAAAATCAAGCATTGTCCCAAAAGAGCCAATCAAGCCATTGCCAATAAATCGTTCTGCGTCACTCAAACACCCACCCCCACTCATATTTTTTGCTTTTTTACTTTGAATAAGCCATCCATCATACAGCCATTTCGAGCAGCCACCAGCAAGGTTATAAAAACTCTCCTGAAATACTTTTTGAAAAAGAAGAGAGCGAGGTTATTTTATCTCTAGCAGAAGCTCTGAAATTGTTTTATATTAAGGAGGGTGTTCTGCGCTTCTCGACAGGAAATAACGTATTCCTGAGACCTTAATGATCTCCAAGGGAGCTGTCCCTGATCAAGCCCGTGGGCTTTTTCATATGGCGCCCACCTATTTGTATAGGTTCCCGGGATTAGCTTTTTCCATCGGCTGTTGTGGATCACCCTTTTTTACATCAAATTTTTCCAGCTAAAATTGAGAGCGTCTTTTTACATAAGACCAATGACGATACTCTTTTCAAGAAATAAAAATTACGATAGGCTTTATTTTGTAGAACAGACAGCACTTACAAATAATCCCCTCTGTGAATCTGCTTCATCCCTTCGCACGCAAGCAGCGCAAAAGCGGCTTGTTGCACCAAGATACCCCCTAAAGAGCACACACTTTTTTCATGCTTTTTTTTCATGAGCACAGCTCTTGTCCTAACAGAGATTTACAAAACGCCAACAATGGATAAAATACCAGCATCTTATAAAATAATTGACGAGACAATGACAAATAATCCCCTCTATGAATCTGCTTCATCCCTTCGCACACAGCAACGCAAAAGCGGTTTATCGCGTCGTGATGCTCTTTTAACAGAAGAGCGTGCACTCTTTTCACAGCGTGCTTGTTGCCACTTTATTGAATACCTTGAAAAGAAGGGAACCGATTTTTCACGCCTCATTTTAGCAGGCTATTGGCCCATTAAATCGGAAATTGACCCGCGTCCTTTACTGGATGCTGTAGCGTTACGCGGTGGGCATTTAGCCTTACCAGCAGTTCTTGATTCCACCACCATGATTTTCCGTGCATTTTCGCCCAGCACGATTTTAGAGCCCATGCGTTTTGGCACCTTTGGTCCGGGTGCAGACAATGGCGTTGTTGCCCCCAATAATATTATTGTTCCGCTTTCTGCGTTTGATCGTCAATGTCACCGTCTTGGCTATGGAGGAGGATACTATGACCGTGCTGTTGCAGCTCTTGAAAAACAAGGGCATCAAATGACATTATGGGGCATAGGATTTTCATGTCAGGAGGTTTCCTCTATTCCCGCAGCAGAACATGATCTACAGGTACAAGGAATTTTTACAGAAAAAGGTTTCTTAAAATGTTAAAATGTGATTAAAGTGCCTATGCGTTTTTTATTTTTAGGTGACATTGTTGGTAACACAGGCTGTAAAGCTGTTTTTGAATACCTTCCTCAACTGATTGAGAAATGGCATCTTGATTTTGTTGTGGTAAATGGTGAAAATGCCTCTGGTGGTTTTGGTCTCACACAAGAAACGTATCAAGATCTTTTGATAACCGGTGTTGATGTTGTCACCACAGGTAATCATGCTTTTTCTCACAAAGAAGCATTGCAATATGCCCATGAGAGTGATCGTTTTTTACGCCCTGCCAATTTTTCGAAAGAAACTCCCGGAAAAGGTTCTGGTGTTTTTACGGCAAAAAATGGCGCCCGTGTTCTTGTCGCCAATCTGTTGGGCAACGTTTTTATGCCGTGTAAAGTAGAAGATCCATTTGAAACAGCGGAAAATATTCTGCTTGCCTGTTCGTTGATGGAGCAAGCCGATACGATTATTTTTGACTTTCACGCAGAAACGACAAGCGAGAAGCAATGTTTTGGCCATTTTCTTGATGGTCGTGTAAGTGTTATCGTTGGCACACATACGCATATTCCCACGGCTGACGCGCAGATCTTAGAAGGTGGGAGCGCCTATTTAACAGATGCAGGCATGTGTGGAGATTATAATTCATCTCTTGGAATGGATAAAGAAGAACCCTTACACCGTTTTCTTTATAAGACGAAGCAAGATCGTTTTGAACCGGCATGTGGTCCTGCCACCCTTTGTGGTTTAGCGGTTGAGATTTCAGATCGCACCGGTTTAGCAGAAAAGGTCTCAGCGGTACGGATTGGTCCTCATTTAAAGCCTGAAGTTCCGGATTTTTGGTAGCTTCTTTTAAGCCACCTCTTTGATAGTTTCTTTCCAAGATTTTCTTTTGAGAACTCTATTTGGCAAGACGACTTTTCCAGCCCTTCCCAAATCCCTACTAAAAACACCCCGCCCTCCAATTTACCTAATACAGCAACTTTTCTAGCACAAACAAGTCACTCTTTTTAAAAAAATAAAGGATAAAATTTTTCGTGATTTTTTAAACGATGAGAAGGAGGTTTTATTTGGACATTTCTGCGGGGGGGGGGAGGAGAAATGCTAACCCCCTTCTCTAGAAAAAGCTTTATATAATAATTTATTATTTAGCAAGAGCCTCTTTAATCTTTTTTTTGATTCTAACGAAAATTTAATCTTAAAATTGCTTTCTGTTTTTGAGGTTTGAGCTCTCTAAAACTTTTCAAAAGGATGTGCTCTTCTTTACTTGCGATCCCTTCATCACAGCAATACAAGGCATTTTCTTTTGTCGAGAGATCGGAGTAAAAAAAAGAAATGGGAACATTAAGAATATCAGCAATTTCTTGTAAACGCCCCGCCCCTATACGATTAGAGCCTTTTTCATATTTTTGGATTTGTTGAAAAGTCACACCTAACTGACTGCCTAATTGCTTTTGCGACATTCCCAGCATTGTTCTTTTAAAGCGAATTTTTCTGCCTATCGAAATATCGTTAAAGTGTGGATTTTTAGCTTTCACTTCAAGCTCCCCTGCCGGTTGCGAGCGCCTCTTATGCGTATTCCGGGAGTCTGAAAGTACTGAGTTCGAATCAGCTTTTTTTGCTTTTAGTGCTCATCGCACCTGGACATGGCAAAAACTCCCGGAATCTCGCGATACTTATAAAGCAGGCTAATGTTTCATCTTGGATTTTCAGGCTTTGGGTTCCACCATTCAACCACACTGTACGACGAGAACCTTGGTGCTTGTTCATAAAATAATTTCTGGAGACCAGCAATAAAATTTAAAACAGTGTTTTTATCTCATGAGACAATCAAACACAAAATTGCCTTCTGTTTTTGAGGTTTGAGCTCTCTAAAACTTTTCAAAAGAATGTGCTCTTCTTTACTTGCGATCCCTTCATCACAGCAATACAAGGCATTTTCTTTTGTCGAGAGATCCGTATAGAAAAAAGAAATGGGAACATTAAGAATATCGGCAATTTCTTGTAAACGCCCAGCTCCTATACGATTAGAGCCTTTTTCATATTTTTGGATTTGTTGAAAAGTCACACCTAACTGGCTACCTAATTTCTTTTGCGACATCCCGATCATTGTTCTTTTAAAGCGAATTTTTCTGCCTATCGAAATATCGTTAAAGTGTGGATTTTTAGCTTTCACTTCAAGCTCCCCTGCCGGTTGCGAGCGCCCTCGCATTGGTATTCCGGGAGTTGAAAGAGCTGAAACTTGACTCAGCCTTTTGCTTTTAGTGCTAGAGAGCACCTGGACATAACAAAAGCTCCCGGAAATCCGGGATATCCATAAAGCTGGATAAATACGTGTCTCAAGTTTCGGGTCTTTCATTCCCTGTTGATCGCTGCGTAGACGACCAAAACATTCTCTTACCAATAAAGTAATTTCAGGAAATTAGCAATAAAATTTAAAACAGTGTTTTTATCTCATGAGACAATCAAACACAAAATTGCTTTCTGTTTTTGAGGTTTGAGCTCTCTAAAACTTTTCAAAAGGATGTGCTCTTCTTTACTTGCGATCCCTTCATCACAGCAATACAAGGCATTTTCTTTTGTCGAGAGATCCATATAGAAAAAAGAAATGGGAACATTGAGAATATCAGCAATTTCTTGTAAACGCCCCGCCCCTATACGATTAGAGCCTTTTTCATATTTTTGGATTTGTTGAAAAGTCACACCTAACTGACTGCCTAATTTCTTTTGCGACATTCCGATCATTATTCTTTTAAAGCGAATTTTTCTGCCAATCGAAATGTCATTAAAGTGTGGATTTTTAGCTTTCACTTCAAGCTCCCCTGCCGGTTGCGAGCGCCCTCGCATTGGTATTCCGGGAGTCAAAAACACTGAATCCGAGTCAGCTTTTTTGCTTTTAGTGCTCATCGCACCTGGACATAGCAAAAACTCCCGGAATCCCGGGACACCCACAAGAGTAGGTTCATTTTTACGCTCGGATTTTAGGGGTTTTTGAATCCCTCTTGGTCGCTGCGTAGACGACCAAAGTTACCCTTTAAGGTATAAAGTAATTTCAGGAAATTAGCAATAAAAATTAAAACAATGTTTTTATCTCATGAGACAATCAAACACAAAAATGCTTTCTGTTTTTGAGGTTTGAGCTCTCTAAAACTTTTCAAAAGGATGTGCTCTTCTTTACTTGCGATCCTTTCATCACAGCAATACAAGACGTCTTCTTTTGTTGAGAGACCGGAGTAAAAAAAGGAAATGGGAACATTGAGAATATCAGCAATTTCTTGTAAACGCCCCGCGCCTATACGATTAGAGCCTTTTTCGTATTTTTGGATTTGTTGAAAAGTCACACCTAACTGGCTGCCTAATTTCTTTTGCGACATTCCGATCATTATTCTTTTAAAGCGAATTTTTCTGCCAATCGAAATATCGTTAAAGTGTGGATTTTTAGCTTTCACTTCAAGCTCCCCTGCCGGTTGCGAGCGCCCTCGCATTGGTATTCCGGGAGTCTGAAAGTACTGAGTTCAGTCAGCTTTTTTTGCTTTTAGTGCTAGAGAGCACCTGGACATGGCAAAAACTCCCGGAATCCCGGGACACCCACAAAAGTAGGCTAATCTTATGTACTGAACTTTAGGGCTTTCAGACCCTACTGATCGCTGCGTAAACGACCAAAGTCACCCTTTAAGGTATAAAGTAATTTCAGGAAATTAGCAATAAAATTTAAAACAGTCTTTATTTTATGAGCTCCACCCCCGCCTCTCAAACTTTTATGCCCGCTCGTAAAAACTCCAAAACTATGAGATAAACCCCACGTTCATTGAGGAGATTAACAAACCTTGTTTCTTGAGATTAAGCCCTCCGAAGAGAGAGAGATTAAAGAACACCTCAAAGGGATTTACACGGTTAATCGTTGGATTTTTGCACCAAAACGGACTAATTTTTCTTCTAATCTCTCAAATCCACGATCAAGATGATAAACACGATTGACGATTGTTTTCCCCTTTGCTGCCAATGTAACAAGATAAGAGGGCTGTAATCACAAGAGAAACAACAAGCGCGCGCAAATCCGTGCGCTTAACAGGAGCCCTTTTCAAGTTCTCTGTTCCACGAGACGGTTGCCCTCTCGCCCATCAAGCTTTATTTGCGCCCTCAAGCAATTGAGTTATTGAACATGCATAAAACGATTTTCGAAAATCTCGTCTCTGTAATTTCGCGCGCTTCCCTCAACCCCGTGTCATGAAAGCATGCCCCCACACAACAGCCACCCCCCAAGCAACCTCTCAAAGCCATTCTTTGGAGCATATCTTTGAAAGCTTTACACTGTGATACGTTGGATTTTTGCACCACAACGGACTAATTTTTCTTCTAATCTCTCAAATCCACGATCAAGATGATAAACACGATTGACGATTGTTTCCCCCTTTGCTGCCAATGCTGCAATCACAAGAGAAACAGAAGCACGCAAATCCGTCGCCATGACAGGAGCCCCTTGCAAATTCTCTGTTCCATAGACAGTTGCCGTCTGCCCATCAAGCTTTATCTTTGCCCCTAAGCGATTGAGTTCTTGAACATGCATAAAACGATTTTCGAAAACCGTCTCTGTAATATGCGCGATTCCTTCAGCCCGTGTCATGAGCGCCATGAATTGCGCTTGGAGATCGGTTGGAAAAGCAGGATAAGGTCCTGTTTTAATATCAACGGGCATAATTTTGGTGTTCTTTGGATTTCGCTTAATATGAATTCCTTGAGGTTCTATTTGAATCTCAAGTCCTGTTTTTTGGAGCACCTTAAGCACTTTTGTGAGATGATTAGGATTTGCATTTTTAAGAAAGACATCTCCTCCCGTCATAGCAACAGCCATTGCATATGTTCCCGCTTCGATTCGATCAGCAATAACGCGTACTCTAGCACCGTTGAGTTTTTTAACCCCTTCAATTGTAAGCGTTGTTGTTCCTTCACCGGTTATTTGAGCCCCCATAGCATTCAGGGTTCGAATAAGGTTTGTCACTTCTGGCTCACAAGCCGCATTCTCAAGAGTGGTTGTTCCCTTTGCCATTGTCGCCGCCATCAGCAGCACATGGGTTCCACCAACAGTGACTTTAGGGAAACGATAGTGAGCACCTTTTAACCCCTTTAGCGCTTTTGCATGAACATATCCATTTTCGATAGTAATCTGTACGCCTAAAGTTTTAAGTCCCTCAAGGATAAAATCGACAGGTCTTGTTCCAATAGCGCATCCTCCAGGAAGCGAAACATAAGCCTCTGCGCATCGTGCAAGCAGAGGTCCAATAACCCAAAAGCTTGCACGCATTTTTTTCACCAGTTCGTATGGTGCCCGTGTTGTAGCTATTTTTTGCGCCGTAAAATGAATTGTTCTTGAATTCACGCATTCATCGTTAAACTCTTGTCCATCAACGGCATATCCAACACCATGATTATTGAGAATACGAATAAGCAATTCAACATCGGCCAGATGCGGAATATTTTCTAAAGTGAGCGTTTCTTCTGTTAAAAGCGCCGCAATCATAAGAGGCAATGCAGCATTTTTTGCCCCAGAAATAGGAATTGTTCCTTTAAGTTTTTCTCCCCCAACAATTTGAATAGAATCCATCGTATTTTCCCTCTTTTCCTTTGTGCCTGCCCTTCCAAAGGATTGTCCCCCTTCGGGAAGTTATGCTTTATTAATCGTTTTAGAACGCATTCTAACTATGAGAACAAATTATTGAGAAGTTTGGTTGCAAAAATTTACTAAAAAACATTTTTTTGCATTTTAGAGCTTTTTGCATTTTAGAGCTCTGGTTGTGCTCTTTTTCGGCTTTGCTCTTTTCGACGTTTCAGGTTTTGACGCAATTGTTGTGCCAATCTTTCTTGACGTCGTTTTGCTTTTTCATCTTGATGATTAATTTCATTTTGTTTTTGTTTTTGATGCATTTGTGTCATTGCGCAACCTTTTAAACAGTGTTGAGCTTCTATCCAAGCAACTCATAACCTTAAATATTTAAGCATATAAGAAACATACGTCATGACATAAGATACGTTTTCTTGCAAGAATATACAAATGTTCTCTTGCCTATTTTCTGACAATATGGCACAAGACAGCGCAAAGATTGAAAAGGGCTGCGGTAGCTCAGTGGTAGAGCACTCCCTTGGTAAGGGAGAGGTCGAGAGTTCAATCCTCTCTCGCAGCACCATTTTATTCTTCTTTTGCCTCTCTCTTCTTGCCCTTATAAGTCTTCCCTATAAGCCTAAATCTTTTCCCCCAACCTTCATCGGCTTCATCAAGTCCTCCATCCTTTAAACCATGCGTTTCAATAGCCTCAAAATCAGTAGCTTCAAAATCAATGGCTTCAAAATCAAGAGCCTCAATGACACACTTAATCTCTAAAATGCCTTACGAACGGCTTTTGAAATTGACCGCCCCCCAAAGAATATCCCCCACCCCTTGCCTCCCCCCTCTTTCATTTCTGTAAGATTGTCCCCCTATCCTTCTCTTTACCAAGCCTCACTGTTGCAACAGCTCTTGGCGCTTGAGTGCGATATAAGCATTTTTATTTTTTCAATATTTTATTTCTTGAATATTTTTCCCCACAAGCTCACCCTGTTTGTAATATGCAAACAAACGATTTTACTTGATTCAATATAAGAGCGTTTGAATAAGAAAACTAAAAACATCTCACACTATTTCGGGCTCTCATTGAAATTCAAATTGAATCTCAATAATGAATTATTATAAACTCATTGTTTGAACATATCCCATTGATACCTTTATCCGCCGAAAAACGAATAATCTTATCTTTCTAACCTCTCTATCCACCTCAAGCAACACAAGCATTCCCTCTAAAAATTAGAATAAGCTTCATCGATCTTATTCGTCATTTACAACAGATCTAACAGAGCCATTTCCAGAACCTCCTCTCAACTCAATTCCTTCCCCATTCTCCCCACCCCTTACCAAAAGCAAAAACCAAACAGTGATAAAGTCCCTCTCAATAAAGCTTTCACTAAGCCACCCCACTCTCCCATATGGCAAACATCTCATATAACAGACATCCCCATATACTAGGCATCCCATATACCAGAAAATTGATAGCCCGCCGTTTCAAAGAAGATCCCTCATTGCCAATTTTATACACTATGATTTTCCACGTGCTCTAAGCCATCCCTCTTTCAACACGCATCTTTTTTATACGAATACTTTGATTGATACAGATAGCGTTATTCCTCTTGCATAAGAGCCCCAAAAGCGAAAAGTTCTCCCCCTCTATTCTATTGAAATCAATCACCCCTCTTCGCTTACAGTTCACAAGCAGAAAGATCCGTATGGCGAGAAACTTTCCAAGAAAAGCATATCTCTTCGTAAGAAGCCTCCCAGTAAACGAGATTATGAATCGTCTCAAGAGCTACAGCCCATGCCGCAATTTTGGCAACGGGCCCCAAATAGTACCAACTTACTTTTTCATAAAGTAAGATAGGGTGCGCAATGTTTATAATCTCTGGGGGTATAATCTACGGACTTTATAATCTACGGGGCTTGACCGTTATACCCCTCACGATATTATTCACAGGCGCCAGTATGAAATTTACGAACGCCGGCATGAAATGGGTGTGAAATGAGCTTAGAGCGAGATATCTTTATTAAAACAAGTGCGTGAATGTACAACAACAAGTATATTTCATTTGGAGTATTTTGGATATTGCCTACTCCCCCCACCCTAGGACAACCATTTTGGCTACAGATCCCCTTATATTTTCTGCTGTCATACCTCCTCCAATAAGCTAAAACCCCACATATGCGGGGTTTTAGCCAGTACCACACCTTTATTTAGACACATTATGATTATTATAACCATTTTTATTAAATACGTTTTTACATATATTTTCAACACAAAAATAACACATATTGATTTATTTAACAGAAATGACTTATAAAAGCTTGTTAGAAACAAAAGCCAATAAATACCCTCTGTTTAAACACTTTATTTGCTATAGCAATAAGCACTGTTTTATTTACGCATCATACAACGAGTGGATGTACAACAGATGGTCTTTTTGTTGGAAGTACTTCTCCGATCAATTGTATTTCAAAAGAATATATAAGACAGAAAATAAAAAAGAAGCTATTAGAAAAAGAACGCGAAAGAGAATGGTTAGAGCTTGAACAATTTTCTGTTAGCGCTTGTCCAAGTGGAAAATTTCCTGTTTATTATGGCGTTTCTATTATCGATTGTGTTTCAGAGGAAGAACTAAAACAAAATCGTTTTAATAATGAAATTAATATAATGAACTTATTCCTGCAATGGTTTATCGTAGCACTCGTAATAACAACGATAATGTCTGTTCCCATAAGTTTACTTTGGCGTTTTAGATTTAAGGTTCCTGCCTGTTTATTTACAATAATGACAACCTTGGCTATTATTGCCGTCCCTTTTACATTTGATTTATCGTCTCTCTTTTAATCTATTTTTGTAAAAAAATATTTCTAAAATATTAAAAACACCCTGCATTTTTAAGCGTTTTGAACTGTATCTCCTCTCATTTAGAGACAATAGCCCCAAGTACAGCCATGCCATTCAATACGATTTTAACTATATTTCTAACATAAAAATAACACATGTTGATACATTCAAAAGAGATCAATTAAATGATCTTGTAAAATAAGAGCAATACACAAAGTGGCTGTATTTAATGATAGTCAATGAAGACGATTATTATGGAATTCTTGGTGTAAGCTACGAATGCAACGATAAACAGATAAAATCTGCTTTTCGTAAATTAGCTCTGCAATACCACCCTGATCATAATTCTAGTACCGAAGCAGAACAAAAATTCAGAAAAATTTGTGAAGCCTATGAAGTTCTTAAAGATCCTCAAAAGAGAGCTGCTTACAATCAGTTCTATCATAAAACTTTTAAAGATAATCACAAGGCTTCTGAAATTAGTAGAAACCAAGAGAACAGACGACAAGATAATACCAAGCGTGTAATTGATAGTATCGCGTATGTAATTTTCATTATTTGTGGAATAATACCTGTAATGTATTTTATAATTTTATTTTACATGGAAGATATTCTGAATAAATAAGTATAGGGTTATTAATTCTCATAAGCATAAAAGGATATTTGGTAAAGATTGGTGCATTTATCTTCGGGCTCATACTAATATCATTTATCAAATTTATATGGAGAAGTATCTATTGATCAGTGCTTTTGAAGAGCTTTAAGATCAGCCCCACAGTGAATTCACAAAATGTGGTCATTTTTGATTTTCTATAACAAGGTAGTGTAGAAAAACATAAAGATTATAATATCTCTATCCGTTCTTTCCCTATTCTCCCGTTTTCCCTACTCTTCTATTTTCTTCCACAATCCGCCCCCCAACCTTTCCCCAACGAGCCTACTTGACTCCACACAGGCTTTTTCTCATGTCCCTACATCCTTTTTCCCATATTGGCTAAAAAACGCCCCTCAAACGACTCTTTCCCAAAAAACAAAAGCACCACAAGAACCATTTCCTCTCCAATGAAAAAGCACTTGTCCGGCAACTTAGCCATCATGGGGCCTTTCATCGCGCCCCCAAACACGGCACAACACAAAAGCGGCCAGAACCGCACCCCACATCCCCTATCTCACTTCCCTAACATCTTCCCCCAAAGTACTTCCTTATCTCTCTTATTTTTCACTTGACTGCCCCTCTGAAACACCTTTTTCCATTTTCCCAAGCAATAGCTGTCACGCGAAGTCTCTCTCCCTTCAAACCCACCTGCTTTTCCGCTTACTTCTTGCCTTATGACTAAAGCTTGCCTCTCCTCAACGCTACACAAGATCCCTTCCCACCCCGTCTCATTCTCGTTTTCCCCTCCAGCATACGCCTTGTCTTCATTCCAAGCACCCTTTCTTTCCCCTCCTTCAAAGCAATTTCTGTTCTTATATGAAAACCTGTCCCAACAGATTTAATTTGCTGTACCATCTTCTCCAACGCCTCATTAAAACGGCTAATTTCATTTTCAAGTTTGCAAATATACGCTTCATCACGATAAGCCCGTTTAATCAAAGGAGGCATATCCGGCCAATAGAGCATTAAATCCACCCATTCGCGTTGAGAAATCCATAATCCCCCTTGACATTGTGCTTTATGTTCTGCTGGAAAGCCCTTTTGCATGAAATGAGGAATTAAAATTTCAGGTTTTTTTGTTTTAATTTCCAACAATCCATTTTTTCCAACAAAAGCATCGGGAGAAAATCCTTGTCCGCGATCATCAGCCAAAACAAAGCCAATACATTCAGGTTCTGTATGTGTCAGTTTCCCATAAAGCTGTCGCGCGCTTGGTTCTAATTCAGTCCCACGTCGCATAGAAAGTGTTGCCCCTTCATCAACGGTTTTTCCGGTAATTCTTTCTCCCGCCAATTTCATCATCACACTCTGATAGCGCGACGTTTTTTGCCCCTGTTTTGTTCGTGCCATAACCATCTCAAACAACGAAGCCGTAATCAAACCATTACGCACTTTCTGCCATTCCTCTGTTCCTTGAATACAATCGATAATGATTGGCATAGTATTTCTCCCCTTCATCTTTAAGGTGTTTTGTAATATATCCTCTTTAAAGCATTCACCTTTTTTTAAGCTGTTTCCCTCACACGGACTAAAGACAACAACATCCTTCAATATTGTGCCCTAAAAAAACAAAAAAACTGCTGCCCCCTCTCAACATTCCCCCCGCAGGTTTCTCAATTCCCCCAAAGAAACCCAGCCGACACCTTTTCCCCTCGCAAAGCACCTGCAATTTCTCATTCAGAAGCTCTTTTCTTCACCCCCCTCTGTCTCATATCGGCTAAAAATTTTCCCGCAAAGCTCCTCCCCCCAGGAACGAAAGCATAACGCACACCATTGTCACCACAATGAAAAAGCACTTGAGCCCATCATTGCGGTGCCCCCCCCAGCACTCAACACAAAAGCACCCAGAAGCCCCCCACGTGTCCCAATACGTCTAAACAAGCTTTAACGACCTCCCCCGTCAAACACCTCCTTCCATTTTCCAGCATGCTTTACGTATCATTCCAAGCTCCCTACTTGCGTGCCGCAAAACACAAAAACCGGCTCTTTCCCCCTTGAACGTGCCTTTTTATAGGTTGGAACCTGTCTGTACTGCTGCTTTTCTTCCCCCTAAGCCTTCATTTTTGTTCTCCAACATGCTTTCGTATCACTCCAAGTCACTGAATGACGATCTGTCCCACCATTGCCTTATCCCCCTAATGAACCAGCCGGCAACTTCCCCCACACAAGCGCCCACAATTCCTCATATATAGGCTCTTTTCTTCACCCCCCTCTGTCTCATATCGGCTAAAAATTTTCCCGCAAAGCTCTCCCCCCAAGCGGCTCCCCTAAGCTTCTCCCCTAAGCTTCCCTCCAAGAACGAAAGCATAACGTGCACCATTGTCACCGCAATGAAAAAGCACTTTGGCCCATCATTGCGGTTTCTTTTTCAACCCTGCTACTGCACGACGGAAAAATCATGGCGGCAATATTCTTCCTCCAATTTTTTTGCCATAGACTGAGCCACTTCTTGCGATATAAAAAGTATAGCGTTGTGTTTTTGTGGTTCGAGTCTGATTAAATTTCGCATATTTCCAGCATAATAAAGCGGAATCCCTTGATACGAAGTCTTGAGATAACTTGGCATGTTTACCACCAATAATCTGTCAAGACATCACATGGGCGTAAACGATGCTGTTTTTCATAAGAGCCATAGAGATTATCGTCATAATCGCACGCCACTCTTTCATTTAAAAAAGCATGATACGCTTCACTATTCAAAATGAAGGGCTGCAATTGTGTATTTTCTTCATTTATTTCATGATTTTCGACATAAAAATCCGCCATTTGTTCGGTAACATCTTCAGCATGAGAAGTTGTCAGATCGAGTCGTAAAACTCTATAAACAGTTTCACATTCTTCAATCAGTTCGAGCACTTCTTCGATTTCGTCGATTGGTCCTTCATAAGTACAAGGATTTTCCTCTTCGCATAAAACGACAATGATTTCATCCTCTTTAACGAATGAAATATTTTTCATGATTTCCCCCTTTAGATAGTTGATAAAGCATAGCCTTGTCTTGACAAGACTAAATATAGCGTTAGTCTTATCTCCTCTATAGGAGAGATGTCAACCATTTTATCCTTCATAAAAGATATATTTTAAATATCTACGGGGTTCAAATGACATATGTAAAGAAAAATCTATTATTCTTTGTTCCTCTCATGCCCCTTTGTTGTTCTCTATTTGTTCTTACAAAATTGCAATTATAAACACACAGGAGAGATAAAATGAGTGACATAATATTAATAAAACACTGGAGTCGCCTTGATTCAAAAGCACAGAAGGAAGTTATTTTGAAGCTTCGTCAATTGGTCGCCGCAAAAGAGTCAAAATCGCCTGTCTCTCTTGCGGAGAGAGTTTCGAAATAAGCTCTATAAATTCTTTATCTTCAGGGCTAGCCCCTTTCCCGTAAAGAATATAATTCATACTGATATTAATTTCGTGACAAATTCGCGAGAGAGATTCGATTGTTGGTTCTTTTCCTTCAGAAAGAATAGAATGAAGGTACCCCGCGCCTTTACCGGCAGCGAGGGAGATAGATCTTTTTGACCGCCCACTTTTTTCCAAAGCGATTCTTAATCTTTGACGCCAACCATCGATATTCATAATTTCACCATATAGCGCGTCTTTTTAAAAAAACACGTCCTTTTTATAAAACGGGCTTGCAATATCCTCTAAAAAGGATAAAATTAAGGAAACAAATTTTACTTTTTAGGGGGATTTTTTTTTATTTTTAGATCATAAAAACACTTTAACCACCCTACCGGATATAAAAGACCACCTCCAAAGCTTCTGCCCAAAAGCAAGTACGTTGAGAATGTGTGGTATTCTTTATTTTTTCCATCACCGCAATCTTAAATCGTAAGTTTGCATGCGCTTCAAGCACAGCCAATCATTTATAAGCATCGTAAAGAAGCCTCTAGTCATCATCGAACAGAGCCAAAAGCAACACAAGTTAAATCCTTATTTGAGCTTTTATCATCAATAAAAATGTATAAAAAAGAAGAAAGTAGATTGCAGTATGAAACACGCTAATCAACAAGAAACTCCTCATTATGAATCGTCTAGGCTTCCATATGTTTGTTGGTATCAAAATGACTTTCTAGGAGGTGTACGTGGGATGCGCGCACACGAAATTGGAATCTATACGATTCTTCTCAATGAAATGTATGCCCGTGGCCGACCTTTAGAAATATCGAAAGAACG
Source organism: Bartonella sp. AP88XZML (assembly GCF_042195565.1). NCBI lineage: Bacteria > Pseudomonadati > Pseudomonadota > Alphaproteobacteria > Hyphomicrobiales > Bartonellaceae > Bartonella > Bartonella sp. AP88XZML. Next base: position 536,229 of record NZ_JBHIOQ010000040.1, on the reverse strand, counting down.
TTTAGCGCGTCTTTGTGGTTGTGACAAGCGAACTTTTGTTAATGTTTTAGAGATGCTCATCCAAGAGGGTAAGATTTTAAATTTAGCCAATGGATTATGGAACAAGCGTTGCGAAAATGTTTTTCAAGAGCGTGAAAAATTGCTTGAACAAAAATCCTTTGCGGGTCGTTCTTCGGCAAAAAAACGCAAGAAAATCAATGCAGAGATGCAACAACTGCTTAACGAAAGTACAAAAGATGCTGCACAAAACTCAAAAGCTCAAAAGGCAGAAGAAAAGGAAACACCTTACGGTGTTTTAGAAAAGAAAATTTTGTTTGATGAGACAGAACCTTGTTTTTCCTGCGAAGAGAGTTTTGAACAAAGCGATCATCCATCACCCTTATCGGCTCTTGATTCACCTCTCCCTTTGCCTGCCCAAGCAGAAGCAGAGCAAAAAAACGCCTCCCCTTTAAACGCTCCCCAAGCCGAGTTCACTCCCGCCCCTATCGCACAAATTGTCACGGGGGAAAAAACAAAATCCGCCACCACTCTTCCCCCCAGCAATCTTCCTACCTCCGTCCCTCCTTCTTCCAACAAAAAAAACACAACCTCAGTTACCAAAGGGCATCGTCTTCCTGAGCATTGGCAAGCAGACATCAAGGCGGCAGTTTCAGAAGGCTTGAGTGAAAGCCAAGCCCATTGGCAAGAAAAGAAGTTTCGCGACTATTGGCAAGCCAAAGGCGGCAAAGAAGCTCTCAAAGTAGACTGGCAAGCCACATGGCGCAACTGGTTTCGCCGTGAGATCGAACGGCAAGAACAGCAAAAACAGGGAGGATCCTCATCTTTCATCTCTGAGAACAACGACACGCTTTACCGCAGTTTGATCAACTATAGCGACAATTTTTGACATCACAAAAAAAACGTATTTTTCAAGCACGCGCGGGGATAAAAATGTTTCAAAACCACAACAGCATCGGACAAAACAACACAGAACAAAACAAAAGACGGCAAAACAACAATGAAATAAGCTCTTCACACAGCAAAACGAGACAACATCGACCATTTTGCTCTCATCACAAAAGCATTTTCCCCACGCAAGGACCCCCACAGGCACCCCCCAATACACACCCCCCACACCACACCCCAACAGGACTCCAGCATGCACCACCCCCTCACAGGCATATCCACACCCACCCTTCTTGCATCATTCCTCTTTTCCACCTTCCTCCTTTTCCCAAGGCGCCACTTCCCATGCTCTTGGCAAACAGACATCAACAGAGCAGCTTCAAAAAAACTTCAATGAAAAGCAAACTCTTTGGCCCCCTCCCACACAGGCATCCCAACACATGCCCCAACATCCCCCCCCAACAGGACACTCCAGCATGCACCACCCCCTCACAGGCATATCCACCCCACCCTTCTTGCACCCCCTTCCTCCTTTCCACCTTCCTCCTTTTCCCAAGGCGCCACTTCCCATGCTCTTGGCAAACAGACATCAACAGAGCAGCTTCAAAAAACTTCAATGAAAAGCAAACTCTTTGGCAACAAACCACCCCTCCACACAGGCATCCCAACACATGCCCCCCCAACAGGACACTCCAGCATGCACCACCCCCTCACAGGCATATCCACCCCACCCTTCTTGCACCCCCTTCCTCCTTTTCCCAAGGCGCCACTTCCCATGCTCTTGGCAAACAAACATCAACACAGCCATTTCAGAAGGTTTGAGTGAGAGCCAAGCCCATTGGCAAGCCAAGAAGTTTCGCGACCATTGGCAAGAAAAGAGCGGCAAAGAAGCTCTCAAAGTAGACTGGCAAGCCCCATAGCACTACGGGACTTTACGATCAGATCAAACGGTGAGAACAGCAAAAACAGAATCCTCACCTCCCACATCTTGAGAAAAACGACAATAATATCACGAATGACCATGAGCACAATTTTTGAAATAAAACAAAAACTTATCTCACAAGCAGATAGAATAGCAGAAATGCTTCTTCCCCAAGGGCACAAACGAGGCAACAATTGGATTGTAGGCAACACACGTGGTGAAGCTGGTCAAAGTTTATCGATTTGCTTGAGTGGTAGTAAAGCAGGACTTTGGTATGATTTTGCAGAAGGCACTGGAGGAGATCTTTTAGACCTTTGGTGTGAAGTCAAAGGCATTAGCCTTTCTCAAGCCTTAGAAGAAGCACGCGCGACTCTCAATCTGACACGACCCAAACCCTTTATGGCGCCCCATCGTTCCTATCGCCGTCCACCGGTTCCTACAGGGCAGAGCCCGCAGAATCTTGTAAAAAACTATCTCCACGAAGAACGCCACATTCCTTTAGAGATTATAAAGCGTTACCGCATAGGAGAAGATGGTGAAAAAATCATTTTTCCCTTTTATAAACCCGACGGCACCCTTGCTTTAGTCAAAGAACGGCTCGCACAAGCAGGAGCCAAAACCAAACCAACAGCCTCCCAATGTGAACCGATTTTATTTGGTTGGCAAGCCCTTTACCCCACAAACTACCCCGCCACGCACACGCCCCAACAAGCATTCCAACACACACCTCAGCAGCAGGGACCCTCAACCAACCCCACCTCTACACAGGCATCCCAAAACACCGCCTCAACCAACCCCACCTCCACACAGGCATCCCAAAACACCGCCTCAACCAACCCCGCCTCTACACAGCCATCCCAAAACACCGCCTCAACCAACCCCACCTCCACACAGGCATCCCAAAACACCGCCTCAACCAACCCCGCCTCTACACAGGCATCCCAAAATACCCCCTCAACCAACCCCGCCTCTACACACACACACCAACAGGCACCATTCCCCATTTTTTCTTCAACAAACCGTATCATTGTTATCACTGAAGGAGAAATTGATGCGCTATCCTTAGCCGCCTATGGATATCCGGCAGTTTCTGTTCCCTTTGGAGGAGGCAGTGGAGGAAAACACAACTGGATTGAAAATGAATTTGATCATTTAGAATCTTTTGAAACGATTTTTTTAGCCACCGATATGGACAAGCCCGGAGAAGAAGCAGCCCGTGAGATTGCCAGCAGGCTTGGACGCCACCGTTGCTACCGTGTCCGTTTACCCCTTAAAGATGCCAATGACTGTTTAACCACAGGGATTGATAAAGCCACCATAAAAGCCGCCTTTTCCTCAGCACAAAGCTTTGCCCCAGAAGGTTTACGGCGCGCCTCAGACTATAAAGATCAAGTGATTGGGCTTTTTTGGCCAGAGCCTGAAAAACATCTTGGTTATACGGTTCCCTATCCTAAACTGAAGGACAAATTGCATTTCCGCCCAGCAGAATTAACGCTCTGGAGTGGTGCGAGTGGTGCAGGTAAAAGCCAATTATTATCAGACTGTATTCCCCATTGGATTGCACAAAAGAGTCGCCTTTGCTTAGCGTCTCTAGAAATGAAAGGAGAACAATCACTTCGCCGTTTAACCAAACAAACGGGCGGCTTAGAACAGCCTACAAAAGAGACAATTGAACGGATTCTTCATTTTTTAGACGAAGGGCTTATTCTTTATGAGCATGTTGGCAAATCAAGCGTTGACACCTTGCTTGATGTCTTTGACTATTGTCGTGCACGCTATGGCTGCGATCAATTTATCATCGACAGTCTCATGCGGCTTGGCATTGCCTCTGATGATTATGCAAGACAAGAACAAGCCGTTTATAAAATGGTTGATTGGGCTGTTTTAAACAGTGTACACATTCATCTTGTAGCCCATGCCCGCAAAGGCGGTCTGGATAAAGACATCCCCAGCACAGAAGACATTAAAGGCGCCTCAGAAATTGGTGCCAATGCCTTTAACATTATCACCATTTGGCGCAATCGACCGTTAGAAGACAAAATCTTTGCCGCTTCTCTCGCACAAGAAAAAGCAGATTTAGCCAAACGCCCTGGCGTCATTATGAATATTGCCAAACAACGTTCTGGTGATTTTGAAGGCAAAATAGGGCTTTGGTTTGATCCCCAAACCTACCGCTATCGCTGTTCTTTTGAACAATCATTCCCTCGACGTTATCTGTAATACCCCATAAACCCCACTCTCTTTAAAAACGCCTCCGCCTTCAAACGCGCACGCCTTGCTCCCACAGAAACAACAGGAAGGATAAATCCACAAATGATGAAAAACACCCAATCCTTCGCAAACCAAAGCCAGCTCAACCCTAGATTCTCTGCTCCCAGACGGAAACAAAAAAAGGTCGCTCCAACAACGGCGCAAAACACCACCCCCTTCAATAACCACAAACAACGCGTCACCACCCCATCTCGCCGCCCCCTCATATGCAAAATTAAGAACCACTCCAACAGTGCAGCAAACACGATCCCCATCAAGGACAGGAGTCCCCATGGTATGTCCATACTCTCCATCCCCCAAAGAGCTAAAAAAAGAACGACTCCTAAAATGCAATAAAACAGCACTTCCTTCAAAAAGAGGGAAACACCAAAAATACAATAAAACGCCGCCCGCCACCACGGAATATCGAAGCGCTTGGAAACTTTATAAGTACCAATAACGACAACAATAAAAAGGTAGGAAAACACCAATAACAGCAAAAAAAAACAAATCGTTCGACATCAAATACCCCTCACAGCAAGCCCATTAAAGATCACACCCATAAGACAAAAAACACCCCCTACTTTAAGAACCAAGCCCATAGAACACGCGCACGCCTTACACCCTGATAAATCAAAGGAAAAAGAAATCCAACAATAAAGGAAAACACCCAATCCTTCGCAAACCAAAGCCAGCTCAACCCTAGATTCTCTGCTCCCAGACGGGTAAAAAAAAGGATTAGTGCCAAAATGCAGCAAAACAGCACAAAATTCAAAGCACGCAACAACCTCTGTAACACCGTATCACCTTGCTCGCGTATAAAGAACCCCAAGAGCACTTTCAACAATACAGTCAAGAGCAATCCCTTTAAGAATACCGCCCTTATGCTATCCATATCCCTGACGCCCACAGCAGCAAACCACAGGATAAAGCCCATCATGCAACAAAACATGACCGCCTTTAAGAACACTTGCCCCGCAACAGGCATACTCTTGACACCCAGATGCAGCAAACCAAGGACAGTTGCAAAAATGCAAGAAAACACCGCCCCCTTCAAGAGCAGCTCCCCGTCAACAGCGCGCCTGCCCACGCCCACATAAATAAAACCAAGGTAGGTGGCAACAACGCCATAAAGCACCACCCATCTCCAAAACATCCACCCTGTAACAGAGCGACGCTTGGCAATCTTATCAAGAAAAACCAAGGCTAGAGCAAAAAAGCAGAAAAACCCCAACAACAGCCAAAACATCACATCGTTCGACATCAAATACCCCTCACAGAAAGAACATCAAAGACCATGCCCGTGGAAAAGAAAAATGCTCATTTTTTTAAGCACCATCCCAACAGTACACGCACTCACCTTATACCTTCATAAGCAAAAAAAGGAACAAGTCCAATAGTGCCCAGAAACACCTCATTGTTCGAGATCACAAACCAGCGCCCCCCCATATGCTTGGCTCCGTTATACGCCAATCCAACAACAGCTCCAACAACGCAGCAAAACACCAGCCCCTTTAAAAACATGTCCCATGCAACCACCATACACCCCGCACCCTCATAAGCAAAACCAAGGAACAACCAAAAATGCAGCAAAAGATCAATCCTTTACAAAGAATGAAATCCTAAACCCAAGACGCTTTGCCCCTAGACAAATAAGCCCAAGGATAAGACCAAAGACAATGCCAAAAAGAATGTAAAAAACCCACTTGTTTGAAAACCACACCTGAGCCAAACCAAAATGCTCAGCTTTCGCATAAACAAACTTAGAGGTCACGCCAACAAAGAATGCAAGCACCCCACCCTTAAAAAAGTCCTTCCTTGTAAACCCGAAAAACCTTATTCCCACATAAATAGAAACAAAGGCGAGAGCCAAAGGGCAGAAAAACCCCAACCACTGCCAAAACATCACATCGTTCGACATCAAATACCCCTCTCAGAAAGAACATCAAAGATCACGCCCGTGGAGAAGAGAAATGCTCATTCTTTTTAAGCCCCCCAACAGTACACGCATACACCGTATCCCCTCCAGAGCAAAAAAAGGAACAAGTCCAATAGTGCCCGTAAACACCCCATTGTTAAAGATCACAAACCAGCGAACCCCCATATGCTTGGCTCCGTTATACGCCAATCCAACAACAGCTCCAACAACGCAGCAAAACACCAGAAACCTCAAAAAAGACACCCCACGCGATATCCCCTTACCCCGCACCCTCATAAGCAAAACCAAGGACAGGTCCAGCAATGCAACAAACACCGCTCCTATCACTAAAAATTCCCACGATATATTAAAACGCTTCACTCCCTTATAAGCAAAGCCAAGAACCACTACAGCAATGGCGCAAAACACCACAGCCTTGAAAAACACGCCCCACGATACAGTTCTACTGTTTGCTCCCACCAAAATAAAACAAAAGGTCGCTCCAGCAATGCAAGAAATCACCACCCCCTGCCAAAACACCTCCCACGTCATAACCGGTCGCCCCGCATCCTCATAAGCAAAACCAAGGACCAAGCCAATAACGCAGAAAAACGCCAGCCCCTTCAAAAACATGTCCCGCGCAACCACCATACGCCCCGCTCCTTTATTAAGTAAAAATCAGAGACCATGCCAAAAATGCAGCAAAAGATCAATCCTTTTCAAAGAATGAAAGCCTAAACCCCAAACGCCTTGCCCCACGATAAATAAGACCAAGGACAAGACCAAAGACAACGCCAAAAAGAATGTTAAACACCCACCTGTTTGAGAACCACACCCAAGTCAAACCAAAGTGCTCAGCTTGCTTATAAATAAAATCAATGACAGCAGCCAAAATGAAGCTCAACAACACCATCTTGAGGAACAAACCCTTCGTTACACCACGCCGCTGCATTACTTCATAACCCAACATAAGGAAAATACCGGGAATGCCATAAAACGCCACAGCCCGTAAAAATACGCCCCACGTCATCCCCAACGCCTTCATTTCCACATAAACAGCCACAGAGACATAGGCCACAATACAGCTAAACACCAATCCCTTCAGAGACAAAAGCCCGCGCGCCATCACTCACCTCCCTCATCAAGTCATTCAAGGAAAATCCACCATGCGACAAAACACCCCTCTTTTCAAGAGCCAAATCCATGGGGCTCCCACACACAAGCGCAACAGTCCAAGTCACCCCCAAGAGCGCATACCCACACGGCACACTCCAACACATGTCTTCCTCTCATCCCCCTCTTTTGCCTAGAGCAAGCAACATTTTTTAAAAACGAGAAGCAAAATTAAAATTTTTAAGGAGATGCTATGACCCATAAGCAGAAAAAAAATACGCAAACCTGCCCGCTTGATCATCAAAATCAAGGAAAGCACGTTGGTCATTTAAAGACGCAAGAAATCCCTGTTGAAACAAGTAATCCTTATTTTAAACCCAATCATCCAGAAAGTTCCAGCAATCCGCGCACTATCAATGCCATTGCCAATGCACAAAGCCATCCCATTGCCCTTTTATATGCGAAAGGACATCTCAGCAAAGCCCAATATAAAGCAGCAGAACGTTTTTATTTTTACTGGCGTCAAAGCCAAGCCGATCTCCACATGAGCCTTGACTACACCCGTGAAAAGGTTTCCTGTAGCCAAGGGTACACACACCCTATTGAACGTCAAATAGAAGCATCCAATCATTTAAGAACAATCAAAGTTCAACTGGGTATTCTTGGCTATTCACTGCTTGAACGCGTTATCGGCTATGGACAAGCGATAAAAGAATTAAGTTCTTCAAAACGCAAACAAAACTCTCTTGCCGATCATTTACGAGATTGTTTAGACTTGCTCGCATTTCATTGGGGATATGCAAACCATAAACATTTTGAATAATCCCCTCCTCGCCATTTTAAGCGGCCTCCCATGTTGCCCCCGCCCCCTCTAAAGCACTTCCCTCACACACGGGCTCAAGCATTGAGCAGCTCTCGCCCCCATTTCCATTACCTTGCCCCCACCCAAAAGGACAATACTTCACCCCCCTCACATACTTAAGATACACTCCACACTCTTAAAAACAAAAAGCCTTCCCCCATATCAATCCTATAATCATGAGGGGCTCTTAATTCGTTTTTGATTGAAGAATATTATCACGATGCATGCATGCATCATAATATTTTTAAATATAGTTTAATTAATATCGAGTCTTAAAATAAATATTCAATTGAAAAAATTATTAAGTTTTAATGCAAAATGACAAAATTTTTTGTAAAAAGTATTTTTTTATATTGCTATTTTTTCAATTCTCTGCTAATTATAATGTGGTAGGTTCTTTAAGTACGATTTTTTTTGTATTTAGTACGGCCTTTTAAATTTATTCTTTTTTGACACGTCCTGCGAGTCAATGTTAAAATTCTCCTGCTTTTTGGTCCTCTGATTGCGACGGAGGACTTTTTTTTATGACTGTACTTTTTTATAACTGTATTGTCTTAAATCACTTCCTTATGAGCTTTGTGATAATTCCTCCATAAGGTTTACCCGCAAAATAGATCATTCTTTTGTCAAATTGACTTGCGTTCCATTCTTAAAGAACAAAGATTCTTAACTCAATCTGATTTACAAACAGCTTGGATACACTTCCCTCTTGGTTTGCCATTCCCTCTTGGCTTCTATTCAGGGTTTTCCGCTAAACTCAAGGCGCAACAGAAGCTTGCTCTGTCTCAAAAATTCACCACGCCCTTAAAAAAACACTTAAAACATATCCAAGGAAGCTTGCTTCATATCACCAAACCTCACATGACAGTGTTTTACGGCATAACAGTTTACGGCATAACAGAATGACTTAACTATTGGATAACTTTCTTTATCGCCCCCCCAACAGGTTGATGTATCACGACAACATATTGATTTATAATCATCATATCCCGTTATCCATATAAAATTAAGAGACGCTGATATCATAGGGATTCTCTCATTTTAAATTTATTTCATGTTGCATCAATCAACACCTTGTCTTTTCCACATTACAAACATGAGAGACATATGAAATAACGCACTTCAAAGATTTCAAAGATAAAGAATCAAAATGCCTCTTATGAACACGCTCAAGAGCCAAAGGCTGTCATCATATGAGGCGCGAATAGTATGATAATGTGCTGGCTTTTCCTTATGAGAATTTAAAGAAAGGCTTATCCACTTCACAAGAGATTTCTCCATTATCAGATTTACCAATATCCCCAATCACCAATATAATTGTGATGATAAGATAACATAATGTTTTTAAACAAGTAGGTAAGTGTGCAACACAAATATATTCCATTTAGAACATTCTGTTTTATGTGAGTCGCGTAAACTCCCATTAAAAACAAAATCCCTATGAGAAAAAATCTAAAGCGTGAAGATAAAAACATGAGACAAGTGTGATTCCATTCAGATATTGCTCTTTAACCGTCAAACCGAATAAAAATAGATCCGGAAAATATGTTAATCTTCCTACCTTAAGAGATAAACTAAGAATATAGACAACATCTCTCCTAACATTCCCCTTTTTCTAGCATCGCTTAAGAAGCAAAAGTTATACAACTTATTTTGTCATATTATAAAGCACTGTTTTTTAAGGCGGTATTGAAGCAGTTAAAACAATTGAAGTGTTTAGCCAACGCCATCGCCATTAGCAAAGCTAAAAAAACAAACTGTTGAAAAGCCGTGCATATCTTGTGTAAACACAAAAAAAACAAGAAAAAGGCACAAAAATATCTCAATTTTTATAAAAATAATCAGCGTCTTTTACGATTGTATTGACGAACAACCCTTATCACATAATCATCTTAAATATTGAGAATAAAGAATGAATAGCCCTCGCAAATACAGCAACCTATCAATATAAAATATAAAAACAAATCTTTTGGTTATCTCTGTTTCTTATGGAATATGCCTTTCCCTATGGATGCACTTCAGCCTCCAAAGAGTGCATTCAATCCATGGAAAGGATGCACTCTAGCCCTCAAAAAGAGTGCATCCTTCCCCTCAACGGATACCGCCAAACCCTCATAAGGCAGTATCCAATCCATAAAGAGGATGCACTTTAGCCCTCAAAAAGAGTGCATCCTTCCCCTCAACGGATACCGCCAAACCCTCATAAGGCAGTATCCAATCCATAAAGAGGATGCACTCTAGCCCTCAAAAAGAGTGCATCCTTCCCCTCAACGGATACCGCCAAACCCTCATAAGGCAGTATCCAATCCATAAGAGGATGCACTCTAGCCTTCAAAAGAGTGCATCCTTCCCCTCAACAGATACTGCCAAACCCTCATAAGGCAGTATCCAATCCATAAGAGGATGCACTCCGCGCCTTAAAAAGAGTGCATCCTTCCCCTCAACAGATACTGCCAAACCCTCATAAGGCAGTATCCAATCCATAAGAGGATGCACTCCGCGCCTTAAAAAGAGTGCATCCTTCCCTTCAAGGGTTTTACTCAATTTTCATCGCATCTCATTTTTATGAACCCTCATTTTTATGAATCCTTGGTCAAAGGCACAAAAAGAAGTTTGCTAGCAACTATTGTATCACCCACCTTATGGGATTCCACTTGCCTACAGAGCTTTCAAACTTTTTTACGCCTTCATAAAATCAAATCTGAAAGAATTCATTAAGGCAATTAAGGGTAAATTTTGTCAATTTGTAGGCAAAGTTTATTCTTTTTTGTGATTGTTGTATTTTTACTATAGTTATTTAAATCGTATTTATATATGATACGTATCGATATTTATTTATCGAAATAAATATAGGAGAAAAACTATGAATATCAGATATTTTTTCATAGCTGGGGCTATTACAAGTGGTTTAGCTCTCGCGATTCAAAAATCTGATCGTATAGTCAATAAACAACCCTCTCCTATTGTTGCTCCTTATACTATTGAGAAAACAAATTTACATTTTGTTAAACAAGTAAGGGACACATCGGATACATTGAATATACTGAGAGTCAGTAATAGAAGCGCATCAGAACAAGCATCAATCGACGATATATACGATAAAGCAGAAAATTTATTGAATGCACTAGCTGGTTTTTTAGGATCACTTATTATATATTTCGTACAACTTGTTGCTACTAGAATATAAGATACAAAAAGTTCTTAAAGTAAGGTTATATACATTTTGTATATATTGTAAAATTTAAATAAAAAGGCCCTTTATAAAATGGGGCCTTTTTTAGTTTAATTTTTCCTTTGTTTTAGTTTAGTTTTTATTGTGTTTTTATTTTTATTGGCCAAATATCATCGCCTTCAAAAGTGCCATTTTTACTTGTCTCACATCTCAAATGACAAAGGCTCTAACTCCCTAGCTTCGCTCCCATAGCGCTTTCGTTAATAAGGGTCCGCAATCTTCTTGTTCTTCCCAAAAATTCTTCTGTTTTCAAGAAAATGACCATGCATCTCCTCTGTCATCGGATTGGCTTACAGATCTCCATGAAGCAGACTGAAAAACACAAAAACACCATAACTTTTTATATCAATATCACCATACTGAAACACTGTTGAAGCTTAACAAGCGCTGTTTCATTGGCAAGGACTTCTTAAAAAGACAAAAAATACCTCAAAGGCAAAAGAGCTTAACACTGCTCAAAAATGCCATTTTTTGCCTTCCTCTCACCTCAAATGACAAAGGCTCTACCCCCTAGCTTCCCTCCCATAGCACTTTAGTCAATAGAGCTTCCCCATAGCGCTTTAGTCAATGGAGCTTCCCCTCATACCGCTTAAATAAGGCGCTTGAATAAGCAATGATTTATGAGCATTTTCTAACAAAACAACAGAACAGTCTTAAAGAAGAGAGTAGAATTTATAATTGATTTTTCTCCCCTATTCTTGAGGATCAAGCCATTTCCAGTCTATTTTTTAAAATCTTGGCTATTATTCTTGATTTTTTGAGCCCTTTATTTGGCTCTGGTAAGAAAGATGTGAAAGCGTCTCAATCATGGCGCTTTCACATCTTTTAAATAAGAGTGCTTTCCTTCAACAGGAAAGTACAACACTAATCAATTTTTATATCCATAAATGCGATTTTACCATCTTTAATATAAGTAATATCAGGAGCATGTTTTACCCCCTCTGCTTCAAACACGAACTGTTCATCACTCACCCCTTCAAACCCTTGTTCCCTTAATTCTTGTTTTTTCTCCTCAACTAATTTTTTATGAAAAGCGCGTTTTTGATTACACGTATTAGGGGGTCTCACTCTGAAAAACTGATAGTCCATGGCTATAGACCACTTCTCAGCAACCCGTTCCAGTAGATCGTAACTGAACTTTCCTTCCCTTTTCACTTCTTGAGCGATCACCATCGCGCGTTCCAAATGGACTTTTTCAATGGTTTCATCAAAGCCAAGCTTCTCCCCTGCCGTAAAACTTTCGTCATAAGAAGCTAAAGTCTCAACATCGCCCAGCAAGGCAAGAGCAGCAAGATGCAGCAAAGCATAAGGTGCAAACTCTACGTCTCCATCCGGTGCCCAAGATAAAGAGTCTTTTTCCCAAGGGGGAATACTATATTGAGAGCGAAACATTTCAAGCAAAGAATCATCTTCCATTGTCCATTTTAAAGTTTTATCGAGAGCTTTCTTTAAAAGCTTGGCGCTCACTTTTTCTTCAAAAATTTCCAATCCATTGAACACAAAATTTATAAATACTGTTGGCAAAACCCCAGAATTATACGGATTAATCGTCTGACAAGCCGCCGCAAAAATACCGCTCATAATTAAAAGTCCGCGATCAAAAGGCGAAAACTCTTCCACTCGTTTCTCGTTATAAAGAAACTGCACTTCGCGATCTGGTAAAAAGAGGGTTGCCAAATAATCTCCTTTTCCCTCGATGTCCACAGACCACCCCAAGCTTTTTAAAAGCGCTGTTGCACTTTCTATCGTGAGAATTTCATCATCATCATAACCGACAAAGGGTTCTTTTTCCTTTTCCTTTAGTTGCAAACGCCTCTTCTGCAGCACGGCTTCATCTTTCCAAAACTGCTGCATTGCAAGATCATTTTCTTTAAGCACGCGTTCCAACGCGCCTTTCACTTGGAAATTCATTTTCATCCGTTTAAAGACAGAGGTATAAAGAGCTAAAACAAGCATGATAATGATCATGCAAATAACAATCATCACCCAAAACAGGGGATCTAATAGAAATACGGCTATAGGATCACTGTTCATTTTTCCCCCCTCACTATTTACACAACCCGTGCGACAGAGAGCTTATTTGCTCTCGCTCAGAGAGCGCTTCGTCTAGTTTCTGAATATTTTTGTACAACTCACCCGTCACTTTGGTGCGAAGCCGTAACATAACCGGAATAAAAATAATGACACAGACCGTTATGGCGACCGTCGTTTTAAAGAGAACGGCATGCACAACATATTGCCACCCTGTCAGCTGCCAATTTAATACACCTGGTATTTCTAGAACCATTCTCCAGATGACAATGAGAACCGCAATAGCAAAGATAATTTTATAATCCTTTGCTGAGAGCAACACTTGCTGGAGCGAAAAAGAATGCGCTCCTTTATGCGTTTCTTGCTCTGATGTCCAATTTTGCTCCTTCATGTATTCCCCTCTCACTCTTTGAAAAGACCCGTGTGACAGAGAGCTTATTTGCTATCACACAGAGATTGCCTCTTCTCGTTTCTGGATCTTTTTTTCCAATTTACGCATTATGATGATGCAAAACCCAAATACCACCGGAATAAAGAAAAGTACACAGGCCGTTATGGCTTACGTCATAATAATAAAAATTATAATATTCTTGCTACCTTGCCCCCCTCTTACCTTCCTCACATCTCAAATAGTGAAGATTTTCAAACCACACCAATCTATAAACAATAGTCACAATTCAGCTTTTTCTTCCTAAAAATTCTCCTATTTTCAAGAAAATGACCCTGCAACCCCACTTCAATAGGATTCATTTCAAAGCTTGAATGAACAAGGCTCCTAAAAATACGAAAACAACCCATATACCGCGTGCCCCTACAAGCAAAACCGTTCCTTCCTCACGCCTCAAACGATAAAGTAAGTCCCAAGCACTCACTCTAGGCTCTAAACCCCACGGGCTCTTATTCCCTTTAATCAACACTGATCCAGTATCGGCTTTTCTTCCACTCAATGCCACCCAACACTGCTCCTTTAAAGCAATGTTTACGGACAACCCATAAAGAGCACCAAACCATCTCAGAGGCAAAATGGTATAGAGAGCAATCCCTATAAAGGCTGAATCTCTCATAATTTCTTCATTATTTTTTCCCTCTCATGACTTCTCAAGCGCTGTATCCTGTTCTTTCAAGACGTTTTTCAGTTCTTTTCTTAAACAGCGATACGTTCTCACCTGCTTAAAGACACCATAATAAAGTTCCAAAATCATCATGGGAATAACAGCAACCCACACTGTCACGAACATAAGCACGAGAACAAATATCATGACAAGAATATCACCCTTTTTTTCTCTATCGCCTTTTTTATACCAATCCTTTTGATCGGTTATTTTACCCCGTTGCTTGTTTATTTCTTTCAATTTTTGAGTATTTTTTCTCAACAAAAGCCACAATGTTATGCAGAGTATCAACATAACTGGGAACAAGACCCAAACACACACTGTAATAATTTGCCAAAACGTACACAAAGAGAGAAAAAGGGGTGTATCCTGCCACCCTGTCAAGTTCTCTTTGCTGCCTAAGGATGGGAGAAAGAAAATCTTGCTCCACAATTCAAGAGAGAAAAAGCTGTACTCTTTTCTATCCAAGGATGAGAGAGAGAGAATCCTGTTCCACAGCTCAAGAAAGAAAATCCTGTTCCACAACTCAATAATGAGGGAGAGGAAACAAATGACAACACGCTCTTTCTCAGAAAAAACACTTTTTTCGAAAAAATGGCGCAGTCCATTATAAAATGCTGAATTTTTCCCCTTCATTGCTCTTCCTTTTTTTATGAAAAACGCATTTCTTTATCTCATGCCCGCTTTTTTAAGAACCACGAAAAGTGCGATGCATGGCGCTTCCCTTGTTTTCAACAAAAAACCCCAACTTTCTAAAAGCGCTGTTGCTTTTCCAAATGATTAAGAGCATCCTCCTCATTACAAACCTGATAGGCCTCTTTATCCTCTTTACCTGATGATTTTCCAACCATCCCCTCTTCTTGTGTCATGAGCTTCTAAACATTGCCTCTTACCCCTCACGATAGCTACAAAAGCGCCTTGTCACTCTCTTTATCTTACGCGTTTTAATGCCCGTCTCACTTTACGATACGTTCTCACCTGCTTGAAAACAAAATAATAAAATTCTAAAATGAGCATGACAACACCCGCAGGAAAAAAGACGTTTAGCAGAAATATCAACCAAAAGTATACGATAAAAAAACAGATTATTTTTTCTCTATTGTTTTTTACTGGATTATTTTGTTGATCGATTGTGTGACCCCGTTGCTGGATAGCCTCTTCTAACTGCTGAATCTTTTTTTTCAACAAATACATTAAGATGAGATAAAGCACCAATAAAACAGGCATCAAGGCAACAACAACAACCATGATGACTTCACGCAGCACAAAGAGCGCCAAAAGAGTGCTATCCTGTGATACACTCAACGGCCACTTGGCTTCTAATGGGATCAAAAGAACTTTATAACCTATCCCAACAAGGATAGAAATAAGACAAATAATCATATGATCTTTATAAGAACGAAATGATTTTCCAAAAAAAAGAGAGCACCGTTTGTTATAAAATGTGGAATTTTCCCCCTTCATTTGCTCTTCCCTTTTATGCAACTGTTTGTCCCTAACTTTATAACGACACGCATAATCTCTCAAAGCACAATTGCATCCATTATCGTCAAACAGAACACCCCAGAGAACACTTGTATTGCATATTTATGTTGCCAATAGTTTTACCAATTCACGTACCTGTTTAAAAAAAAACATCTCTCAACACTTCCAAACCAATGCGCATCCACCTCCATTTCATGAACAGCCCCCATGAAGGGGATAACAATAGCGCCCCCATAAATATATCCCCTTACTATAAACTCTATCACCACCATTGTTTCAATAAAAAATGTAATCCGGCACCATTCATATACGCCCCCTGAGTCCTCTACAATAGCCTTATCCTCCCCTTGCGACAAGCCACGCCATAACCCCGTTCCTCAACACGGATAACCCCATTAGCCTAAGGCTCCTACGACAACCCCACCCCTGCCCAAAAAACAGGCATATCTAGCTTCTACGATAGTCTTTATCCCTTGAAAAGACAGAAGCATTTTTATTCTTTTCTCAATTGTTTTCCGCCCACTTAAGACATAAAAAAAGGAACTTCCATTGATTTGCCAATGATCGCGCAATAAGAGCATTTGAAATGAGAAAATCTTACAACTTTCTTATTCCAATTAAAAAGGATCAATGATCATTATAAATCAAAATATGACGATACATTCCATTTTTCATTGGGGATCTTGCAAGCCAATAGCTTAGAATATATTCATCAAAGCGCTTCTAAGACAGAGAGACAGCCGCGATTCTTGAGATCAAGCATTTTAATATTAATGAAAGCACTAACATTCCCTTACAAGTTTGAGGTGTTGTTTTGTCAACAATCTTGTTAGCATGGACTGATTCTATGATGATGCGATATCATCACAATTGCTCTTTATGGACAGCATAATAATACGCGCCATTTTACTCACAATTCTTTATAAGCCTTGCGTTATAGGCTTGTGGGGAAAAGATAAAGGAGAATCCTGTTGAATATAGCAATTATTTTGGGGTCTGTGCGTCAACCTTCCTTAACAAGAACTTTAGCCAATTATTTAGCCGATTGCCTCATAAAGCGGGGTGCATCACTTCATTGGGTTGATTTGCGTGAACAGCCCTTGCCGATGACAGATCCAGATTATCATCAGCAGGTTGAGGCTAATCCAAGTGCTGCGGTTCGTAAGTTTGTAAAAACCATTGCAGCGGCTGATGGCGTTATTCTAGCAAGCCCCGTTTATCAAGGGTCTTATTCGGGTGTTTTAAAAAATGCTCTTGATAATTTGAGCTATAATGCCTTTTTAAATAAACCTGTTGGGCTTATCTCTCATGGAAGTACCGCCAAAAAATGCGCACAACCGTGTGAACATTTATTGCCGTTGGTGCGCACGCTTTATGGTTATGCACTCCAATGTCAAATCGCCTCTTCCAACGAAGATTTTTCCTCAGATGATGAAGGTCGTACTTGGAAAGTTATAAGTGAAGAGGTACAAACACGTTGTGAAAGACTTGCTGATGAAATGTACACATTTTTAAAGCAAAGAGGTGGGATTTAAAGCAAAGAGGGAGGGAGCATGAAAAAAAAGGAAGCACACTATCGTTATTTAGTGGTAGGGGGCACAGGGATGCTAGCCCCTTTGTGTCAATCACTAGAGCCAAAAGAAGTGATTATTGCTGCACGCTTTCTTTCCCATAAAGTTCAGCTTGAGGCATTGCAAAAACAGCATATGTGTGTGCCATTGAATTATGATTGTGCGGCATCAAAGGCACAATTTTTAGAAGCTGTGAAGCAATGGCATAATCTAAAATATTGCATATTATGGATTCATTCACCCGCCCATGCATTTTCTTGCGCATTAATTGAGCAGTTAGCTCTTTTACCTAAACCACCATGTATTCTTCATATTTTTGGTTCCAACACGCATGATCAAATGATCCTCGAGTGCGCGCGCAAAAACAAGGTTGATTTTATCCCCATTCAATTAGGACAAAAAACAATGACAAAAGGTTCACGAAGGCTGCCCCAACAGGAGATAAGCCAACAGGTACTGGATGCCATAAAAACACATATGAATAAACAAAACTTATGATCAATACCTCTTGCCATGCAAAGAAGCCGAGCCCCCTCAATCTCTATCCATACCCAAACATCCTCTTGAATAGCCCATACTCTCTTACATCATAAGCTTTGAGAACGAACAGTTCCCCTCCTTTACGCCTCTAAACAGCATCCTTATATCAACAGCTTCAGAACCAAACTTTTTTCCTCCTCACACGGGCTTATCCCCTCCCCACAACCATCACAGCCCTTAAGCAACCACATACCCTATTACAGTTTCACGTTTTTACGATTTTGCAAATTCACAGAAAACAAGCAAACTTCCGATCAACCGCCCCATTAAAGCCTATCACCAGCCTATTACAAACCTATCACCAGCCTATTCATTGCCAACAGCCCTTTTCCCCCAACACCCTCCATTCCCCCAATCCCCCATTCCCACATTCCAATTTTGACGCATTTCACAATCCAGCCTTTACGCCTCTCCATTGGCGCCCTCTTCTCCCCAACCGCCCCACAACCGTCACAGCCCTTGACCAACCACACCCGCTTTTACAGTTTCACGCTTTTACGATTTTGAAAATTTACAGAAAACAAGCAAACTGTCGATAAACCGCCCCATTAAAGCCTATACAAGCCTATCACCAGCCTATTACAAACCTACCATCAGCCTATTCATTGCCATCAACCCTTTTCCCCCAGAGATCAGCGTAAAATGAGAAAAACAATCGATGCCCTCCTCCCACGTCATGAAGCAATGGCATGATCTAAAACTCACACCTCCCCCCATGACACGAGCACTACATGCGCTTTTTCAGCGCTGCATTTAATTGCCGCGTAACCTTGTAATACGATATCAAACGCTTGATAAAAGAAATATACAGTGCCACAATGGGTATTGTTAAGAAAAAATCAAAAACACCCCCCAGCAGAATGATTAAAATCACCGTCCAAAATGCCGCTATTTCGTAATGCATTTTATCCCCTTCCCTTTATAAATTGATTGATTGGGTTGCTTCAGTCACTTCTTCCAACTGCTGAATCTTCTTTTTCAATCGATGGGTTAAAATTTCACGAAGGATCACAACAACAGGGATCGTTGCAAAAATACATACCGATAAAAAAAACCAGAAAAGCAAGAGAATGGCAAAATATTCAAATCTGCTCTCATCTATCTCATCTATCCCTTTAAAGAAAATCACATAGACATAAGCTTTGAAAAATATAATGATGAAAGAGAGGCATGCGTGGAGGATATAATCTTTGCGTGAAAAAGCGAGCCATTTTTTTAACGAATAGAAACTTATCTGTGTTTCTAGTGCTAAGTTTTGCGGCACTCTCTCTTTTTCTTTTTCGCTTTTTTCAAAGAAACAAAAACGCTGTGGATGTTTTTTCATCAAACGTCTTTGTTTTTTCACTCTGTAATAGAGCCTCAAACGCTTGATTAAAGAATAATAAGGCGCCACAATAATCATATTCACAAAAATGGCAAAAACTGTAACTGCATTTAGAAGAAAATATCCAACCGGCAGAAACAAAATAAAAAACGCGATCTCACCCCTCATGCGTATAACCTCATTGATTAATCTCTTGCTGCTTTGTTTTTTCTTTTAGTTTTTTCAATCTGCGCTCTTTAAAACGATAAATCCCCCACAAAATAGGAAGGGGTGTGAGAAGACAAAACCATATCAACACTGGTAAGAGAAAAATAAGAGAACCAATTCCTTCCCATCTTGTCCATTGCAACGGCTGTACCAGAGATTTTGCACCCGCAGGAACTTCTAAAGCCATCATGATAAGGCATGTATAAAACATGATGAAAAAGCGGTGCCCTATTATTTTACACCGTCCCACCCCTTTACGCATTTCCACTGAAGACACTATAAATTTTCTAAATGAAAAGAAAGACACTTCAAATGTTGCTTTTTTCTCCTGCATTGTTCCCCTCTGCTTTTACGCTTCGCGCTTTTTACGCATTATTTTCAGGTTTAAGCTCTTTTTAATTTATCTAAACTCTTTATTTTTCTCAATAATTCTTTTCATCAATCCTAATTTCTACATCCATATATTCTAACTCCCCATCCTTTATGTAAAGAATATCGGGACGATAGTTTTTTCCATCAACCTCACAAATCGCGTCCTTTTCGTAAACAAAATATCCCTGTTGCCTTAATTCTTGTCTTTTTTCCTCGATCAAATTTTCATAAGAATCTCTTCTTCTATTGCACAAATTGGGATCTGTAGCTCTAAAACATTCATAGCTTTCTACCTCCATGGAAAAATCCTTTGCCGCCTGTTGAAGCAAATCGTAACTGGGTTGCTTTGTCTTTTCTACCGCCTGAGCAATCACCATCGCGCGTTCCAGATGCTCTTCTTCGATGCTTGTTTCAAAGCCCAGCTTCTCACCTTCCATAAAGCTTTTGTGATAAGAGTGTAAAGTTTCAACATCGCCCATCAAAGCCAGAGCCGCAAGATAACGCAGGGAATAAGAAGCCAACCGAGGGACCACAGTTTTGTTTTCCCAAGGCAGGATTCTATATTGAGAGTGAAGCATCTTGCCAAGATCAACCTCAGTCATTGCCTTTTCTAAAGTTTTCTCGAGTGCACGACGTAAACATCCAACGCTTACCTTTTCTTCAAAAATTTCCACCCCCTTCACATCAAAACTCAATTCAAGAGCAATCAAGCCTCCAGAATTATAAGGGTCTATCGTTTGGCAAGCCGCCGCATGGATACCAGAAACCACCGCAATTGCACAATCAAATCGCGGATACCCCTTCTCAGCATTATAAAGAAACTGCACTTCACGATCTGGTAAATAATAGGTGGCCAAATGATCTCCTTTTCCTTCAATTTCCACCTTCCACCCCAAACTCTTTAAAAGCGCCGTTGCACTTTCCATCGTTAAGATTTCCTCATCAGAAAGAGAAAACTCTTTTTCCTCAGATAACGGCTTAATCATCGGCGTTGCTCCACTAGACGGCTCAAAAGCGACAGGTTGTTCAAGCACGCGGCTTAATTCTTTTGTCACTTGGCAATATAGTCTCACCCGCTTGAAAGTAGAGTAATACAATGCCCAAATAAACATCACGACCACGGCAGAAAGCAGCGTGAAAAGCGTCAAGCCCACACCCCACGAGAGTACAACAATAATATCCATCATTTTAATATCTATCATTTTCTCCGCCCCTTCATGCGCTGTTTTGTTGAGAAGCGGTTTTTCTCCGCTTCCAGATTGCTTGCTCCAACATATCGATCTTTTCTTTCAACAGAACCGTGAAAATGATACGAACCACAAAGGCAACAGGGATGAACAAAAAAATAAACCATGATATAAGCTCCATAATTAACGAGAGAGCTGCCACGACATCCCCTTCCCACTCCGCCAACTTCCACCCAAGCAACATGGGTACGAAGCGAAGAGCCGTTCTTAAAGCTGCCACAATGAAAGCAATACAAAAGATGACTTTATAATTTTTGCGTGTCAGAAACGCTTCTTCAAGCGCAAAAGACCGTGGTTCTTCATCCAATGATGCATCTTTTCCATTGCCCCTCATTTTTACCCCTCATTTGTTTCAATTTCTAAGTCATTTTCATGAACCGAAGCTTTCGTCCTCACAATGAATGAGGGTTCATCAATATCAAGCGCTTGTATCCCTCATCTTTTATAAAGACAATATCAAAGGTGCATTTTTTTTCATCACCTTCAAACATCGCACGAATAGAAACTCTCCTACAATGCATGAGAATATATAAAGACCAGTATTCATTTTCTGCCCGCCCTTCACACGCTGTTTTGTTGGTAAGCCGTTTTTCTTCGCTTCCAGAGTGCTTGATCCAACTGCTCGATCTTTTTTTTCAACAAACGCGTAAAGATGATACGGACCACAAAGGCAACAGGAATGAGTACAAAAAGAAGCGCTGATATAAAAACCAATATTAATGTTAAAATGAACAGGATATAATTCCACCACCCTGTCAAATCCCACTTAAAAAACATAAAGAATGCCATTATAAAAGCTGACACAATGAAAGCAATACAAAAGATGACTTTATAATTTTTGCTTGTCAGAAACGCTTCTTCCAGCGAAAAAGACCGTGGTTCTTCATCCAATGATGCATTTTTTCCATTGCCCCTCATTTTTTACCCCTCATTTGTTTCAATTTCTAAGCCATTTTCATGAACCGAAGCTTTCGTCCTCACAATGGATGAGGGTTCAATCAATATCAAGCGCTTGTATCCCTCATCTTTTATAAAGACAATATCAGCGGTGCATTTTTTTCCATCACCTTCAAACATTGCACGAAGAGAAGTGCTCCTACAACACATGAGAATATATAAAGACCTGTATTCATTTTCTGCTCGCCCTTCACGCGCGGTTTTGTTGATAATTGTTTTTTCTTCGCTGCCAAATTACTTGATCCAATTTATCGAGCTTTTTTTTCAACAAACGCGTAAAGATGATACGGACCACAAAGGCAACAGGAATGAATACAAAAATTAAATCTAATATAACCTGCACGATGCAAAAGAGAACTGTTATGACATCCCCTTCCCACCCCGCCAACTTCCACTCAAGCCACATGAGTAAGAAGAGAAGAGCCGTTCTTAAAGCTGACACAATGAAAGCAATACAAAAGATGACTTTATAATTTTTGCTTGTCAGAAACGTTTCTTCCAGCGAAAAAGACCGTGGCTCTTCATCCAATGGTGCATTTTTTCCATTGCCCCTCATTTTTACCCCTCATTTGTTTCAATTTCTAAGCCATTTTCATGAACTGAAGCTTTCGTCCTCACAATGGATGAGGGTTCAATCAATATCACGCGCTTGTATCCCTCATTTTTTATAAAGACAATATCAGCGGTGCATTTTTTTCCATCACCTTCAAACATCATGTTTTCATCACTCACAGTGTACCCCCTATTGTCTTAAGGCTTCTCTTTTCTCCTCGATCAAATTTTCATAAAAATATCTTCTTCTATTGCACAAATTTGGGTCTATGGTTCTAAAATTCTAAGTGCTCTTTTTATTTTCAGGAAGATAAGCTGCTTTCCAAAGAAGAAGCAAACGAGTGCAAGAAAATCGTAACGAAGTTGCTTTGTCTTTATGACGATTTGAATCATCTAGCAAAACCGGCCCAAATAGATTTTTTCGATATTTTTTTTCAAAGCCCAAACTTTCATCTTCCATAAAGTTTTTATGAGAAAGCTGCCAAATGTTAACATCAGC
The DNA here is from genome assembly GCF_042195565.1 of Bartonella sp. AP88XZML. Lineage (NCBI taxonomy): Bacteria > Pseudomonadati > Pseudomonadota > Alphaproteobacteria > Hyphomicrobiales > Bartonellaceae > Bartonella > Bartonella sp. AP88XZML. The sequence goes on along the minus strand of NZ_JBHIOQ010000040.1, from coordinate 513,150 downwards.
CCTCAATACCAAAGCCCCAAGGTAGTGTAGCAAAGAAGAGTCCACTTGAGAGATAGAACAATTTCCTTTTCCCAAGGAAGGGTGTTCTATTGAAAGCCAAGCACGCGGACAAGATCAACCTCATTCATTGCCCTCATCGAAAACTTCCTCAAGTACACAGCATAAATGCCTTACGCTTACCTCTTCCTCAAAAAATTTCCAATCCCTTTGCCTTAAAATCTACCCCTTTGCCTCAATGCCTCGTTGTCAATCTGGCCCCCCCAAAATGATAAAGCCCTAAAATGATAAGGATTAATTATTTGGCAAGCCGCCGCATGGATACCAGCGCCTCTCACAATTCCATAACCAAATTGCACAAAACCTTTTTCATCCAGAGAGAGAAACTGTCCTTCACGGTCTCGTAAATAAATAGATGTCCCTCTTTTCTTTCAATTTTCTCCCTCCACCTCAAGCTTTTTAAAAGCACTGTTACACTTTCTATGGAGCAAAACGTGTGCTTTTGGCTCACCTTCTCTATGCGTCTTGCCTCTCCACCTGCAAAAAATGGGCTTTTCTTCCCCAAACACCAGAATATCTTTTGCTTTAAGTATAGATTTTTCGCTCTCAATATCGCTTGGTAAGACACATTTTTATGCTTGATAAAAAGAAAATAAGTTACAAGATTTTCTCTCTTTAAGAGAACAGAAACAGCAAGTGAAACCCAAGAGCAGCCCCTCTTCACTTTCCCCCCAGCACTCAAGCAAGAGCCTCAATTTTTCTCAAAAACACGACACAAATATAAAAAGGCATAAAACGAGAAGTGTCCCCCATGCTCCTTAATGAACAAGTCAAAAGCAAGGCTCAACGAAAGCCTCTCTTCACTTTTTCCCCTCGCTCATTTTCCCCTCACTCACATCATATAATATGACGGGAGCTCCTTTCTGCTCAACCTCTTCTTCTAATTGCCGTATCATTTTGTTCAACTGACGGGTCACGATAAAACGCATAATAAAAACAATCGGTAAGAATAAAAAAGTACAGGCAAGCAGCCATGCCAGTGGCTCGAATACGACAAGAGAAACAAAGTCCTGCCCTCTCCATATCTTAACGACAACAGTTATAACTATTGGAGCAGTCGCCATGACCGTAGAAAGATAGAATATTTTTTTATAGTCTTGCCAAACAAGAGAAAGCTGCTTTTTATCAAACATTCTGCTGCTTTTTATTTTGGGGAGTTCTGTTTTAAGGCGATATCGCGTTCATTCAGCACGCATTTCAGTTCCTTTTTCACGCGACAATAAAGCCGCGCACGCTTGATAAACAGGTAATAAATGACAACGATTGGCACCCATATTAAAACATTTAAGAGCGTAAAACACAGGAAAGAAATGGCTATTAATGTTATAAGACTACTCGTCATTTTGTCCCCCTTTCACATTCTGCATACGCATTGCCTGATCGCGTTGTTGTATCGCTTCTTCCAATTGTGGAAGTATTTTGTTCAATTTTCTCGTTAACTTCATGCACATGATCCCAATGATCGGAGAAAAGAGAAGAATCCCTAACCATAGAAGGCCATAAATAATGCGACCTATTGAAAACCGCGGTATTATAAAACTGACCATACTATCCTTCCACCATACCAAATGTACGATAGAGAAAGCAAATTGCAAAACGGTAAAGAGGATAAAAATAAAAAGAATTATTTTACATTCTTTTGAATAAAGAGGCAGAGATTCTTTAAAGTTAAGAAAGCGTATTTTCGCATCAAGGGTCTTATGCGCGAGATTGTGTCTCTTCATTTCTCCCAGATCATTGCGCAATTGTTGTATGGCGTGTTTTTGTTGCGTCGTACTCTTTTTCAAGTCTTGAGCGAATTTAAAAGATAACCTCATATGCTTGATCAACAGGTAAGGAAGCCTGATCATAACCATAAACATTAAAATGGCAATAATGATGCCCCCTAAAAAAGCCAAATGTTGTAGTATTATAATGCTCACTTTTTTCCCCTATCACATTGATGTGGAATTATCATTTTCATTCTCTTCTCAAACAAATGTTTCTAATCTCTTTGCTGTTTTTTTCACGCCATAATGAAGGAGACTATGGAGAATTAAAATAACAGGCAAAGTGATGGCACTACATACCAAAATAAACAAAAACGGCAGCGCTTCAATCAATAACAAAAAAAACAACGGATTATTGTGTGAAACAATCGCATATCGTATAGTAAAAGACGAAAAAAGCACAGCATGTATAAAAAGCGCAACTGCAATGAAAGCCATCCAAGAGATTATTTTATAATCTTTTTTTGAGAGAAGCAAAGATTCTTGAAAAGAAAAGGCACGCAACTGTGTTGCAAGAACTGTATTCTGTCCTCTCCATCCTGCCTGATAATGCCTCAAATTCTGCGCTGCACCCTTTTTTAATTTCCTTCGCATCTTACATAACAGTACTGCCCGTTTTATCAAAGAATAATAAATGGACAAGATGATCTTCACGGTAGAAAAGAGTATCATGCTCCACGCAGAATAAATAACGATAACTATCCCTAAGGAGATCAATAATGTAGTTATTAAAAGAGGCATTATAGAAGTGATCACTTTTCCCCCCTATCATATTTTGTTGAGAGATTGGTTGTCTAGCTGTTTCTGCTCTGGTAAGTTTTCCCATTGTAGCATCATTTCCTTCGCATCCCGTTTAAATATGGCGTTAAAAATAGAAAAGAGCGGAAACAACCCAAAAAGAAAGCCAAAAATTATTTGCGGCAAGAGACATAAAAAAGCCCAAACACCATTCCACCCTAAGTTACGAAGAAATTCGATCGCAGGAATCTGTATAAAACTCTGACTCATTTCTTGAAAATCTTCTTGTTTCATTTTTCCCAGTGCTTGGAGCTGTTCCTTGGATATAACGTGAAAAAATTCCAAAGGGCTCATATAGGCAGACGCGGAAAAAAGCACCAACAAGAGGATAGCCAAACAACAAATGATGATATAATCGCCTGTTGAGAGAGCCATCCATTTTTTGAAAGCTTCTGATTGATCCAACACTGGCTGCGATACAAAAGCCTTATCTCCCTTATAGGCAGATTGGTGTTGTGATTTATCTTCGATCATACGGATACTCCCCCACTTCTAAAATTCCCACTCTTCAATATTTGATAGCACGCCACCAGCGCGGTAAATTCGCTTAGCACCCTTCTCAGAGTAATGCAAGCACTATAATCTCCCTTCTAAATATTTTATTCATTGCCCTATACGCGCTGATACATGCGCGCTTACAAGCCAAAACACCCCTTTTCCCAAGGAAGGGTGTTCTATTGAAAGCCAAGCACGCGGACAAGATCAACCTCAGTCCCAAATTAACCTTAGTCATTGCCTCTTCTCAAGCTTTCTCAAGTACACGACGTAATCACTGGACGGCTTACTTCTTCCTCAAAAAATTTCAATCCCTTTGCCTTAAAGCCTCGTTGTCAATCTGGCAAAGCCCTAAAATGATAAGGATTAATCATTTGACACGCCGCCGCATGAATACCAGCGCCTCTCACAATTCCATAATTAAATTGCACAAAATCTTTTTCATCCAGAGAGAGAAACTATCCTTCACGGTCTCGTAAATAAATAACAGTCTCGTAAATAAATAGATGTCCCTCTTTTCTTTCAATTTCCTCCCTCTACCCCAGGCCCTTTAAAAGCATTGTTGCCCTTTCTCTATAGAGTAAAACGTCTTGATCAAGAGGACTGGCAAAATGTGTGATGCTATAGACTTTCTTCTTCACAAGCGTAAAAATGGAAGTGTGCAATAGATTTTATATTATTCAAACTTTATATGGATTTCATTGGGGACTTTATCGTTATACCCTTCATGAGCACCCTTGCAAAATGGGCAAAAGAGAGCCCTAAGACATGGCTCTTTAAAAAGCAACACAAAACAAAATCAAACAAGCAATCGATTATCCAGTATGAAAAACGTGCGACAAACAACCTTAATCCTCATTTGAAAGCTTCTTAATCAAAAAGGCTTCATTTTAAAAATTCTTCATTAAAGATGAAGTATTTCACAGCCCCCACATTGATACAGCCCCTACATTCATCAAGGCATCTCTTATAAAAGCATCTTTTTATAAAGGCATTTGCCACTTATAAAAACAGCTTCTTTCGATAATGCATTCCGTCCTTTAAACGACATCCCCTCGTCTTATGATGAGATCCATTAAAACGGAGATTTTTATACTCTATAAAGGATACTCATAAAGGATACACCAAACAAAATAGCGAGATCATTCACAGTTTATTTTAAGCCGATAAACGATATTTCATTTGAAAATATAGGGCATCTTATGCTATTATAATAGAATGCGGAGGTTTGCTTTTTGCCGCTCTCTGCTACTCAATAGAAGACAACATATCTCTTATAAAGGATAAAAGTGTGCTTAACAGCGTGATGTATATCAAATATCTTGAGAAAGCGCCCAACAACAAAAAATAAGAGAACCCAAATAACAAGCTCCCAACTTAAGAAAACAATGACCTTTCAAAAGTGGAATTGAAAAATTTCCACAAAGCGCTCGTGAAAAAAGAGACAAATAATCCCATTAGAAAAAACTTCCTATTAGAAAGACGATGACATGCCCTTGAAATCCATTGTTATTTTTTCATTCACATTTGACAAAAATTTTCCTTCAATCTCTCAAGAACAGTTAAGAAATATTTAGAAAGCAAATAATCCGCTAGCAATAAAAAAATAAGCATGATAGGGGCGGAAAATAAGACTGATAGGGATAAGATAAAAAAGGTAAGAAACCACCTTAAAGATGATTTTTTCGCCCCACACCGTTGCTTTTCTTTGCATTTTAAACGCCTTTAGTATCGTTTGTTTTTTGATCTGCAACGGCTGATATTTCCCAGTATTTGCTCACTCTCCCAGTATTTTCCCCCTTTTAAGTATTTTCCCCCTCTTAAGTATTTGCTCCCCCCAATATTTGCGCCAAGTGCTTTTTACATCACTGTCCCCCATCAACAGACAGTTTCTTTTTCATTCAAATGGTTAAGTTCATGAAAATACGTAAAAAACGCGGTAGATCGAAAATAACAGGAAAGCGAGAGCCCAATAGCTGTATTTCACGTGCCCAAAATTCCAGCGAATCTGCCCTTCAATCTGCGATTGAAATGCGTGCAAAACACTTTGGTTTAAGCTTCGAAGAAGCGAAAAATCCGCTTGTCGGAACCTATATTGGGCGTCTTTGTTTGCTTGGCTATAAAGAGGCTTCATCAGGCATCAGTAAAGAGCAATATGACACGGCGCAACAATACTTGCAAATTAGAAACGACTATTTATGTGCAAAAGGTTTACCAAACGGTTATTATGATGGTTTTACGCACAGCGCATCAGATGAGAAAGCAAAAAAGCAATGGGTCCAAAGAGCAACCGAACACTATGAAGCTATGCAAGAAGCGATTAAAGAAGCACAATATCTACATCGTCAACACAACTTTCATGCGGCATTACACTATCTTGTTATAGAAGATCAACCGCTGCCTAATCTTGTTGGTTCGTTGCGTATTATTCTTGATGCCCTTTATAAACATTTTGACAGTTCTACCCAAAAGAGCCTTGGCTAAAACACCCATCATTTCCTCCCCCTCACAGGATAAAGATTCTCCCCCTCCTTTATAACATGCCTCTTTATAACCAGCGCCTTTGTAAAGCCCCCTTTTGGCAAATGACACTTGAGATCCACTGAGCTTGCCCTTTCATAAAATTTCATGGGTTAACAAGCTTAAAGCGCACAACAAACAAGCTTAAAAATATCCACCACGCCCTTAAAAAAAATACTTCAACTGTCAAAGAGACTTAACCTTATATCTACCCATACCTCACTTATCCATGCCTCAAAGGACAATATTTCACAGCATATTCACGGCATGGGCAGGATAAATATTGCCCCCTCTTTAAAACAGCAACATTCTCCCCTCTACCCCCCATTGTAACAAATCACCCTCATCATACGCTTCCCCCAATATCGCGACATCCTTAGCTCTTCAGATAATTCATTATCGTCATTTTACATCTTTTCTTGTACAATTCTATATGGCTCTTCTGATCTTATGACGGACAAGAGCTATGGCTTTTATTTCAGCATAATCTGGGTTTCTCATTCAAGATAAATAACGATAAAATATCCACTATAAATAAATAGCTTATCATTAAAACAACCCGTTGATTTTTGACACAATTAAAAGCATCATCCCTTAAACGAAAGAAAAAGCCCCTACCAACAATCTCCTCCCTCATCAACAACTGCACCGATAACCCTCCCCCCCCATCACATCACCACTAATACGACAGCCAGCATAGCCCCAATTCACCCGCACAAATCGCCAACACCTAAAGCTTTGCCCCGCAAACACCATCCAGCCACCGCCTTCCCAATTTCATCAATAAAATACCACGGATTTCAAAACCACAATTCTCCCTTCATCTTGTCCCCTCCTTTCTCAAAGGAGAAAAAGCATTTACTCAATAAATCTTTATACAGAAATCTTTAGAGACCCCAACAGCCACTCGAAGGGCCATCACCCTCTAAGCACCCACGAGCCCCCCACCTCGTCATCCCCCTCGGAACACCCCCTGCGCAATACCTAAAGCTTTGCCCCCGCAATACCTTCCAACCACCGCCTTCCCAATTCCATCAATAAAATACCACGGATTTCAAAACCACAATTCTCCCTTCATCTTGTCCCCTCCTTTCTCAAAGGAGAAAATGTTTTTTGCCACATCAAAAACTTTTCCATTAAAACAAGATATTTTGCTGCATAGCCAATGAATGAGCTTTTTTCTGTAGATTTTTCCCGCGATAAAGGAGGAAAAATAATCGTTTTGCGGTTGACAGAATCTGAAAAATCGTATTTAATGACGGGCGCGGTAAGGGGTTTTCTGTGTCCAGATTTCATCATAAAATTTTCGCATTATTATAGGCTATTATAAGTTATTATAGACTGTTATAAAACAGTGTGTCTTGCGACAATGTTTAAAACTTTACGGTTTGAAGGTATCTTTCGTCTTTTTCTGACTGTTTTCTTTTGCATCACCCAATTTGCATCACCAACAACTCTATAATTTTGAGATTTTCAAAACAAGCCGTATTCACGGGCTCCCAATAGAACGCCCTAATAATCCCCCCATAAAATACCAATATAATACATCACAGCAATGATGAGCAATACACGCATAAAAATATGAAAACGGCATCATTATGCTCTCATCGCCTCACCTTTCAAGATGCAAAGGCTTGTTTTTCAAAACATTGTTTAGCCAAAATTGAAGAAGATAATATCACCTATCGATCATCAACATAGAGGCTAAGATTATGAAGCCACAAGATTCTCCCCCACCTCATTCCTCACAAACACCAGAAGGAGCAAGCGCACCTGAAGGAGCGCATGCAAATGCATCATTAGACACTCTTACTGCACATTTAGAACGGCTTAACATTGAAAAAATAAAAAACACCCCTTTCAACCGTGCCGAGTTAAAAGATATTGTTGCTGGTTTAGAACAGCATAATGCCGATGGCAGTTGGATCAAAAATTATTATGATATTTTAGATCTTTACATGATGCCAGCCTTGGTCGATCAAGCAAATCGTAAATATCCAGAGATGAATCTCAAACTTACAAGCCCCCCTGACGGCTTTGCCCTTGCACTCAAAGAAACGCTCGAAAAGGGCATAAAATCTTCTAGGCTGATCGTTAACGCACAAGATAGGGGAATTCATTTTGCGGTTGTCGATCATCAAACCATTGATAATAAAACATCTTTGATCTTTTTTGAACCGACCTTACTGCGTGACACGCTTCCCGCATTACTTGCATTAAGGACGCGACAATCCATTGAACATCACCAATTTCCGAATATTCATTTTGCCATGGTAGAAATGGATATTCAACGAAGCTCCTCTGAATGTGGGATGTTCAGCTTAAGCCTTGCCAAAAAGCTTTATCTCGAAGCTCAAAAATTAGAAAGACTGCACAAAGATAATATTAAGGGTGTGTTATGTGAACCAGACACGCCTTTACCTGCTGAAAAATTAGATCCATATCTTCCAGCTCGTTTATACAAACACGTGCAAGGCAGAAGACGTCTTGGGGAATATCTAAAAGCCAATCCAGACGCGGCACATGAAAAAGTAAACAAAAAAGGCGAAACCCTAAACGAGAGGTTTGAGAGAAGCCTGGTAGCAACAGAGACAAAAACTGTTTCTGTTTCACAACACAGAAAAAGAGCCACAGAATACAAATCTCTAATGATGTAATAAGCGTTTTGGCCATAGCCATATTCCACATCCACAAAGAATGAAGCTCTGTAGCTTTACGGTAAGGCATAAATTGCTGTTAGCAAATCTTCTTTTCCCTTTGAAAGAGGTAAAGATGCAAACAGTAAGCGACGTGATCTCTTAAAAGATAAAAAGATACCTTACCTTTGACTCTGAAAAGCGTGGGGTTTTATCTTTCGTAATTTAAATAAAGATGATTTCATCTCTTTGTTTTTTCTAGCTAAAAATCTTTCCTGCAAACATTGTTTAGCCAGAATTGAAGAAGATAATATCACCTATCGATTATCAATATGGAGGCTAATAGTATGAAGCCACAAGATTCTTCCCTCCCTCATTCCTCACAAACACCAGAAGGAGCAAGTGCAAATGAATCTTTAGAAGACCTTATTGCACGTTTAATGCAAAGTTCCATCCAAACAGAAGAAGAACATGTTGCACCGAGTTCTGACGAATTAAAAGATATTATTACAGGCTTAGAAGATGATCTCGTCACCGGCCGTTGGATTAACGCTTATTATGAAAACACAGATATTAGATTGATGCCGGCTCTCGTAGAAAAAGCAAACAGCAAATATCCAGAAATGAATCTCAAATTGGCTCTTACAGCAGAAGAGTTTTCGCACGCCCTAAAAGAAGTCGTTGAGAGCGGCGCAAATTCTGCCCGATTTATAGTCAATTCGGGAAGCAAAATCCACTTTGCAGTCCTTGATTATCAAAAAGTTGATGACAAAATCTCTTTGATTATGCTTGAACCTACAACATTTCAGAATATCACGGCTTGCAAACTAGGGATAAAAATAAATCAAACCCTTCAATGTCTTCAACTGCCTCCTTATTCTTTTACCACGGCAGAAATGGATATTCAGCGAAGCTCTTCTGAATGCGGGATGTTCAGCTTAAGCCTTGCCAAAAAGCTTCATCTTGAATCTGATAAATTAGCAAGACTGCACAAAGATAATGTTAAGGGTGTATTATGTGAACCCAATTCATCTGTATATGCTGAAAAGTTAGATTCCTATCTTCCAACCACTTTTTATAAACACACACAAGGAAGAAGACGTCTAGAACACTATTTAAAAGCCAATCCCGATGCTGAACATGAAACAGTCAACAAAAAAGGTGAAACTCTGAGAGAGAGATTTGAAAAAAACTTAAGAGAAACAGAGGGAAAAACTGTTTCCGTTTCTTCCCACCAAAAAAGGCTCACTGAATACAAATCTTTAACGATGTAATTGAGGCTTTTTCCATATTCCTATTCATCAAAGAACGAAGAGAGGCTGCTTTACGGCTAAGATTTCTCTAAGCAAACCAGCTTTTGCGTTCATAAAACAAAAATAGCAAACAACTTTCCTCTTAAAGAAAAAACACCTTTGTCCTATAAAAACCAGCCCCTCTTAAAATTGTATCAAAATTCCACAGCTCTTGTTAGCCTAAAGCTCTGTGTAACAATGAGACTCTTTGGATAAGCAAAACGTTTGATACATAAAATATTTAATGCTTTCGTCTTCAGTAAAAGCATATGTCTTGTTTTTCTGAGAGTATCCACTTCGTATCTCAAACACCCCCACATCAATGCCATACGACCAAACAACCGCAATAGACCACACTTATCGTGCATCAACCAAACAACCGCCCGTACCCCAAGAAGGCTCCATCAAAAACACCAGGACAAGCTCTTAAAATCTACAACCTCTCTTAACGGAAAACACCAGCCCAACCATTACCCCACTTGGCCGACTATGATCCCTCTTGGCCAACCATTCCCCATTCCCTAAGATGTCACAACCAACCTTTTGATTTCATAAAAGTTTCACATCTCTTCTGTTTTTGAAGCGTGAAAAAATTCATTTTTAATCTGTCAACCAGCCTCACGTTACCGTGAGGCTTTATTTTATGGAGAAGCAAATGAGAAAAATATCAGCAGCAGGGCTTGCACTCATTAAACAATGGGAAGGATTGCGTTTACATGCCCATAAAGATGCCATCGGGGTGTGGACAATTGGCTATGGTCATACCAGCACGGCTGGCAAACCGTTCGTTCACAAGGGCATGATCATTACTGAAAAACAAGCAGAAGAAGTTCTTTCTCAAGATTTAAGACAATTTGAAAATACCGTTGAAAAACATGTGACGGTTTCTTTAACGGATGAACAATTCGCCGCGCTCGTATCGTTTTGCTATAATATAGGAACATCGGCTTTTTGTAATTCGACCCTGCTCAAAAAACTCAATAATGGCGAATATGAAGCCGTCCCTGCTGAGTTACAAAAGTGGACTAAAGCAGGAGGAAAACGTCTTCACGGTTTAGTGCACCGTCGTGCAGCAGAATCGGGATTATGGGCAAAAGGAGCTTATGTTTCTCCCAACTACCAAACTGTAGAAACGCAAGCTCCAATGGGATTTTTCAAAGCAGAAGCGCTTACACCGATTATTGGTTCTTTTTCTGGACTTGGGGGCTTATTGGCAGGCAATGGTCCCATCCAATGGGCATTAGCAACCATTATGGTTTTAGCCGCCTGCGTTGGCATTTTCTTTGTGGCAAAACGGTTTCGGGAGCAGAGCTTATGATGTGGTGGTTGAAAAAAAATCTGATGATAACAGGAGCGGCTCTGACCGCTTTTTTTATCGCTTTAGCAAAAGCTTTCACTCTTGGAAAGAAAGTTGAACAACAAAAGCAAATAGAAAAAACGCTAAAGTCATCAACAACACGGCTAGAGGTGGAAAATGAAATTAATCAAAAAAGTGATGCTGATGTACGCGCTTCTCTTACTCACTGGTTGCGCGATAAAAACAATCAATGAGCCTTTTTCTTGCGTTGGTTGGATGCCCATTTATTTAGACAAAAAAGATCTCAATATCATCAGTTCAAATCTCGCAAGAGATATTTTAAAGCATAACAAACAAGGGGAAGGCTTGTGTGGGTGGAAACATGGCTAGAAAAAAAACAGAAAAACAAACAGAGCTTACAGAAAAGGAAAAAGAAATCCTACAAGAAATCATCACAACGTATAAAAGTGTAAAAATGATGTCACGCTATACGAAGTGGATTATATTCATCATTTTCTTATTAGCACTTGATTTTTCACGGATCATAGATGTGCTGGGAAGTATTTTTACACAAAAATCGAATATTCAGCTCTAAAATAAATAAAAAACGTGAGACGTGTTAAATCTTTTAAAAAGATAAAAAGCCATTCGTTATTTTTTGAAAACATGGAGATTTTATTAATGATTTTTTCATGTCTCACGAGAATTTTTTACACGCCTCATAAACGTCGTGCTCTTCACAAACGCTTTCATGAAATGAATTTAGGGGTATGAAGAGAGATTTTTAACCAACGCGTAAATCAGCAACTTTGGTAACATAAGAAAAGGATCATACCAACATACATTTTTTTTAATAATCTATTGATATCCAAATGATTTTATACTCTTCATAAATAGCATTGCCAAGAATTTGTATTAAAAGATATTTCTTTTAAAGAAGCGCATAAACAAGCAATGTAATGGGAGCCTTACATAAAACCTCTTATCTTTACGTTTAATAAAAAAGCAAGCTGGCTCCTCCCACCCTCTCAATTCCCACCCTCTCAATTCCCTTATGTTCTATGCATAAAGGTCAAGTTGAAGAGAATATATGGAAAATCCTTGGCTCGAAAATATGAAAAGAAAGCATGAGGCTACAACAGAATTTCGCGTGCCTTTATCATCAGAAGCATTAAAAATTCTAACACAAGCGCGCCTATTGTCTCGTCATGATTTTTTCGGCTACCTGTCATGGTCCCCTTAGCTCAAAAATTGCTCCCCACTTAAGAATTTTCTGTCACAATATAGGCAACAAACAGAACTTGAATATAACAACATGGGTTTGGCTCCAGTTTAGGTGATGAGCTTACCGAAAAAAAGATGAGAGCAAGGCGAAAAATTAGCTTTTATCTTTAAGCTTCTCAAATGGAGCAGTCTCCCCATTTCAGAGATCAACTAAACAGAGAGATGCTTATTCCCCTATGCAAAAGCTTGAAATACCAGCATCTTATTCATAAAAAACAAACCAGCCCCATCATGCTCTTTTCAACTCTGTCTTTCCAACGCTCAATAGGTACTAACTCTTAACTACTGACTCTTCTTAACTACTGACTTTTAATGATTACATTGGTTCATAAAAACCGTAGTGACCTCTCACCCTATGAAGCACAAACACAGGATTTTTTAACAGGGCATGCATAAACCTGAAATGAAAAAACAGAACTGTATTAGGAATAAATGATTATAAATCAAATATTTATATTTTTATTAGCACAATATTTTCAAAGAAAACCACGATCCCCGCACAATAGAAACATTTCATAAAAACAAGAGAAAAAGCCAAGAACCGAGAATGAGATTCATTCACAATAACGGTAGATCAACCAATGGAGAATAGAACAATCCTATAAGATAAAGAAACTGTCATAAAAGGAAAAACTGTATGAAACGTGAAAAAGCATAAAAAAAACGGGCACAGAAGACCCGTTTCTTTATTATTTCTATGGAAAAGAGCTTAGAAATCCATTCCGCCCATTCCACCCATTCCGCCAGCAGGCATCGGAGGCATTGGTGTATCTTTCTTTGGAACTTCAGCAACCATTGCTTCTGTTGTGATCAGAAGGCTCGCAATTGAAGCCGCATTCTGAAGAGCAGAACGCAAAAACTTTCACAGGATCAACAATTCTTGAAAGCAATCAAATCACCAAATTCACCGGTTGAAAAACATGAAAAAGCATAAAAAAACGGGCCCAGAAGACCCGTTTCTTTATTATTTCTATGGAAAAGAGCTTAGAAATCCATTCCACCCATTCCGCCCATTCCACCAGCAGGCATCGGAGGCATTGGTGTATCTTTCTTTGGAACTTCAGCAACCATTGCTTCTGTTGTGATCAGAAGGCTCGCAATTGAAGCCGCATTCTGAAGAGCAGAACGCACAACTTTCACAGGATCAACAATTCCCAAAGCAATCAAATCACCGAATTCACCAGTTGCGGTATTGTAACCATAAGTATCAGCATTATTTTCCAGCACTTTGCCCACAATAATAGCAGCTTCTTCACCAGCATTGCTTGCAATCTGGCGCGCTGGTGCTTGTAGAGCACGACGAACGATACTAATACCAGCTTCTTGGTCAGGATTACTTCCCTTAACGGTCAACGCATTTGCTGCACGCAACAATGCGGTACCACCACCAGCAACAATACCTTCTTCAACAGCAGCACGTGTTGCATTCAAAGCATCATCAACACGGTCTTTCTTTTCTTTCACTTCAACTTCTGTTGCACCACCCACACGGATAACAGCAACACCACCAGCGAGTTTAGCAAGTCTTTCTTGCAATTTTTCACGGTCATAGTCAGAAGTTGTTTCTTCAATCTGAGCCTTGATTTGATTGACGCGAGCAGTAATTTCAGCCTTTTGTCCAGCACCATCAATAATGGTGGTGTTTTCTTTAGAAATATTCACTTTCTTTGCACGTCCAAGCATATCCAAAGTGACATTTTCAAGTTTAATGCCCACATCTTCAGAAATAACCTGTCCGGATGTCAAGATAGCGATATCCTCTAACATTGCTTTACGACGGTCACCAAATCCAGGAGCTTTTACAGCAGCAATTTTCAAACCACCACGCAATTTGTTGACAACGAGCGTTGCCAAAGCTTCACCTTCCACATCTTCAGCGATAATGAGAAGTGGTTTTCCAGACTGAACAACAGCTTCAAGCACAGGAAGAAGAGATTGCAAATTAGACAATTTCTTTTCGTGAATGAGAATGTAAGGATCATCAAGATCAGCGACCATTTTCTCAGCATTTGTGACAAAATAAGGGGAAAGATACCCACGGTCAAATTGCATTCCTTCAACGACTTCTAATTCCGTTTCAGCGGTTTTAGCTTCTTCCACGGTAATGACGCCTTCATTGCCCACTTTTTCCATAGCATCAGCGATCATTTTACCGATTTCAGCAGCGCCATTAGCGGAAATTGTTCCCACCTGTGCAATTTCTGCTGAAGTTTGGATTTTTTTTGCTTTTTTGAAGAGGTTTGCCACCACTTCTTCAACAGCAGCATCAATCCCACGTTTAAGATCCATTGGGTTCATGCCCGCAGCAACAGCTTTAACACCTTCTTGCACAATAGCTTGTCCTAAAACAGTTGCTGTTGTTGTTCCATCACCAGCAATATCATTGGTTTTAGAAGCAACTTCGCGCAACATTTGTGCACCCATATTTTCGAACTTATCTTCCAGTTCGATTTCCTTTGCAACGGATACACCATCTTTTGTGATGCGAGGCGCACCGAATGATTTATCAATCACCACATTGCGACCTTTAGGGCCGAGTGTCACCTTAACAGCATTAGCAAGGATGTCGACACCGCGCAACAAACGCTCACGCGCTTCACGGCCAAATTTGACTTCTTTAGCAGCCATTTAATTTCTCCTTGGAGTTTTCTCAAAATAGTACACAATGAAAAATTAAGCGCTTCAATTAGCCCATAATTCCCATAATGTCAGATTCTTTCATAATGAGGAGGTCTTCCCCATTAATCTTGACTTCAGTTCCAGACCATTTTCCAAACAAAATACGGTCTCCTGTTTTGACTTCTAAAGGCACGCGCTTTCCGTTATCATCGAGAGCGCCATTGCCAACAGCAATCACTTCGCCTTCTTGGGGTTTTTCTTTTGCTGTATCAGGGATGATAATCCCACCAGCCGTTTTATTTTCAGATTCAACCCGACGGACAACGACACGGTCGTGAAGTGGGCGGAATTGTATATTAGCCATGTTTTAAATCCTTAAAACTGAACATAATTGAATTAATCTTAAAAGTTCTTGCTAGCACTCTCAAATTACGAGTGCTAGCATGTGTTAGATATAAAATCGGCATCTCTCAATGTCAAGAATAGCCATAAAAATAATTTCTCTAAATGAAGCTTCAAAGTCTTGCCTCTTATTGCACTTTCGCGTTATCTATCTTTTTTGAGAACCCGTGAACAAAAAAGGATCTTATCATGGTTGAAACACGTCAGGAAACGGATAGCTTTGGAACGATTTCGGTACGTCAAGATCGTTATTGGGGCGCACAAACTGAACGTTCTCTGCATAATTTTAATATTGGCAGTGAAAAGCAGCCTCTTGCCATCATCTATGCTTTAGTCCTTGTCAAAAAAGCAGCAGCGATTGTAAATATGGACAAAGGAAAACTACCAGAAAATATTGGAAAAGCAATTATTGCCGCCGCTGATGAAGTGCTTGCTGGCGATTTTGATACACATTTCCCACTATCCGTCTGGCAAACAGGTTCTGGCACACAAAGCAATATGAATGTCAATGAAGTCATTGCTAATCGTGCTAGTAAGATTTTGGGAGGAAAACTTGGAAGCAAAAAACCAGTTCATCCCAATGACCATGTCAATATGAGCCAATCATCGAACGATTCCTTTCCCACGGCGCTTCACATTGCCACCACGTTGCAAACACGCCAACACTTATTGCCAATCCTTGAAGCTCTTATTGCGACATTAAAACAAAAAGAGCAAGAATTTGCAGATATCATTAAAATCGGCCGCACCCATACCCAAGATGCAACCCCTTTAACCTTAGGGCAAGAATTTTCAGGCTATCGTGCCGCATTAGAAGCCAATCTTCAACGCATTGAAAATGCTCTAACCGATGTCCAAATGCTTGCTCAGGGTGGTACGGCTGTTGGCACAGGGCTGAATGCGCCAAAAGGTTTTGACGTTGCTTTTGCGCAAACAGTGAGCACTCTCACAGGAATAACATTCCAAACTGCCAGCAATAAATTTGAAGCACTTGCCCATCATGGCGCCCTTGCGCATTTCCACGGAAGCTTGAATGCTCTCGCTGCTGATCTGTTTAAAATTGCCAATGACATTCGGTTTTTAGGCTCTGGTCCACGTTCTGGTTTAGGGGAACTCAGTCTTCCTGAAAATGAACCCGGATCTTCTATTATGCCCGGCAAAGTTAACCCCACGCAATGTGAAGCCTTAACCATGGTTGCATGCCAAGTTTTTGGTAATCACACCAGCGTAACCTTTGCCGCAAGCCAAGGACATTTTGAACTCAACGTTTATAAACCTGTTATTGGCTATAACGTTTTACAATCAATTACCCTTCTTGGTGATTGCATGCGTTCTTTTGATATGCATTGCATTCAAGGATTACGGGCCAATCGTGTTCATATTCACTCACTCATGGAGCGCTCACTCATGTTAGTCACAGCTCTTGCACCAGAAATTGGCTATGAAAAAGCTGCTGAAATTGCCAAAGCAGCGCATAAAAATGATACAACTTTGCGCACCGAAGCATTAAAAGCAGGCGTTTTTGTAGAGGATTATGACCGATTAGTTGATCCTAAAAAGATGATTGCTCCCCAATAAACAACCCACTAAAAAAGATGCAAACATCTTAAAACAAATCTTTCTGTCAAAAGATCGGGGTGTAAACACCCCGATGATGACCGATAACAATTACCCACAGCGTTCATTTTAGGCTCTGATCCGCATTTATGCTATGGGTGGTTTTGTCGCTTATATTGTACTTAAAAAGCACAACGGTTTTGGAAAGGCATGGATAATCATGGCTCAACACCCAATGGCTATACTGGCAGAAAGTGATTTAAATGGATATGACCTTAAGGTGTTTTTCATTCTAGCTTCGCGTCTTGATTTTGAAAATCTATTAGCTATCAGCCAAACAGAATTAGCTCAAAAAAATCGGTGTTATCGGTATTAATAGACATAATTTCAATCGAAGTATAAAAAGATTAATGAATTCATCGACGCTTTACAATGTTATCATTATTGATAACATTGGGTAGATAACTCTTATCTCAATGAGATAATGTGTTTATTTATAATGATAATCTAGCGTTATCCATATTGAATGAGAATCCTAAAGACCGTAAGATTTTCTCATTTTAAATCGGTCCCATGTTGCATCAATCAAAATCACTGACTTGCACATCACAAACGCAATGAATATGTGAATAGAAATTGTATCCGATAAGAACTACAAACGCCTCTAATGAACCACCTCAAGTGCCAAGGACTGTCACAACGGACAAAGGGGCCTGTCACAACATTGTGGAGAGGACTGTCACAACACCCCACGAACTGGCAAATATAGTAATGGTACCGGCGTAATCCTTTATGAAGCGTAAAAGAGGTGCTCAATAGATTTATCATTATACCATTTACAATCGCTGTCGTGAAATGGGTTTAGGAACATTGAGAAATGTCTCTTTTATGAAGCGTGAAGATGGGGGTGCTCAATAGAGGAACAGCTGTTGGAAAAAACTCAATGCACTGAAAGGTTTTGACCTTTGCTGAAACAATCAGCTCTCTGACGGGGATATACTTGACAGCTCGCAAGAAATTGGAGGCATTTGCCCATTATGGCACCCTCACCCATTTCCACAAAAACCTGAATGCACGCGCTAATCTGTTTAAAATCGCCAAAGACATTCAGTTTTTAGACTCTCATCCACGTTCCGGCTTTAAGCAAACGGAACGGAGAGTTTATCCGTTTTACATGGCGCATAAGAAACCTCATGAGACTTGAGATTCTCGCACTTTACTCCTTCTTATTCTTCGTATTCCATTCAATCAATCAAAACTATTCGCTTGGATTATCACAAGAAAAAGTGGCATATAGATAAAAAAGAAATAAAGTCCCTCATCCCCTCAAGTGCTCAAAAGGCTATCGCAATACAAAGCTACGCAATATCAGAAACGAGCAACGAATATGATGGCCAATATGCATTTTTTACGATCAATTGAATATGTAAGCACATTGATGTCAATCATAATGGATAATACATTTAATAACAAAAAGTGTTTTAATATGTATAAAATAATGTTTTTTAAATAAATAAAAAGCTTATTTACTATACTATATTTTTTTCTAAAACACAGAGAACATTGAAAGAGTATAAAAAATCCTGAAAAATCAATATAAACGCGGGATAATAGCATGAAAACAAGTTTTAAGAACGCTTAAATATGGATAATTATAGAGTTTATACGTATTTTAGTTTTCATAATGATATTAAGTATAGATTTTTTTAACCAATTTGTATATAATACGATTTGTATCTGAAATAAATTGGGGACGTTTTTATGAAAACAAAATGTTTAGTTGCACTATCTATTTTCACCTTCATTACCGCTTCAACAGCGCAAGCAGCAGATACGGTAATCTTTAAGCAATCAGAACCGAAGGTTTCATTGCAAGATGTTTCATCGTCACGTATTTCACCGGTTACTGTTTCTGCGCCTTTTTCTTGGTCTGGTTTTTATTTTGGAGGACAAATTGGATATTTTTCCAATAAAAATACTCTAAATTACGCACAAGAAGCTAGGGAAGGAAAATGGGCTTGGGTTGATAGAGATTTATCACCGAAACTATCAGGATTGAGAGCAGGTTTGTATGCAGGTTCTAATATTGATCTGGGAGATCTTGTTTTCGGTTTTGATACCGATATGGTCTGGTCTGGAAGGAAAAGCACCCAAACAGACAATGGAAAGAAAATTCTAGATGAATCAAACTCCATTAACATTGCCTTTAAAAAAGCTGGGATTCCTATCATAAAACCTGCAGCTCAGGGTGAAACGATATCCAACTATGGTGACATTGTTGTTAGCAGTGTAACATTGAAAGAAACGTGGTCTGGTGCCACGCGTGCGCGTATTGGTTTTGCTTCCCATCGTCTTATGCCTTATATTGCAGGGGGTATAGCCTATACACAGATGCAATATATCATGTCACTTTTATCAAAATCGCAAGAAGATTCGACAATTTTTGCTTCTGGCAATGTGTTAGATGAGACAAAAACAATGTTTGGTTACACTGTTGGTGGTGGTTTTGATCTTGCAATGACAGATAATATCATCATGCGTACAGAATATCGTTATTCAGATTTTTTTAAAAAGAAATTTGCAAACGATAACCTTAAAATCTCTTCTCAAACGCATGATGTTCGCTTTGGTATCGCTTATAAATTCTAAGTTTTGTAGAAAAATTGAACGATTAAAAAACCCTGTTAAAAACGGGGTTTTTTAATGCCCCTTTCCCCCTAAAAAGACGTAGATTCTAAAAACCAGTACTAAACTGTAAACAAATAGTCACGAAACAATAAAGCCTCTCCCTCTCTTAAAGCAAGCTCCTATCCTCTCTCCCCCTTTCATGTAATACATTTGGAATATAAAAGCTTTACCATCATACCATTGGGCGCCATCGTAAAATAAATGAGAGCCGTTATTTAAGAGATATTTCTTTAAAATAAATATGGATATTGTGCATCAATTGCAGTTTTATAAGATAATGTTGACTTGGCCTCCCCGCTCTTAAAGGATAAAGATTCTGAAAACCCATTTTAAACACCCATTTTTAAACACCATGTCCGTTTATAAAAACACAAAAACCCTTGGGGACTCTTGGGGGATTTTAGCGGGTTTCTTTGGGCTCCTCCGCATGGAATGCCTTTAAACCTAAAGCAAGACAAACACATTTAAGAATATCCAACACACACCGAAAAAATACTGTAACGTTTCAAGGAAGTATGCCCTATATTACCACACTTCAAACAACAGTATTTTACCGCTATTGTATGCCAGAGTGGAAAGAGGATATTGCGGTTCTCTGTTTATGTAATTTCTGTAACGGGGAGACAGCTTCATTTAGGAAGCACATGAAGTTTTCAAGGTAAAAACCAATTTCCAATCTTACCATTTCCCTCTGCTTTACAACTTTCAAAAGCCTCTAAAGCACTGTCTTTTAAAGAGAGGAGATTACGCGTTACCTCATGCTGGTGTTTCTCACGGATCTTTTTTGGATCACACCCTTCATATCATACGGCAGCGCTTCAAACCAAACACACTCAAATTCAAGATACTTGGGTTGCCAATTCACATGCGTGTTTTAAAGAAACAGCTCTCAAAACCCTCAAGCCCATTTTGCGACAGCACCCACAGGAATATAAAATCTATAGAGCAGCATCTCTACACTTCAATAAAAGTGCAAGCTGGCACCATCCATCATACACTTTACCTCCAATGATGCCCTTGAAACGGCATAAGAGGCATTTTTATTCATTTTTTGTAAAATTTCACTCCACGCGAGCTCATCTAGCTTGTAACATACAAGCGACATGATTTTAGTTGATTTACTATAAACAGACTTGAAATGAAAGAATCCTACGGTATTCGAGTTTTTTCATTCAACATGCAAAACATTGAACACGGTCTATAAATCCCACGTTTTATAACCCCCCATGTTTTATAAATCCCACGTTCTATAAAACAACGTGATGCGCCATAACAGGATAAAGGAAAATATTTATGAAGTGGTGCGGGTGGTCGGACTCGAACCGACACTCCTCTCGGAACCAGATTTTGAGTCTGGCGCGTCTACCAGTTCCACCACACCCGCACACTGCTATAAAAGACAGGACTATAAAAGACAGACTTGTCGATTATTCCTTTGCACTATATGAAGAAGAACAGATTCGTCAACAGAAGACTTCTCATTTTTTAAGAATTCATATCATTTTCTTATCTATTTTATGAAATACTTTCTTTATTGGATTTCTCTATCGGATTTATAGCAATCTCATTTGTAAAGTGTTTACCTCTTAAATTTATAAAAAGCCTCATGATATTAAACAAATTAAAGCTTTGGACGATTTCTTTAGCAAATCGGCGTACAGCACCACACTGGCTTGGTTTCATTGCCTTTATTGAAAGTTCTGTTTTTCCAATTCCCATAGATGTTTTATATATTCCGATGCTTCTTATCCATCAAAAGCGGGTTTATCGTTATGCTTTGATTGCGACGATCTGTTCTGTATTAGGAGGCATTGCCGGTTGGTTTATCGGACATTTTGCCTATGATACCCTTGCCAAACCCATTTTAGAAATTTATGGTAAGGTTGAAAGTTTTGAATCTCTGAAAAATAGTGCAACCCTGCAATTTCTCATCATTTTACTGATAACATCAGGTTTTTTTCATCTTCCCCCCATCAAGATTGTCACAATTTTGGCCGGTGTTATGAGTGTGCGTCTTGAACTTTTCATTCTTATTTGTATTTTTTCCAGAGGCGCTCGTTTTTATCTTCTCGCGTGGCTGATTAAACATTTTGGGCAAAAAGCAATGAATTTTCTAGTACAGCATTTTAAATGGATTGTTCTCATTGGTTGTGTTAGCCTCCTTTTAATTTATGGGATTTTCATAGCTTTTTTAAACAAGAAGCTTTTATAAGGAACAGACTTAATGGCATGCGTTTTGTCTTCTCACCCACTTTTACACAAACACCTTCATCTTGAACCCAGCAGAAAAGAACAAAGTTTATGGGCTTTTTTTCTCGCTTTTTGCTTGTCTGCCACAATAGGGATTGCCCTTGGTTTTGAATATTTCGGAGGATATCTTCCTTGCGATTTATGTCTCATAGAACGTTTTCCCTATTATGGAGCCATACCATTTTTGCTCTTAGCAGGTTTTGGGGCATGTTTTTTTCGCATAACTGCTTGGATACAACTTTTATTTTTGTGTGTTTTTGTCTTAATGTGCATCAGCCTTGTTTTAGCCGTTTATCATGCGGGTGTTGAATATGGCTTTTGGGCAGCTCCCCTCAGCTGTGGTTTAAGCGCAGTCAGAAAAACCTCAGACATTAACCAGCTGCTCAGCCAATTAAACAACATTCATCCTCCTTCTTGTTCTGAAGCATCCGCACGCTTTCTTTTTCTTTCATTTGCCGGTTGGAATGTCGTCTCAAGCCTATTTTTCAGCCTTATAAGCCTCTATATTACTTCAAAAGGGCTCCTTTCAGTCCATAAAAAACTCTAACCATAAAATAGAAACGAAACCGCGTGCACTCGTTCTCTCCAATCGCTTCCCCCTAACCAACAACCCTCCAGTCACCAATCCCCACCCAGAACCACCCACCGCCAAACCAACCCACCAACACCAACGAGTCATCAACATCCCTCCTCTAGCGTTGTACTCAAAAGACAAAAATGAGCAGATACATCCATTTTATGGTTTCACCTCTCTGTACTTATAAGCAACATTTTGATAAAAACTCGTGATAGAAAAGCCGTAAAATAATAAGTGAGGGGACCAATAAATATAAATGGTCTGCTATGGCTGAAGATAAGAACACAGAGCCTTCTACCCTATCACCTATTTCCTTAGATATAACCAAACTTGAAGAACCATGTGTTATGATGGAACATGATCATAATGCATGGCGCGAGCATATAAAAGAAAGAGATTTAAATGCTCCTTACGAAAAACCACCTCATATAAAACCACGAATCAAATCGGCACCACGCATCAGACAAGTTTTTTGGTGTGATTTTCCTCATGATTCGATACTCCCTGAATTTTGGAAAAAGCGGCCTGTTTTAGTGCTTTCTAAGAATGCAAAATTATATGGAAATGTGACAGTTTTACCTTTTTCAACGAAATCACAACCCAATAATCCCGCTGCGTATCCAATACAATCTCCTATAGAGAATAAAAAAGCATGGATTATCTGCAATTATGTCACAACAGTTTCTGTAAGTCGTTTAAGTTGCTCACGTACCGTTCCAAGATTATCCTGCGAAGATTTTCATAAAGTTGTAGCTCTGATGCTCAAATATTTACCGCATTTACACTATTGACTTTTGAGAAAAATAAGTGTACCTATATCAGCGTACACGGCATCAGTAATGGTGGCCGCTTCCCCGCAAGGGGAGATAGGAACGAAGGAGTGGGAAACCGCTCCTTTCGTCATTTTTGGTATTTTTTTGAAAACTGCCATTTTTTGCAACCTTCCCTAGAACATATCCAACATTCATTCTCCACCGTTGTTGTTTTGAAATATCTGCGATTTGGGATAAGCAGAAGACAATATCCACACCTTGGATCCGGTAAAGTTTCCCACGGAGATTACCGAGATGTTGTACATACTTATCATTTCATTGCACAAAAAATCGTTCTGCCGTTGCTTAAACTTTATATGATTTTCCGCAATGGGAATATCTTTCCAAGATTGAAAAAAGCTTCGCTTTATATGACCACACCTCAAACGATCGTATTTTACGAGATAACAAAGAAAATTCTGTAGTAAAACAGAAATCAACACCCAACCGATTTCTATCTCTTCACCAATAACAATTGTTTATTGCCCTAACCGCATTATTTCACCTGTCACACGACCTAACATAGCTTTGCAGATAGACTTTCTTCCTCTTCTCCTAGAAACGATCTATGTTAAGCTATTTTGGGATTTACTGCTAAATTGCTTATGCTTGCACTTTGAATACCTTTTTCTCATTATACAAAAGGTAGATAAAAAAATAATTTCGTTTATCAGCTTTATTTTAAAGACACACCTATTTTTACAGGATACGTTCTCCTTTCTATCAACCCTATCACATTTAATACACTTGTCGTTTCTAAACATGAACAACCAAGCATCACAATGGAGCAATAGACACCCATCACTTTCATGGGCACTTGCATTGACAAGAGATAAACAAGAGCATTGATCACCACACACAGAGCAAAAATCTATAGCGACTACGCCATAGACTTTCGCCACGCTAGGGTTATTCTTAAAGCATATTTATGATGAGATAATCATTTATGACATCCTTTTTGTTACGCCAAAGAACGGGTTTTGCTAACTAGTTTTACTATTGTGCAAATTTCTTAAGAAAAACTCTCACTCGCTCATAGATGACAAGATTTCTTTACCCAAGAAATGCACGATGCTCAACTTCGACTATTTGACAGTGATCATTTCAAATTTTAACCAACACGACAATACACCTACTCTAAACGATTTATGTACCACCTCATCCGCAACACATTGCCAAATATCCGTACATTTCCTCGAAAAATTTTCACACTTTTACGCATAGTAAAAAAAAGATTAACTTTAATCATGTTGCACTCCATTTCAGTTGATCTGGATTTTAAAATGCCCAAAAAAATCAAACAAAAATAGAGAGGTAAGTTACGAAAACTACAGGGTAAATTTTACTGCCCCAAAATGTCTATTTTCCCCCGCCTGAACAGTCAGAGGAACACTATAAAAATTATTTTTAATGAAAAACAATTACTTATAATCTAGGGAAGAAAAGTAAAAATCTCCCCCAGAAAAAGAGTTTATCTTCAAAATTATCAAAAAAAGCAGCGCAATTTTAGTGATCTTTTTATTTTTTTTCTTTTGATAAAAGAGAGCTGGCAGGTGTCTTAGGCGCCCCTCCGGTAGGTTCCCAATTCGCAACAGCCGCTAATTCCTCAATAACATCCTTTTTTAACTTACCATTTTTCTTATTGTGTAAATCATATTGATCAGCATTCTGTTGCAACCATTTTGCAAGCGTTCCTTTAACAGTTTTACCACCCTCAACCTCACTCACCGCTTCCCATGCCGCAACAATAGCAGCAAGCTTTGGAGCATAACGTGGATGCGTTGGATCTTGAAACGCATATTTTTGGTCCTTAGTCTCAGCAGAATCATCCTCAGGGAAAAAAAATGGAGGGTACAGACCACGCGATGAAAGCCATTCTTTTAAATCATCAACGCGAACATATGAGGAATCTGCATCTATAAAATCCGAAAAATTATAGTACGACCATTCTATCTCTAATCGATTGCTTTTTCCCGCTTGAACGATAGCATGATAGGCTGCACGAAAATTAGCAGTTTTCTCTGATGATACGGAAAGGTTATCTTCGTAAATATCACTTTTTTCTGGTTCTAATTTGTTGACAAACAAATACTTTCCTGGATTTAATCCAACTATTAAAAGCGCTGCCTGCAGTATTGTTAGTTTTTCAGAAAGCCGCCAAAATTTCAAACCATCACTATTTTCCATATATGCTCCCTTTTTTTCTGCACAATTTCGCTCTTTTTTAAAAACATCAAAAACGTTTGTTAACGCGTAGAGATTATGCACTTTTCATATTTCAACTCATCCCATACTTTAAATAAAAACACAGCACCCACACCCCTCCTTGTGATACACAAGAAAATGATTTGAATTGCTTCAATATAAGAAGTTTTGAAGTGAGAGGAAACCTACTGAATTTTGGGCTTTCATACAAGATATCAGGCAAGTTACAAGGCGATAAATGCCCCTTCATAAAGCATAAATTTTTATGCGTGATCAAACAATTTGATATGATAATATCTCTTTCATTTATGCACTCCCACCCTTAAACCTGCCCCTGCAATTACAGCACAAAAGATAATTCGTTACATCAAATCCACCTAAATGCAAAAGCTGTAACAACGCTCAATGCGCGTAAATATCATAAGAATACTGTCTTACACCTCCACAAGCAGGATGATTGGCGTAAAACTGTACAATAAAATGCCATACCTATAATGAACCGTACTAAAGACTGTCGCAACATTGGGAGCTAAAGTGTATGATGATGCCAGCTTGCTCTTTTATGAAGCGTAAAGATTAAGAAGACTCAATGGAGTTTATATTATTTCATGGAAATTTTGCGGCTCTACCCTTCTATACTCTTCACGGGGCCCCCTCGCGAAATGGGCTTTTGTCCCTTGAAAAAGGTCTCTTTTTAAAGAATCATTTCAAATTCCAAGAACTGTTACAGTCTTTTGAACGCATCAAATGAATGATAGAGTCGTCCTATTTTTTTCCATATATTCACAATACATTGAAATGCTCCATTCAAACATCCCTTTAGCAAAATAAAGCACATTGTCTCTTAAATTTTTTCACGCAATTATTTCTTTCATGCGCCCCTCTCGTCTCCATTTGATAAATTTCCTTGTACTTTCTCAGCATCCCATCACCTTTTTTCTCAGTGCAACCTTTTTGTAATTTGTCAGTTTTTAACTTTTAGATTGACTTTCGGTTTATTTTTCTTATGTTTTAGAATTATTCTAAAGTGCAGAGGAACAGAAAATGTTGAGATCGTTTTTTTCATTTGTACAACGTAAAGCTCTGTCCTTTCGTTCAGCACAAAACGTGATACTTAAAGCGCTCAAAATAAAAGAGCAACATGCGGCGCTCTATTTAAAATATGCAAAAGCTCTAGAACCTTATTCCTCTAAGGAAGCCGCGGTTTTTACCGCCATGGGGCTTCAAGAGCTTAAAAATTATAAGCAACTTTTGTGCCTTTCTTGCCATAATCGTGCAAACACTATCGGTTCATTATGTGACAAAACTTCTCTTGTGAAAGGCAAGAACCGCCATCCCTCCCAAAAAACAACAGCGGCAAATCACACCATAAAAAAAACTTCGAAAACGCAAAGACAAACACTTTTGACTTGGATTCAACCAGGTCTTGCAGGATTAATGGATGGCTCTGTCTCCACCCTTGCCCCCATTTTTGCCGCAGCTTTTGCCACGGGAGACACGCATCAAACTTTTTTAATAGGGCTCTCAGCTTCAATTGGTGCGGGACTTTCAATGGGTTTCACAGAAGCAGCCCATGATGACGGAAAATTATCAGGGCGTGGTTCGCCATTAAAAAGAGGTCTTGCCAGCGGCATTATGACAACATTAGGAGGACTAGGCCATACTCTTCCCTATTTGATCAGCTCTTTTTATGTAGCGACAATTATTGCTTTTATCATTGTTTTTTTCGAACTCGGCGCCATCGTCTGGATTCAGAACAAATACATGTCCACTCCCTTTTGGCGCGCCTCTTTACAGGTCATCATTGGTGGTGCTCTGGTTTTTGCCACGGGTATTCTTATCGGTAGTATCTAAAAATCTTATCTGTAACCATAATTTAGATCTCAAATAAGCGCATGCCCCTAGGCATAAGCCATCCTTGATGATGCCATTATTGAAAAATGCCATTGATAATGTTAGGTGGTGTTGTGGAATATTTTAAGTCAGTAAGAGATGATAAGCAAGCTCTGGGGACAACCTATATCCACACACCTTTATCGACTTGGTTTTATAGATATCTTTTGTTAAAGTATCATTTTCTTCTAGACCTCATATTTTGGAAATGCCTCAATCATGTCGCACACTGAAACCAACGCCCCTCTAAACAATCATCCTGTCTCTTCTCAATCTTCACATGCCCAGACTTTATTTGTTCAGCGTCTTGCACACGGACAAGGTTTAGAACTTCCTTGCTACGCGACAGCGGGTTCTGCGGGTCTTGATCTACGGGCAGCAATTGGAGAAGAAGAAACGCTTGTTCTTGCCCCTGGGCAGCGGGCACTTATTCCAACAGGTCTCATTTTTCATTTATCACTTGGGTTTGAAGCACAAATACGTCCACGCTCTGGCTTAGCCTTAAAACACGGCATCACATGCCTCAACACTCCAGGAACAATTGATAGTGACTACCGTGGTGAAGTCAAAGTCCTTCTTATCAATTTAGGACAAGAAGACTTTTCCATCCAACGGGGCATGCGCATTGCCCAAACAGTCATCGCCCCCGTATCCCAAGTTAATGTTTGCACCATTGAACCAGAGCAAAATACCCAAAGCCATATAGAGAGCCGTGGAACAGGAGGTTTTGGTTCAACGGGACACACTTAAGAAGCTCTGAAAAATCGCTACTCTCAAAATAACACACATACTTATTCCAACCACTCTTTCACTGGAAATTCTTTGAGCTTTTAAAATGCAGAGGGAATGCGCATTTGCTTTCAAAGTTTTTTCACTAAACGCACCTCTAAACAAGCATCTCTCAATTACGTCTCGTGCGCTATACAAAACTTCATTATCACCAGATACCCCTCCCCCATAACAAAAACATTGGCATTAAACATTGAGAGCTCACACACCGCTGGTAATGTCGACAATCTATACATCATATTGATTTATAATAATAATGAATTGTCTTGCAACTTAAATGAGAAATCTCAATACTGTAAGATTGTTTCATGGCAAGCCTATTTATATTAAATCAATCAAAAGCATGTTTCTCACATTCCAAACGTGGCTAGCATGCAGATAAAAACTGAAAAAATGCCTACAATAAATAGCACTATCACAACATTGGAAAAAAATATAAATACGATAATGGTGCTCGCTTGCTCTTTTGTTAAGCATAAAGATGGTGATGTTTGATAGGTTTTTTATTATGTTACGGGGGCTTTAACGTTGTACCATTTATGAACACCGCCGCAAAAAAGGCTTTAAGATGTATTAAGACACACAACAATCGCCCTTGGCTATTTTTCTTGATCGCACCTCTTGCGGCAAGATGAGTAGAGCTTAATCCTAAAAAAAACGATTCAATATATGAACCCCCTGCATAATATCAAACCCATGCGTATTTGGTTTAATAAATCCACGGAACCCTCATCAATTTCACTCTACGACTTTGAGTAATATGCTTTGCTTCCTGCAACAAAGGCTGTTTTTTTATCACTAATCAGAGACATCGGCTGGAATATTAGCGTTTCCCGTAGGGCTCGTTGTTACGGCATCCACACGCCCCACAACGTTACCACCCGCTCCATCGACAGCAGCATCCGCTACCCCTGTTGTTTTATTATTGATCTCACCTCTTGAGACAAGATTGGTAGAGTTTTGCAATCCTACAAGACCGATTTTATTATATCCAGCCATGCGTATTTGATTTAATAAATCGATGACAGTACCATAATCAATTTCGCTATCCGCTTTGATTAAAATTTTTGCCTCTAAATTTTGCGTAGTTTCCCTCAACAAAGCTTCTCTCAAAGCTGCTTGTTCTACAAGATGATCACCAATGTAAAGAGAACGATCTTTTTGCAACGTAACATAAAGAGGTTCATCAGACTGAACCACTGAAGGTGCTTGAGTTATAGAAGGAAGCTGAACGGAAATGACAGACGTTGCCAAAGGCGCTGCAACCATAAAAACAATAAGCAACACCAATACAACATCAATAAAAGGGGTCACATTGATTTCACTTTGCAACCCACTCTCGTCTATATCCCAATCATTATTAAGGCTTGCTTTCATTTTTTATGACTTTTCTGTTGTCTTTGCCTATCAAGTTCACGGCTCAAGAGCCTTTCAAGAGCAGCAGCGATATCGCCTAAATCACTGCGATAACCACTCAAAGCACGCATAAGGCTATTATACATAACAACGGCGGGAATAGCCACAAAAAGCCCAACAGCCGTTGCGAATAAAGCTTCAGCAATTCCAGGCGCCACCACATCAAGTCGCGTTGTTTGAGACTGAGCAATCCCAATAAAAGAGTTCATAATTCCCCAAACAGTTGCAAAAAGACCAACAAAAGGAGCAATTGCGCCAATAGTTGCAAGAACAGCACTTCCACATGCAACACGGCGTGTAGCAGCCAGCAAGCAGCGTGACAAAAGTGAATGAACCCTTTCTTTTAAACCTTCATGAACATCGCGAACCCTAGCATCACGAACATCGCGGGAAACATCTTCATATTGATTGCTCTCCTCATAAAAGAGAATATCTTCAATCGTTTGTGCCCTTTCCCCTGTACTGGTTTTTTCACCAGAGCTTTCGTTTATCCCTTCAGGAGCAGAAAAATGAACCTGTTGTGCAGAAAGATACACCTCTTTAAGGACTTCTTTGAGAAAAAATACACCAGCCCCTTTGCTTTCTTTCAAGCTAGCTGCCAAACGCGTAAGAGTCTGAGCATTTAGAACCAATTGAAGTTCATGACGTACTCTTCGTTTTACCAAAGTGATCTCAACAATTTTCACAAAAGCAATTGTCCAAGACACAAGTGAAGCAAGTAACAAAATAATGATAACCGCTTTCACCACCCAATCAGCAGCCATAAACATAGAAAGAGGAGAAAAATCATGCGTTGTCACTACAGCAGACATATTATCTAAAGGTACTGTTTCAGATTCCATTTTTATCTCACATTCTTGTGCTCTTATCTTTATTTATGAGCTGGGTCGTCACCCCGCATAGCATCACTGTTCCAAAATGCCACGACCCTTTTAACGTCACTTGTGTATTCCTCTTAAGAAAGAAAACTTGATAAATCAAGTATAGTTTTATTCCACAAGCTCTCTCTTAATTCTAAAGAAATCACTCAAGAAATTTTTCTCTAACAATTCAACAAGTTTATCTTACTCAATCAATTTATTGCATAAATTAGGCAAAATGATAAAGTTACAAGAAATATCGCATATAATATTTTCATTTATAAGAATAATTTATCATCATTCCTGTTAAATGAATTCCTCATATCGCAAAGCTTCTTTCATTTCAGCGGCTCTTTTAAATCCAACAAAATATTTGCTTACATGAAACAAGCAGCAAAAATATCATAAAATCCTCGGAGAAAAGGATATGCACTTCTCTAACAACCAGTGCACTAAAGTACCTTCTATCCAAATAAAAATATACCTTTTTTAAAAAAAGAACTATCGCAATATCTTAAACTGACCAAAAGTATAATGGGAGAGCGCGTGTTGCCCCCAAATACATAGAGAACAAAGAGCCGCAATATCATTTCTTTTTCTTTGCTTCAAAAACATAAAAATGACATTATTTCTGCCGCAAACTCACAATAACCATGTTTTTTACCTGTCACAAGCCTAAAAAATAAACCTCAACACGCTTTTAAAAAACTTTTATAAAAACTGTGCCATGAGAAACTGAAGAATGGTGCTAAATTCTTGCAAAAGCATAAGACAATTTTTAACAAATGCGACCCTTTACAGACAGAGCATATCGTATAGGAAAGATTTATTTTATCAAAAACAGTTTTAAATTCGACAAAATGAAAGGAACCAAAAAAAGCTTTTGGCGTTACTCAAGCAGTGAAAATTTTCACTCCAATGCAAATGATCACTATGAACACACCAATACAAATATAATGAATCAAGAGGGAAAAATACCATGGCCCATAATAAAACAACACAGCACGATAAATCAGCCGTAGAAAAAGACCAACAAAAAGACCTACAAGGACAATTAGAAAAGTTACGCACTGAAATTTCAGGGATTAC
Source organism: Bartonella sp. AP88XZML (assembly GCF_042195565.1). Taxonomy (NCBI): domain Bacteria; kingdom Pseudomonadati; phylum Pseudomonadota; class Alphaproteobacteria; order Hyphomicrobiales; family Bartonellaceae; genus Bartonella; species Bartonella sp. AP88XZML. The sequence continues at coordinate 481,845 of NZ_JBHIOQ010000040.1, read as the reverse complement.
CTCAACCCTAACAGATCTTGGTGCAAACAAATTCAACGCCGCCAAAGACAAAGCAGAAAAACTATATCACTCAGCGAAAGAAAGTGGTGAAGACATGATGTCTCAAGCAAAAGATAAAATCAGTGATCTTGAACAAACCATGAATCAATGCGTTCGCAAAAATCCTGGCAAAAGCGTTTTGTTTGCCGCAGGAATTGGTTTTATTCTTTCTCAATTACTACGTCGTTAAGCAATGCATAAGTTTATCGCTCCTCTTTTAAACCATCTTGTCGGTGGAGGGCTTAAAAGCACAGTCAAGCAAGTACGCCTTCAAGCAATTTTCTATGGGTTTATTGGCATTTCATTCTTCATGTCTTTGCTTTTTTTATGTACCATCGGTTTTATTGCGTTATGTTCTGTTATGAAGCCTCTTGCCGCCGCTAGTATCATGTTTTTAATTTGTCTTTCTCTTGCGGGATTAGGTCTTATTATCAGTCGCATTCTCAAAACTTATCAACGCTATGACCAACAAAAAAAGACAGAAGAACAACGCCATAAACTCATGACAGATGCGACCGTTTCCAGCCTTGCAGCTCTCAGTCAACATCTCCCTTTTGCCAAATTGAGTGTTCCCATACTCGGACTTGCAACTTATTTTCTGTGGAAAAAAGATAAAAAAGACCGCTTTTCAGAGTAAAATATGTAAAACTGTCATTCTAAATCCCCCCCCTCAATGTGCTTTCTTTTGTAACAAAAGAAAGCACATTTTTTCCTCATAGCCTCTTTAGCTTCTTCAAAAGCCTGAAAAAATCCCCTTCATTTTGGATAAAAATTCCATAGAACCGCTTCCCTTTCAGATGTCCCCATGTTTCATGAACATAGCAACATGAGGCAAAGCTTGCATTAAAAGTTCTGGTTTGATTTGAAGCAATTGGTTGTTTTTTGAAGGCAAGGTATTTTCAGTTTTACCTTTTCTCTATTTTTTCATAAGCCTTTTTTCATGACCAAAGGTCACATCAGTAGTTTGCATGTGTTCATATTTTCTGAACACTCATGTTTGTTACAATGACTATTTTGTTTAGGGGAAAAAACGCGCTCTCCCATAGCGCTGTAGTGAGCAACCTATATGCGTAAGCGAGCTTTAAACACAACAAATTTCCATAACGAACGTTGTCCACCAAGGAGTGCGTGGATTATAATTAACTTTTTTCTGATAAGATTTGCAGTAGAATATTGTCTTGATTTTTAAATAGCGCTTAAGAGGACGCTTTATCAATAATGGTCAATGGGATTATAGCTCCCATGATCTCTTCGCCAATCTTCTGGTTGTTGAAATTGGCTCGACCATAAACCGTTTTGTGCTTTTTGAGCAGCAGATTGTAGAATTTTATAGTCTGCTGGGGATGGAAAATGATGCTGATCTTTTGTCAACACCATCAACCCTTCTGCCAGCCCCAAACGTGCCAGATCAACCCCATCTACAAAACATTGTGCATAATGAACCTGTTGAATGACACGTGCTTGCCGACAAGTAACATTTTTATCGATTGTTTTTGAGACAAGCCAAGCAGTAACAAAAGCACCACATGGCCACTTAACTCCGTTGCGTGAGGCAAATTGCCTCATTTCACAGCTTTCCACACCATATAAGCGGATATCACGGATAATCTTTTTTCTCCATCCATCATCCACGAGCGTGATCATTTTAAAGGTCACACCACTTGTGACCTGTATAGCACCGGAATAGACCGGCACATTTTCTTCATAAAATTGTGATGCGATTGGTTCTGGATGCAATACCACATTTTGTTGGCTTGCGTCTTGTTGGTTTGCATAATCTATCAATTGTGACTTCGGATTTTGAACGGGGTTTTCTATTGTCTTTTCTGTTCCTTTTAAAAAAGAATTTTGAGTAAGTTGTTCATTATTTTTAATTAAATAAAAGTATCCTAAAATAATAATAAAAATTAAGACAATATATTTAGGCGCTTCTCGAAGATATTTTAAAAGTATCATTTTGAATATTACTATATTTTTTGTTCATTAAATTAATAAAAGATTAAATATTATTAATTTATCGATAGAAAAATTTATTTTTTTCATTTATATGATTCCTAAATAATATTTTGAATATTAATTTTTCTATCAACTTAAACATAAAGCGGGGAATTTTTCATGAAAAACATGAATAATTTGTTCAGTTGTGAACATACCTTACAAAAAACTATTCTATCCAACACCCAAAAGAAATGGTTAACAACAGCATTGATGCTGTTTATTGCCTTCATCGCACTGAGTGAGCCAGCATTTGCCGCAGGTGACTTTGGTAAAGTTGACGATGCGCTTAAAAAAATAATTGAAGCTTTAACAGGAAACATTGCAAAATCGATTGCGACGATTGCGGTTGCTGGTATTGGGCTTGCATGGATTGCTGGTTATGTTGAAATGCGTAAAGCTTTTTTTGTTTGTGTTGGCATCGGCATTGTTATGGGTGCATCGCAAATCGTATCAATGCTTTCCTAATTAAACTTTGCCTTTCAAAGCCATGAAAGAGCACGATAAGCTAACAGAAGATACGTTATTTCTTGCTTGCACGCGCCCTGCAATGATTGCGGGCGTGACGGTGGAAGCTATGGGATTAAATGGGATAGGAACGATGATATTGTTCATTATGGCGGGCAATATTTTTCTTCTAACCTTTGGTGTGATGCTGCATTTCATATTCAAGGAAATCCTAAAGCATGACCATAACAAATTTCGTATTCTTCTGACATGGCAAAAGACATCTATTTTTGCCAGAAATTCGAGTCTATGGGGTGGGGGAAGTATTTCTCCATTACGATTAATTCGTAATTATGAGGAATTATAATGAATAGAACAGAGCGCAAACGTGAAAAGCAGCCAGAGGCGATTATCCCTTACGTGCGCCATGTCAACAAACACATCATTGCGCTGGATTCACGCGCTCTCATGAGCGTTATTAAACTTGAAGGCATTAACTTTGAGACAGCGGATATTATTGATCTGAATGTGCTTCACGAACAACTCAATAATCTTTTTAAAAACATAGCGGATGAACGGATAGCGCTTTATAGCCATATTATCAGAAAGCGTGAAACGATTTATCCGGATGGGACTTTCAGATCGGCATTTGCCAAGCAATTAGATGATAAATATCGCGAGCGGATGGTTTCACAGGAGCTTTATCGCAATGATCTTTATCTTTCGATTTTGTGGAATCCACACGTTGATCAAACGGATAAATTAGTGGAATTTTTCAAACGTTTAGGCAAAGCCAAGCAAGAAAAGACAGAAGTTGATGCAGAGTCCATTCGCAAGCTTGAAGATATTACCACAGATCTTATTCAAAATTTAGAGCGTTATGGTGCAAAAAGACTGAGCCTTTATGAACATGAAGGTAATATTTATTCGCAGCAAAGTGAGTTTATCCACCAATTGGTGGGAGGTCGTCGTGAACGGATCCCTCTCACATGGGGGACGATAGCTTCGACTGTTTACTCAGACCGTCTCATTTTTGGGAAAGAGATCATAGAAATACGCACCGAGGCGGCACAGCGGTTTGCGGGCATGTTTGGTTGGAAAGAATATCCAGCAAAAACCAGGGTAGGCATGGCGGATGGTTTGCTCACCCTTCCCTTTGAGTTTATTTTCACCCAATCTTTTGTTTTCAAGAGCAAAAACATTGCCAAGCAAATTATGGGGCGCAAACAAAACCAAATGGTCAATGCAGGAGATCGAGCAGGTTCACAAATTATGGAACTGGATGATGCGCTTGATGATCTTGAATCCAATCGTTTTGTTTTAGGGGAACATCATTTATCATTGGCAGTTTTTGCTGATACGCCGCAAGAATTAGCGGATAATCTTGCAAAAGCGCGTTCTCGTCTTACAGATGGTGGGGCTGTGATTGCGCGGGAAGATTTAGGGTTAGCGGCGGCTTGGTGGGCACAATTGCCTGGCAATTATGCTTATCGCACCCGCTCTGGTGCAATAACAAGCCGCAATTATGCAGCGCTTTCTCCATTTCATTCTTTTCCGGTTGGAAAAATAGATGGCAATGTGTGGGGACCAGCGGTAGCCTTGATGAAAACCTCTGCTGGTTCACCGTTTTATTTTAACTTTCACTTTGGTGATTTAGGCAATACGTTTGTTTGTGGTCCCTCTGGTTCTGGGAAAACGGTTATTGTCAATTTTCTTTTAGCGCAACTTCAAAAGCATGATCCCAATATGGTCTTTTTTGACAAAGATCGGGGTGCAGAACTTTTTGTCAGAGCGGGTGGCGGCACTTATATGCCCTTGAAGAATGGTAGACCGACAGGCATAGCACCGCTAAAAGGCTTAGACTATAACAATCCAGCAGATAGAGTTTTTTTACGCCAATGGATTATAAAGCTTGTTTCGTCTGAAGATCAAAAGATCAGTGAATCAGAAAGACAAGATATTTCTGCTGCTGTTGACCAACTTGCCTTGTTGCCAAAAGAACAACGGACGATCTCCGCCTTACAAATGTTTTTTGACACCACGCACAGGGAGGGGATAGCGGGTCGTTTAGAAAGATGGTGTAAAGGCAATGCCTTAGGGTGGGTTTTTGACAATCCTGATGACGACATTGGCATTGATGCAAAATTTATTGGTTATGACATGACGGATTTTTTAGATAATAATGAAATTCGTCCCCCATTAATGATGTATCTTTTTCATAGGATTTTGTCTCTGATTGATGGGCGTCGTATTATCATTGTCATTGATGAGTTTTGGAAAGCGCTAGAGGATGATTCCTTTAAAGCCTTTGCGCAAGACAGGCTGAAAACTATCCGTAAACAAAATGGTTTGATGTTGTTTGCAACGCAATCTCCCAAAGATGCGATCAATTCGACCATTGCCCACACCATTATAGAGCAATGCCCAACACAGATTTATTTTCCCAATCAAAAGGGCAATCATGGGGATTATGTAGAAGGGTTTAAATTATCGGACAGAGAATTTAACCTGATACAATCAGAATTAAGCCGTGAGTCACGGCGTTTTCTCATCAAACAAGGACAAAGTTCAGTTGTAGCAGAGCTAAATTTACGCGGCTTTGATGATGAAATAGCCATTTTAAGTGGCACCACCAAGAATATTGAACTCCTAGAGACCATTATGGATGAAGTTGGACAATCTCCAGAAAAATGGCTTCCTATTTTTCAAGAAAGGTCAAAGCAATGAAAAAACTTTTATTGGCAACAGCCGTCTATGCAGCTTCATTTGGCTTTCAAACAAATGCATTCGCTATCATGGTATATGATCCCACAGCTGTTGGACAAATAATGAAACAAGTCCAGCAAGGCACACAACAGCTTGGCAAATTGCAAGAACAAATTCAACAAGGCAAACAACAGCTTGACCAATTAAAGAGCCAACTCGATCAAGCGAAACAATTATATAACTCCCTAAATGTCAAGCCTGACATTTCGGGATTGAAAGACATGTTTAACAAGCAAGGGAGCAGTGGCGCCCTTCCTTCAGATTTCAACCACTTTCAACAATCGATGGGCAGCGGCGGCGGTGGCGGTGGCGGCGGCAGCAAAAACACGCAAAAATGGCAAGAAGAACTCTTATACAAAGAGCCCGCGGGGGGCGCAGGATCAAAAGAGGCAGTAGATGCTTTTTACGCAGAGGAAGTGAAAAAAGCTGAACAGCGCGTAGTAGGACAAGCAGCCAAAGGACAAGACGTCTACGAAGAAGCCAGTGAAACACAAAAAAACATTACCAAGCTCCTTGACGAACTTGGAAGTACTGAAGATGCGGGTAAAATTCAAGGCATTCAAGCACAATTAGCAGCGGTACAAGCAGACCTGCAAGCAAAAATACTCCAAATGCAAGCCGCCATGATGATTCAACAAGCAGAAGAAAAAGCGGCAGAAAAACGTGAAGCGGAAGAATTTAGAGCACGATACAGAGCTTTGGCCAAAAAACTGCGTGGTCAATAAAGAGTAAAAAAGAGGGGCTTGAACATGAACAAGATCATCATAACAACATTGCTACTTTGCACAGGGCTGATCACGGCTGGTTGTGAAAAAACCTACAGCGTAGAAGAATTTAAAAAAGATAAAAAATTATTTGAAGAATGGGCTGTGAGATGTGGATGGTCAGGAACTTCAAAAAATTGTGAAAATGTAAGAGTAGCCGATCACGAACTTGCGGCAGAACGCAGGAAAAAGGCTGAAGAAGAAAACCGTAAACGTAGAGAAGAATGGGAAAAAAAGCAAAAAGAAGAAGAAGCTAAAAGAAAAGCTGAACGTGAAAAATGGGAAGCCGAAGCTGGAAAACGGGCAGCTGAATATGAAAAACGGAGAGCTGAAAATGAAGCTAAAGGACGCGCTTATCTTGAAAAACTACAGCGAGAAATAGACGAGAATCTCCGTAAATTATCTGAAGCTGAAGAAAAAGCCGAACGAGAAGCAGAAGAGCGCGCTAAAGCTAAACAACAACAGGACAATAAATAATGAATAAAGTTCTCATAACAACATTGCTACTTTGCACAGGGCTCATCACAGCTGGTTGTGAAAAAACCTATAGCGTCGCAGAATTTAAAAAAAATCCAACGTTGATGGAAGAGTGGAATGCTAAATGTGGATTCGCAGGAACTGCAAAAAATTGTGAAAACTTAAGATTAGCACAACTTGAACTTGAAAAGGAATATGAAGCAAAAGCTGAAGAAAGAGAGCGTGAAGATGACGAACGTTATCGTAAAGCAATGGAAAAAGCTAAAGCTGAACAAGACGCCAGGATTGAAAAAATGAGAGCAGAGAATAAAAAATTCCGAGCTGAACAAAAAGCAAAAGAACGCGCTGAAGAAGAACGAAGAGCAAAAGAGCGCGCGGCAGAAGAACAACAGAATAATAATTAAGACATAATGAAGAGCGGAGCATCTCAATGGCAGTAGAAAGCAAAGGCATATTTTCTTATATCGACAATATGTTGATGGAGCCCCTTACAAAAACAATGGATAACATCTATTGCGCTTTAGCTGCTCAACCTAAAGAGCCTTACCAACTATACAATAGATTTATGGCAACATTATGTCCGTGCCCTTAGATTTATCATCACTGGTTATAAAAACCGATAACACAAGCAGAATTTAAAGATTGTGCTCAAAACTTGTAAAACTGAAAGGAAAAAGGGGAAATATTGATGAATAAAGTTCTCATAACAACATTGCTACTTTGCACAGGGCTCATCACAGCTGGATGTGAAAAAACCTATAGCGTCGCAGAATTTAAAAAAAATCCAACGTTGATGGAAGAGTGGATTGCTAAATGTGGATTAGCAGGAACTTCAAAAAATTGTGAAACCCTAAGATTAGCACAACTTGAACTTGAAAAGGAATATGAAGCAAAAGCTGAAGAAAGAGCTCGTAAAGCTCAAGAGAACCTTGATAAAACATTTGAAAAAACCAGAATTAGATTGAGAGAGGAGATTCAAAGAAATCAAGCTGAATATGAAAGAAGGCAAGCTGAACAACAAGAGAAAGAACGAAAAGCAAAAGAACAACAGGATAATTAGATTATAAAATACACAACGAATAGCGGAGCATCTAAATGGCAATAAAAAGCAAATATCCTCGTATAGACAGCGATTCACTCTTGAATCTCTTATTGCGCTTTAGCTGCTCAACTTAAAGAGCTTTGTGTATTTTAGGCTTATATTTATGGCAACATTATGTCTGTGCCCTAGATTTATCATCACTGGTTGTAAAACAACCGATAACACAAGCATAATTTAAAGATTGTGCTCAAACCTCAAAAACTGAAAGAAAAAAGGGGAAATATCTATGAATAAAGTTCTCATAACAACATTGCTACTTTGCACAGGGCTCATCACCGCTGGCTGTGAAAAAACTTACAGCGTCGCAGAATTTAAAAAAAATCCAACGTTGATGGAAGAGTGGATTGCTAAATGTGGATTAGCAGGAACTTCAAAAAATTGTGAAACTCTAAGATTAGCACAACTTGAACTTGAAAAGGAATATGAAGCAAAGGCTGAAGAAAGAGCGCGTAAAGATCAAGAAAAATTTGATAAAGCTATGGAAAAGGCTAGAGCTCAAATGGAAGCCGATCTTGAAAAAATGGAGGCTGAGACTAAAAAATTGCAAGCCGAACAAGAAGCGAAAGAACGTGCTGAAGAAGAACGAAGAGCGAAAAAACAAAATAACGATTAAATTATAAAAACACATAATGAATAGCGGAGCATCTAAATGGCAGCAATAGAAACCAAAGGTATATTCACTATTATAGACAATATGTTAATGAATCCCCTTACAAAGACAATGGATAGCGCCATTATGCATCTTTCATCTGGTTTAAGTGCTCCGCTCAAGCTGTCTTGTACAATCTACATTATATTTATGGGATACAATATCATCTATGGGCGTTCTTCCACGCCCTTATGGGAATTTATAGCGACAACTTTCAAACTTGGCATCATTGTTGCACTCGCCACAAATGCCGCTCACTACAATACGTGGGTTAGGGACATATTTTTCAATGATCTACCAAATGCCATTTCAAATGTCACACAAGGTGCAGCAGCACACACGGATCAAAATGTATGGGACAATATGATGAATCAAGCTGCTGCACATGTTTTTGATGCAGCAGACAAAGCAGGATTATTGTCAATGGGTAAGTTTCTTGCTGCATGGATTGCTGGTCTTATATGTCTCGGTATTGCTTGCTTGTTTTGTTTAATTGGTTTTGTCGTCTCATTAGTGGCTAAACTTGGTTTATTTCTTGTCATATCAATAGGACCGCTCTTCATAAGCCTCTATATGTTTTCATCAACCAGAAGGTTTACAGAAGCATGGTTAAGTCAAACAGCCAACTTCATCATTTTGCAGGTATTAGTCGTCTTGCTTGGTAGCTTATATATAAAGATTTCAATGCAAGTTTTTTCAGCAGGTCTTGATGATATCATGATTTCTTTAATTCAATTCTTAGTTGTCGGCATCTGTGGTATTTACCTTTTCTTCCATTTACCTGGCATTGCTTCCGCTTTAGCCTCTGGAGGAGCCTCCCTTACAGGAGCAACAAAATTAGGAGCAGACACAGCAAAAACGATTTGGAGAGCTGGTAACAACATGCAAAATTTTGTTAATAAACTGCTGAACAATCTGTTTAAGACTAAGAAAGGATAATAGGAAAGTGTTAAAAAAAATTGGGGTAATCTTGCCGTTTCTCTTTCTCAGTGGCTGTATGTCTTCACCAAACACGCTGAAGTCACTGCCAAAATGTGATGGATATTCTAAGCGACCGCTCAACAAATCGATGTGGAATTGGGAAGGGAAAAACCCCACGCCCACGCCCATTATCATCAGTAACAACACACCCTCCACCATGAAAGAGGGCAAATTGGAAATGCTTCTGGCACAAAAATTAATGGATGAAGAAATAAAATCCTACAAAGATTGCGGAAAAAAGGCATGAAAGAAAAAGAAGTAGAACAATATATTGCCGAAGCGCGCTCGTTTGATCAAGACCGCATGCTCGCTTCACGCCGCACCACCCGCGTCTCGCTTGCCATTGCCGGCATCGCGGTTGCTGTTGCAATAATGTCTTCTCTCGCGGTCATCACCCTCACGCCCCTTAAAACCGTGGAACCCTTTGTCATTCGCGTCGACAATTCAACCGGCATCACTGAAGTCGTAGAAGCCTTAAAAGAAGGTCCCACCAATGTCGACGAAGCCATCACACGCTACTTTGCTGCAAAATACGTCCGCTGCCGTGAAGGCTTCACCACAGAAGAAACACAACACAACTTCCAAACCGTCTCCCTCCTCTCTTCTTCTGAAGAACAGCAAAGATTTGCCAGCTGGTATGGAGCAAGAAATCCCCAAAGTCCTCAAATTCTCTATAAACACGCCGCTGTTACAATAACAATAAAATCAATCTCCTTTATCAATGACGATGTTGCCCAAGTGCGTTACTACAGAACCATTCATGACAACGACAACAACAAAGAATTCATCACCCACTGGGTTGCAACACTTACCTTTGAATATATCAATGCCCCTATCTCTGTCCAAAACCGTTTAATAAATCCTCTAGGGTTTATTGTTAATGAATATAGAACCGATCCGGAAGTGGTCAACTGATCATGAAAAAAAAATTTCTTTTTCTCATTCTTAACATCGCTATTACCCTTTCTCCTATACCGATAAGCCATGCCAGTGTTTTTCCCACCCGCGCGCCAAGCGATAGCCGCATTCGCTTTATCAATTATGATGCTTATAATGTCACTAAAATTATTGGCTCCATACGCTCATCGGTACAAATAGAATTTTCTCCCAATGAAGAAATTGCCCATGTAGCCATTGGCAACAGCGTTGCATGGGAAGTCGCCCCCGCTGGCAATATTCTTTTCCTTAAAGCGCGGGAAGTCCAACCCATTACCAATCTCCAAGTCGTCACCACAAAGCTTGATGGCTCAAAGCGCTCTTATCAATTTGAACTCATGGTCAAAGATGGAGAAATTTCCTCTGGACAAGAAACATATTTCCTTGTGAAATTTCGCTACCCACAAGAGGAAGCAGAACAAAGAAGACTCGCAGCCCTTATGCGACAAGAAAAACAACAAGCCCAGCGTATTGATAATGTCTTCAACGCTTCTGAAACCTACGGACCACGCAATTGGGCTTACACCGCTCAAGGATCGAGCGTGCTCGAACCCTCCTCCGTTTACGACAATGGCAAAACCACAACATTTACATTTCCAGACAACCAAGAAATCCCTGCCATTTACATTGTCAGCAATGACGGTACAGAATCGCTGGTTCCCAAAACCACAAGAGGCAACATGGTGATAGTCCATGCCATTAGCGCACGCTTCACCCTAAGACAGGGAAAAAACGTCCTATGCGTCTTTAACGAAGCCTATCAACCAAAAGGCACCAATCCAAATACCGGAACAACCTCACCATCTGTTGAACGTAAAATTGCATCAGATCTTTAAATAAGCGGGAATTGAAGGGGACAACACATGAGTGATAAACCAATCATCGAAGATCGCGGATCTATTGGGGATGGCAAAAACAATAGCGCCAAAACCGCTGGCAAAAAAATAGTTGTCGCAATAGCCTGTATAGGAATCTGCGGCTATGTGCTCTGGAACATCTTATCCTCCCCCACAGAACAAAAAGACACCGCAAAAGCTCATAAAAAACAAGCACAAAACTTTCACAATTCCCTCGCCCCTTTAGAGCTCGCGCCCTCTGACCCGCGTGCCAACATAGCGCCAATAACCTTACCACCCCCACAACCACTCGCACAAGAACCCAAAAAAGATGACCCACTACTTGATGCCGCAAGACGCGCCCCTGTTTTAGCTTTTGCCAAAGGCTCTAAATCTCAATTAAAAGACATCGTCAACACGACTCTCAACCCCTTTGACAAATTCCATGCCCTTGAAAATCTCGCGAATGCGCAAAATTCTCCTGCCCTTCAAGACACACAAAATTTTGCAACCCTATTAAAGCCCACCAAAACAGAAGAAACAAAAGCAAAACTCATCGGCAATAGGAACTTTATCATCGCCATGGGAACCTCTATCCCCTGTATCTTAGAAACCGCATTAAACAGTGAGCAACCAGGCTTTGCAAGCTGCATCATCAACCGTGATATCCTCTCTGACAATGGGCGCGTTGTTTTGCTTGATAAAGGAACCCAAGTGATTGGCGAATACCGCGGAGGGATAAAACAAGGTCAATCTCGCCTCTTTGTGCTCTGGACAAGAGCAAAAACCCCAACCGGTGTCATCATCGACCTTGCCTCACCCGCAACCGACAGTTTAGGCAGAGCCGGTTTTGATGGCAACATCAACACCCATTGGTGGGAACGCTTTGGCTCTTCCCTTTTACTCACCGTTATTGATGGTGCCACAACAGTTTTAACAAATAAAATAGTAGGCAATTCCAATAAAGAAGGTTCAAACAACTCTGGAGGCGGCGGTTTTGAAGGCGCAAACAACACTGGAAAAGATACCGCCAGTATTGCTCTTGAAAATCAAATCAACATCCCTCCTACCCTAGAAAAATTTCAAGGCGAACTCGTCAACATCTTTGTAGCAAGAGATCTCGATTTTTCATCTGTCTATAAACTAGTCGTAAAGAGCAAAAGAAACCGCTCTACTCCCAGCTATTCCTTTTTTCATTAAGCCAATAAAGTCACATTATGCCATCAGCAAAAAATGCAGAACGCGCCTCCATCGTCTTAACAAAATTAAAGATCTTAGATGACTTCCTCAATGATGAAAATTTATTTGAAATTGTTATCAATCGCCCTGGCGAAGTAATCGTTGAGGGTCCCAATGGTTGGCAAACCCACATCTTAAAAGAACTAACCTACAGCGAACTAGAAGGGATTGCAAAAGTTGTTGCTGCCTACACAACACAAAAAATCAGTGTAGAAAACCCCGTTCTCTCCGCAACACTGCCAAACAACGAACGCATACAAATTGTTATGCCTCCAGCAGTTGCAGCCAATACCATTAGCATGACCATTCGTAAACCTTCATCACGCACTTTTTCTCTTGAAAGTTTACATGAAAACAATCTGTTTTCTGTCGCCCAAAACACCAGTTTCACACCTACGCAACAAATGACAGAACGGTTATCCGAACTCTCTGATACAGACAAAGAGCTAACAGATCTCTTTATCGCCAAAGATTTTTGCACCTTTTTAGAAAGAGCCGTTATTACACAACAAAATATCTTAATATCGGGCAAAACCGGTTCTGGTAAAACAACCCTCTCCAAAGCTTTGATTGCAAAAATCCCTGACTATGAACGAATTCTCACCATTGAAGACACGCCAGAACTTGTCGTTCCGCACGCCAACAAAGTCCAACTTTTTTATTCAAAAGATAACCAAGGCTTAGCAAAAGCAGGCGCAAAAGAACTGCTTGAATCTGGCTTACGCATGCGCCCCGACAGAATCCTTCTACAAGAGCTGCGTGATGGTACAGCCTTTTACTACATCCGTAATGTCAATTCTGGTCACCCCGGCTCCATTACCACCGTCCACGCCTCAACAGCACTTGCAGCCTTCGAACAAATGACCCTTTTAGTCAAAGAAAGTGACGGTGGTGGTAATTTAGCGCGCGATGATATCCGCGGCTTATTAATCTCGATGATAGATGTCATCATCCAATGCAAACGCCTTGAAGGAAAATTTCGTGTAACAGAAATCTATTACGACCCCTTCAAACGCCGTGATGCCTTTTAAAAACTATCGAAATCACTTAAATAAATCATTCATATCTTTCGCAAAATATACATCTTATCCTTTTGCACTCTTTTCAAAAGTTTTAAGCGTTTCCGCATTAGAAATAGACATATCAAACGGCAATCCTCTTTCATCAACAACTTTTGTCAAAGCAATCCGGATAAATCAGACACCGTAAGTCCTAAACTTGCTAATATTTCACCAGCTTCTTTTTTAATGTCCTATCTATGCGGGCTCGTACAACGTCTTTTGTCACACTCATATTAAACCTCTTTTGATTACCTCTCTTTTACCATATGGCTTAATAGGGCTTATACAGCATAAGGCTTTATTCTTGCCCTTACCGTATCATATCTATTGATCTTGCACGCGCTATTGCGTTGATTTTCTCCTGTTGTCTCTGTTGCAAAAACTTAACTGCCATTTGAAATTCTTTTATGTGTTCTTTATTATAAGACTGTTCTTTGGGGATTGCTTTTGATAAATCAAAACCATATTTATGAATGGCATCCTGTCCAAAACGTTTATCTAAAGCACTTTGTAGCTTTAAAAACTCTTGATTAACCTGCTCTGGTATCTTTGAATAACTATCACGACCAGCTTCAACATTTTTCATAAAAGTCACTGCTTCTTGTGAAAGCGAAGGTACTTCAACTTTCAATCGCTCACGCTCCCGTACAACCCTATTTACATGTGTCTCATAAGAATTCTTATAAAAGGCTTGAAGCTTTTTAATAGAAGAAAGTGCACGAGGAACATGAGAAAGCGCTTCTTTTCGTTCTTTTCCTGTAGATTTGAGTTTATCGATTAAACGATCTGACCCACGCAGTTCACCCGCTCTATCAGGTTCCCTTTCCAAAATATCAGGCAATTTATCGCCTTTACCTGCTAAAATCGTCTGCTCAATCTTGAGTGCGGCAGCTTGCGGATCTTTATAAATAGATGCTAAACGACTGTTTAACTCCTTAAACATATTAACATAAGATTTTTCATTCCTAAGAGCGCTAAGCGCTTTCTGTTCTAAATTAGAATTATCTATATAAGCCGCAAGGTATGGCTCTCGTTCTGTTGCTTTTGCAACAACATTCAAATCATTTTGTAATTGTTCAAGTTCTTCTTTTTGACGTTTAGCAAAACTTGTCTTTTCTCTATCCCAAGGAGTTTCAATCTTCTCTTTTTGTTGTTCCAAGCACTCTTTATTAAGATCAACGCCAAAAGCAATATTTTTGCCAATACCTTGAGAAACATCATCCCTTTTATTTTCTGTAAACTTGGTAAGGTTCTTATAGATGAGTGCAGACAGATATTCTGAATTACCAAAATGTGCTTCAATTGACGCACGTGTCATTTCTTGTCGCTCAATACCCTTCCAGTTGATATGATAACCAGCTTCACGAGCCAGTTGCACCATAAATTCACGCTGAGTACGCCCATTCCCCTCTCGAAACGGATGCAACGCATTCAACTCGCCCATGTAATATCCAGCCCTTTGGCTAAATTCATAAGCGCCAAGACCACGCAGATACTGTTCTTTTGCAAGCTTTTGTGTAATCTTCGGTGCATAACTTTCAATCTGATTATAACTAGCAAATATACTATTACCTTTGGCAATATCCACTAAACGAATTTGTCCCGCCCATTCATATATGTCGCCAAACAGCCTTCTATGGATCTCTTTCATGTAATCCAGATCAAATTTACCACCAATAGGAGTATGTACAAATTCGAAAGATTTTACATAAGTAATAGTAGATTCTACACGCTGCAGTGTGGCTTTGTCTTTAATACCAAGCCGATTATACATCACACCAGTTTCAGGATCAGTATAAGAATCGCCGCTCCCCTTATACTTCTCCACGTCTTACACGCTCCATATAATCTGTGATGATATCACTTATTTCAAGTTCACCTATAATATAACGCTCTACTTGAGCAACAACCAGCGGATCTGGCTCTAATCCCTCTAAACGTTGGCTTGCCAATGCATTTTCAGCATAAATGCGACGCAGCTTAATTTCCTCTTCACTCAACATATAAAACCCTCATTTGCTTACATTTATTATAGCCAAACAGACTATAGAAACAAGATTTTATTCCTTGTCTTACCCGCAATTACATCTTTTGACCTTGTACGCTCATACGCATGATTTAGCTCTTGTATACGTCTCTGTTGCAAAAACTTAACTGCCATTTGAAGCTCTTTTATGCAATCTTGATCATGAGACTGTTGTTAAGGAATTTTTTTGATAGATCATAATTTGTTTGCATAACAAGCCAAGCACGTGCTGTGCTTACACCAAACATTTCAAGCCTAATAGCAAGATTAGCACTCATAGCGGCTTTTTCATTTAAAACTCTAGAAAGTGCTACACGAGATATACCAAGCCACTCTGCTGCTTCATTAAAGGATAAACCAAGCTCTTTGATCACATCTTCACGCAATAATTCACCGGGATGTGAAGGATTCTTCATCATTGTTTAGATCTCCTTTTTGATGATAATCTAGATAATCAACCATTTCGACATCTATGCTATCAAAGCGAAATATTACGCGACAATTTCCATTTACAGTAATTGACCAATAATCCTTGAAATCACCCTTTAGCAGATGTAATCAAAAGGATGGATAACTCAAAATCTTTTGGCGATACATCTACTTCAAGAGCACTTAGAATACGCTTTAATTTTTGAGCATGGGCGGTTCTAATCCCTTCAGTCGTACCAGTATTATAGAAGGCTTCAATCCTTTTATGTTTAAATCTTAAAATGATAAATGAATATAGAGTGTACCTCTCCAAGATACAAAAAATGTTCATTATTTTTACATCACATAGCTTTTTTTACTTTATAAACATTAGAACTATCGTGAAAAAAATTGATCATTCCCATCTCTTTCTCATTATTCTACTAATTATTGGAAAAGTATAAGTTCATAATTAGGAGGAGCTAAACGTAATAGGAGCGTATCATATCTCCAATTGGCAGCGGCACTTAGAAACATCAAGATGATATAACCACAATGACCATTGCTGTTTGATGTTCATGGGACGCTGCACCCGCTGGATATCCAGTAAAAAGAATGAATAATACTAATAAACTCTCCCCCCTACAAACTCTGTTAAACTAATAACCGGTTTACGAATAAGTAAAAGAAAAAGGAAAATCAAAAAAAGGCATATTTTTCATATCTTACGAAATATAGAGAAATCTATACGCATTGTATTTATTAGAATTGGACTTTTCCCTTTTTTATTTAATTTGTTCGTAGATAGAGTATCCATTACCGTTATTACATCACTGAGTTAATAATCATACCTTTTGTAATTGCCAAAATCCCACATTATAATAATATCTTTATCAAAAGATGATCTGATAATTTTCTCAAAAAATTCAAGATTCCTCAAGTGCAGTACCCATGCGTACATCATGATGAATAATAACATCCATCAACTCTGTCACAACAGTGTCCAATACTTCTCGTGCATCGCCTTCAACCATAAGGCGGATAACCGGTTCCGTTCCAGAAGCGCGGATCACCAGCCGTGCCTCTTTTCCCAACCGCTTCTCTGCTTGATTAATAGCCGTTTTGACGGGATTTTTTTTCAGGACATTTTTATTTTTAATCGTTACATTTTTTAAAATTTGCGGTACAGGTTCAAACCGTTTACACAATTGGCTCATAGGACTTTGGCTTTCCTTCATACAGGCTAAAACCTGCAATGCAGCCACCAAGCCATCACCCGTTGTACCAAAATCACTAAGCACAATATGCCCAGAAGACTCACCACCAACATTATATCCCTTTTGGCGCATGGCATCGACAACATAACGATCTCCAACTTTTGTCCTTACAAGGTGCAATCCTTTGCTATTCAAGAAACGCTCTAGTCCAAGATTTGACATAATCGTTGTGACAACACCATTGCACCGTAATCGTCCCATTTTATGCCAATTTTCAGCAATTACAGCAATCAACTGATCTCCATCAACCGTTTGTGCTTTTTCATCAACAATGAGAACACGATCTCCATCTCCATCAAGAGCAATCCCCACATCAGCACGCACTTCATGCACTTTTCGTTTTAAAGAGCTTAAATCGGTTGATCCACATTTTTGATTAATATTGGTCCCATTGGGCTCATCATGAATAGCAAAAACCTCAGCCCCCAATTCCCATAAAGCACGGGGAGCCGCTTTATAAGCAGCCCCATTGGCACAATCCACAACAATACGCACAGTATCTAAGCGAACATCACGCGGCAAAGTTCGTTTGGCATATTCAATATAACGATAAATATCTCCCTCAACCCGTTTTGCATAACCAATTTCGGCAGAACTTGCTAAAGACTTTGAAAGATCTGTATCGATCAATTGTTCAATTTTCGCTTCCATATCATCTGAAAGTTTAAAACCATCAGGACCAAAAAGTTTAATTCCATTATCATAGAACGGATTATGAGAAGCAGAAATCATCACCCCAAGATCTGCGCGCAAAGAGCGGCAAAGCATTGCAACAGCAGGTGTTGGCACTGGACCCAATAAAAAAGCTTCCATCCCCGCAGCAGTCAATCCTGAAACCAAAGCGTTTTCCAACATATAGCCAGATAATCGTGTATCCTTGCCAATCACCACACGATGAGATTGATGTTGTGAGCGAAATAAAACCCCTACCGCCATCCCCACCTTCATGGCAAAATCGGGTGTCATAGGAAATGAATTGGCTTTCCCCCGAATTCCATCTGTACCAAAATATTTTTGCACCATGCCTCTTTCCTTTAATATATAATTCTTCCCTTGGCTTTTCCTTAAAACCCTAACAAGCCCCCTTGGTACAATAGTCCTCCTCTCCCCGTATAAAATCAGATCATTGATCTTAAACCTTCATGCATTTAGAAAATCAAGCCCCCTATTCACCATCTACACATCTAAAACACTCTCAAGCAATTATGTTTACACCCTTACACATAAAAGCAATATTATCTCCTCAAAATGCTCTATACATCCCTTTAACACAACCAACGGATAATCTCACACACTTGCTAAATCCGTAAAGAAACCCAGCACCAAACCTCATACCCTACCAAATCAGCAAGGAAATCTATCGCCTAACCTTACAACCCCTACCACATTAGAAAAGCAACAGTCCACCTCGCCTTGTAGCCTGCTAAAACTGTTATCATACAACAGCTTTGCTTAATTTTTTGCTTCCATATTTTGCAAATATTACAAGAAAGGCGCAAACAAAACTTGCGCCTTTCTCAAAGAATTTAGAAGTTTTCCTAAAACATCGTCACTCAAGCGATATTAAACAGTTCTTATTTTTCTTTATCATGTCCCGCAGTATTGGACTTCTTTTCAGCATTACTTTTAGAGCGGTTGACTGATTTTGTGGTACCTTTTGTGCTTTGCGCTTTTTTCTCAGTCTCATCCGATTGCACTTCTTTAGACTGAGCCTCCTTAGGCTCAACATTACCGGATTTTGCTGTTTTTTTCCCAACAGCTACCTCTGCTTTACCTGCCTTGCCTTTATCGGTCTCTTCTTTATGAGGCACTGTTTTAGGGGCTGCTTCAGCATCTTTTTCATCTACCACTGTTATCTCTGCTCTGACCGTTCCAGTTTTTGGAACAGAAGACCCCCGGGGCGCAGCACCCTCATCTTTCTGTGTGCGTGAAGGAAGCTTTCCTGCAATAACTTCGTTAATTTCAGCTCCCGTTAAAGTCTCATATTCCAACAAACCTTGTGCCAAAGCAAACCATTCTTTTCTTTTTGTTTTCAAAATGTTTGTCGCATTTTTATAGGCATCATCAATAAGCTTACGCACTTCCATATCAATCATGCGCGCTGTTTCTTCAGAAACATTTTGTGTTCGCGCAACAGAATGACCCAAAAAGACTTCATCTTGGTTATCGCCATAAGCTACATTTCCAAGCAGATCAGAAAATCCCCACCGTGTGATCATCGCGCGTGCTAATTTCGTCGCTTGCTCAATATCAGAAGAAGCACCGGAGGTGATATTTTCCTTTCCAAACTTTAATTCTTCAGCCACACGTCCACCCATCATAATGGCCAGACGAGAAATCATCCAGCGATAACTCATAGAATAGCGATCGCCTTCAGGCAATTGCATCACCATTCCCAATGCTCTTCCCCTTGGAACGATTGTTGCTTTGTGGACAGGATCAGCAACCGGCACATTAAGAGCCACAATAGCATGTCCTGCTTCATGATAAGCAGTGAGTTCTTTTTCCTCTTGTGTCATAGCGGTTGAACGACGTTCAGCCCCCATCATCACCTTATCTTTGGCATCTTCAAATTCTTGCATCGTGACAACTCTTTTATTACGGCTTGCAGCCATAAGAGCAGCTTCATTGACCAGATTCATCAGGTCCGCACCTGAAAATCCTGGTGTTCCCCTTGCCAAAATTTTCAAATCAACGTTAGGCGCTAAAGGCACATTGCGCACATGCACTTTCAAGATTTGTTCACGCCCAGAAACATCAGGGTTTGGCACAACAACTTGCCGATCAAAACGCCCTGGTCTCAATAAAGCAGGATCAAGCACATCGGGACGGTTTGTTGCGGCAATAAGAATAATACTTTCATTGGGCTCAAACCCATCCATTTCGACAAGCAACTGGTTTAAGGTCTGTTCACGTTCATCGTTTCCACCGCCAAGACCAGCCCCCCGATGGCGCCCAACAGCATCGATTTCATCAATAAAGATAATACAAGGTGCATTTTTTTTAGCCTGTTCGAACATATCGCGCACACGGCTTGCCCCAACACCAACAAACATTTCAACAAAATCAGACCCTGAAATGGTAAAGAATGGCACATTGGCTTCACCGGCCACAGAGCGTGCTAGCAAAGTTTTACCGGTTCCTGGAGGACCAACAAGCAAAACACCGCGTGGGATACGCCCCCCTAAGCGTTGAAATTTTTGTGGTTCGCGTAAAAATTCAACAATTTCTTGAAGATCTTGCTTTGCTTCTTCAACGCCAGCAACATCTTTAAAGGTAATACGCCCTTGCGCTTCATTAAGCAATCTTGCTTTCGATTTCCCAAATCCCATTGCACCACGTGACCCATTTTGCATTTGCCGCATAAAAAAGACCCACGCCCCCACGATAATAATAACAGGCAATAAGGAAAAGAGGAGATTGAGGAAAATGCTATTTCCAGAGCTTTCAGGAATAGCTTTAACATTAACGTTTTTGCTTTCCAATTTTTGTATCAAACCTGGATCGCGAGGAGCATAGGTTGAAATAGCTCTATGTTCAATGGTTTTTCCTGTTAATTTTTGACCTTGAATGGTCACAGATTTCAACTCATTATTCTCAACTTTTTGCAAAAATTCAGAATAGGAGACTTCTCCACCACCAGAACGTTGGCTATCTCCATTAAAGAGAGAAAACGACACAATCAAAATCAAGGCAATAACTCCCCAAATAAGGAGAGAGCGGTAATTGGAATTCATATTCAGCCCACTTAATCAAATATAGATTTCAAACAGTTCCCCTTAACATATAACCTTGTCAGCCCCTTGCCAAGGGATGAGAAGCTGTTTATTTTCTTTTAAAGTAATTTTCCTTTATCTTTTCACCTCAATATTAAAAAAAGGTTCCACAACATTCACCAAGGCAGCATCTTCTCGTGAGGAAAGCCAATCGAAAGGTGCCATAATCCGCTTGACGATAACATGTTTATGAACAACTGCTTGAGAAATCAACTCTGGAATATCATACCCTTTATGATTTGAAATCATCAGCAGCGATTGTAAAGAGGGAAAATGAGGCTTTTCAAGCTCAAAATCGCTATTTTTTAATAAAAATTTCAGCTGTTCTAAATTTGCGGCTCCAACCTTTATAGCCTCATATCCATGATTTGTGATATGATAGCGCCTATCCCATATAAAAGTTTTATCTGGCTCAACGATAGCCTCTTTCATATTTCGCCCTTCACGCCACAAAGAAATTCCCTGCTTGTTATATTCAATAACAGAGCCCGCATAAGTAAAACGCTTCTTTTCTGGAGAATCGAGACAGAGTTTTTGAACAAGTATGCTTAATTTCTGATTGGGGAGTAAATAAAATCCCCCTCCCATCAGCACAGCAAAGAGCCCCACCACGAAAGGAAAACTGGAATGTTTCTGTAAAAATAGCGCAGGCTTTGCTATGAAACAACGCCCATGTTGGACAGTAATATCCAGCGCTAAGATCAAATCAGCAATATTTTTTGCTTGTTGACGACGCTGCAATGCGGCTTCATTTATTTTTTGAGCAATATAAGCCAATTTTTGTGGAGAAAGAGATTGACGCACGCGCACACGTTCAAAATTGCGATCTTCATTGGTTGGATCATCAATCCATGTTTGTCCTTGTAAGCGTAAATAATTCCGTAATGTTTGGCGTTTTACACCAAGGAGTGGCCGAATCAAACGCACTTTTCTATGCAACAACGCCTCACGCGGAATACAAGATAAACCACGTTCATAGAGGGGACCATAGTTTTTTTCGGAAATATTTTTTCTTGTTTTTCTGGTATGATCCTCATCACGCATAGCAACAGCTTCACCGCGCAAAATACCAGCAAAACCGCCCGCAGAAACTCCATCACGCATGGCAACAGCTTCACTATATAAAGCACCTCTATTCTTTTGGAGACGTTGATACCGCATTTGATAAGTTTCAACCTGATCATTGAGTGTATGCCCCGTCATAATAAGTGATGCGCCTTGTTTTTGTGCTTCTTTAACCAAGAGATCATAGCGTGCAACACGCGCGCTGGAAGCAATATGCGTCTTTGGCTTTTCGCCTTCCCATCGCACAGTGATATGTTGAATATCATGGACACGACAAATTTTCGCAACAGTTTCTGCCTCACGCATCGATTCTTTACGCAATTGATGATCAACCGTGACAACAATCATTTCTGGAGGAAATGCGAGAGTTTCCAAATGCTCTTTGACCAAAAACATCAAAGCCAAAGAATCACTTCCCCCTGAGACGGCAAGAATCAACTTCTGACATTGAATAAAATCCGATGTTTTAAAGAGATTTCTTGCCAGTCTAACGCACACCAAAAACGACCTCGCTGTTTATTTTGCAGGTTTACAAAAAACAGATGCTAATGTTTGTTGACGTTTTGATTTTTTCACAAAATGAGCACAATCGTCTTTATTTGGCTCAAGAGCGATCATACTTCTTGCTAATTTCAGCAAAATCTCGGAGGTATAGAGCTTCTTTTTATCTGCATACCATGCGGTAAGATAAACTTGTGCTGCTTCATGATAGCGTTTTTGCCCCAACAAAGATTCGGCCAACCAAAATAAAGCGTCATCACTCAAAGAATCTTTTTTGTAACGATTTTGAAAAGCGCAAAAGCTTTTTTCAGCATCAACATAGTTGGCAGAACGAATAAAATCATACCCTTCCTTATACAAAGCTTTAGAAGAAGAAAGATTGTCACTCTGATGTGCTTCAATTGGAGCACCTACTTCATACGCTTTGTTAAAAGGTTGACTGTTTTCATGGTCATGGCTCTCCACCTTAGCTTCCACAGCAGCAACCTTTGTCTGATCACCTGTACTATGGTCCTGCTCCATCTCTTCTTTTACAGTCTGAGATTTTTCATCTACAGCAGACTTTTCAAAAGAACAAGAATAAACAGAAGAGGCTTCTGTATCAAAAAGCTCGTGAAACTGCTTGTTAACATTTTTTAGACTGTTATGCTCAAGCACCATTCGTATCTTATGCAAAAGCTTATCTAAATCATAATCTTTAAATAAAGCCTGTTGATTCTCTAAAATAATCCCTTGGTGCTCCGCAACACTAGTAGCTTTTTCCACCGCGCTAGATGCTGCTTTATCGGCTGCTTCAGGTGCTTTCTTCATAGCATCGACAGCCTTATTAACAGCGTCAGTGGCTTTTTCCGCTGCATCAGATGCTGCTTTATCGGCTGCTTCAGGTGCTTTCTTCATAGCATCGACAGCCTTATTAACAGCGTCAGTGGCTTTTTCCGCTGCATCAGATGCTGCTTTATCGGCTGCATCAGGTACTTTCTTCACGTCATCAGTAGCCTTATTAACAGCGTCAGTGGCTTTTTCCGCTGCATCAGATGCTGCTTTATCGGCTGCTTCAGGTGCTTTCTTCATAGCATCGACAGCCTT
This sequence comes from Bartonella sp. AP88XZML, assembly GCF_042195565.1. Classification (NCBI taxonomy): domain Bacteria; kingdom Pseudomonadati; phylum Pseudomonadota; class Alphaproteobacteria; order Hyphomicrobiales; family Bartonellaceae; genus Bartonella; species Bartonella sp. AP88XZML. The sequence goes on along the minus strand of NZ_JBHIOQ010000040.1, from coordinate 458,414 downwards.
ATTAACAGCGTCAGTGGCTTTTTTCGCCGCGCTAGATGCTGCTTTATCAGCTGCTTCAGGTGCTTCTTTCACTGCATCGACAGCCTTATTAACAGCGTCAGTGGCTTTTTCCACCGCGCTAGATGCTGCTTTATCAGCTGCTTCAGGTGCTTTCTTCACAGCATCGACAGCCTTATTAACAGCGTCAGTGGCTTTTTCCACCGCGCTAGATGCTGCTTTATCAGCTGCTTCAGGTGCCTCCTTCACAGCATCGACAGCCTTATTAACAGCGTCAGTGGCTTTTTCCGCTGCATCAGATGCTGCTTTATCGGCTGCTTCAGGTGCTTTCTTCATAGCATCGACAGCCTTATTAACAGCGTCAGTGGCTTTTTCCGCTGCATCAGATGCTGCTTTATCGGCTGCTTCAGGTACTTTCTTCACGTCATCAGTTGCCTTATCAACTGCATCAACTTTATCCGTATCATGTGCAGGATATTCGGAAGCCTTTCGTGCCGCACTTTGAACAAGTGAAGTAGAACAAGCTATGAAAACCCCCATATAAAAGAGTGTTTTCCAATTGATTTTACGATACATTCTTTTTTCCCCTTAAGAGCTTATTGAATAGTTGAAACAAACAATCTTCTTTTTAATGACTATTCATGTCACTCAACGTTGTCACAGCACGTCGATTTTGATTCCAACAGGAAATATCATCACATACTGCTACAGGTCTTTCTTTTCCGTAAGAAATTGTTTGAATCCGTTGTGCGGACACACCAAGAGACACCAAATAGTTTCGCACAGCAACAGCACGGCGCTGTCCAAGTGCCAAGTTATATTCACGTGTTCCCCTCTCATCAGCATGACCTTCGATCATAATAGAATAATAAGGATAATGAAGCAACCATTCTGCTTGGCGCATTAAAATACGTTCAGCATCAGCATCAAGTGAAGAAGAATCGAGACTAAAAAACACGCGATCACCCACATTAACCGTAAATTCTTGTCCTGAGCCTGGTGACACCTGATTCAAACCAGCATCATTCATATAAGCGCCATTCATACCGTTAAGTGTACCAACATTTTTTTTGCCACACCCACCCAGGCATAGTGAGAAAAGAAAGAGGATAGCTAAGGAATGAGAGATGGTTTTTTTGGTAGAGCGCATAATCTGTTTCTCCTTGAATTTCGTAAAGAAGGGTCAATTCTTAAAAATATTTTTAAGAATAACCGTTAATTCCTAATGAAGACGAAATTTTTTCTGTTTTTTTCGTCCTTATTTTTACTTTTAAGTCTCTGCCAATTTTTCTTCTCTTCAGCCATTCCTCTAACATTTCCATAAGAAATGTTTCCCTTATGCGTCATGGCTTTTTATGCATCATCTTGATTTTGACTATTTTTTTGCAGCGCGTTCAGCTTTGCAAAAACTTTATCAGCGTCAAAAGTCTTATGCAGATTGTCTTCACTCTCATTTTCCTCTAGAGCAGCGTTTTCCGTCACAGAAGCGGGAAGCAACGACCTATCTTCTTCTGCTGCAACAGGACGATTTTTCGCCGCACGCTGGAGCTCAAAATCTAAATCGATTTGCGAACACAAACCAAGTCCTACAGGATCAAGAGGAACCAAATTTGCACTATTCCAATGGGTTCTAAGGCGGATTTGTTCAATTGTCGCTTTTGTTGTCCCAATCAACCGTGCAATTTGTGCATCTTTCAACTCGGGATGGTTTGTAACCAACCATAGGATACCATTGGGACGATCTTGGCGTCGAGAAAGAGGGATATAGCGCGCCCCTTTACGTTTTTTTTCAGGAATATGCACCCTAGATTGAGAAATTTTCAATCGTGCGTTTTGATCAGCCTCCACCCGTGCAATTTCACTGCGCGTCAATTGCCCAGAACTAATCGGATCTAAACCTTTAATACCATAAGCCGCATCACCATCGGCAATAGCTTTTACTTCCAAGACATGCAATTTACAAAATTCTGCAATCTGATCAAAAGAAAGAGCTGTATTATCAACCAACCAAACAGCTGTTGCTTTGGGCATCAAAAGTTGCGTTGCCATTTTTATAAATCCTCTTCTGCGCCTCTTCTATGAGGCAGGTTACCGCCCACTCAAGAGCACTGGAACTTTTTTATATGTTTAGGTCTCTCCAACCACTCCTAAAACAAAGCGCGGCATGGAATAAACCATTTTGCTATGAGATTACATTCTGTTATAGCGTTATTTTTGCTTAACGACAAGAGATCTCTCTTGTAATGATCCTCAACTAAGGTGTCTTTACCTTTAAGATGAATTTTCTTATAAAGGGTTTATTCGATTATTTCACCTCATGCTGTGGCACATTTATTCTGGTGGGATGCATGCTTTATCGCCTTAAATTCTAAAGAGTATCCAACTGGCAAAAAAGCCCTCAAATAGGAAGGAAAACTATGGCAGGCCATTCACAATTTAAAAATATTATGCACCGTAAAGGGCGTCAAGATGCAATGCGCTCGAAAATATTTTCTAAGCTTGCGCGCGAAATTACCGTAGCAGCAAAACAAGGTGCTCCTGATCCAGCCATGAATCCACGTTTAAGGCTGGCTGTTCAAAATGCCAAAGCACAATCGATGCCGAAAGATAATATTGAACGCGCGATTAAAAAAGCGTCAGGCGCCGATGTAGAAAATTATGATGAAGTACGCTATGAGGGCTATGGACCAGGCGGCGTTGCCGTCATTGTTGAAGCGTTAACTGATAACCGCAACCGCACCGCTTCAAATGTGCGCGCCGCCTTCACAAAATCAGGAGGAGCCTTAGGGGAAACAGGATCGGTCAGTTTCATGTTTAATCGGATTGGTGAAATAATCTATAAGCCAGAAGCAGGAACAGCCGATAACATCATGGATGCAGCAATTGAAGCCGGTGCCGAAGATGTGCAATCAGAAGAAACCGGACATCATATTACCTGCGCATTTGAAGATATTGGTGAAGTTTCCAAAACACTTGAAGCAAAACTTGGTGAAGCAGAATCGATTAAAACGATTTGGAAAGCCACCACCCTTGCACCAATAGATGAAGAAAAAGCTTTGTCCGTTTTACGACTAATTTCAACATTAGAAGAAGATGATGATGTGCAAAATGTTTATGCAAATTTTGATGTCAGTGATAAGATTTTGGCAAAATTGTCTGTATAATTCCCATCATTTGCATAAGCCCTCTCTTCATTCATGAGGGCTTCAAAAGCATCTGTCACCCCTCCTCTTTATCCGCACATATAAAAGCCCCGCATCAATAGCGGGGTAAGCCATTGATGCAACAAAAAACCACAATCAATCGCAGAAAACATAATCCCAAAAAGAAAGCATACAAAACTCTGTAGCCTTACGCCTTTCTTACATGCCCCAAAGATTATCCCTATATTCCTCTCTATTTGATCTTTTTGTTCTTTAAGATTAACCTCCTCTCCCCACCCTCAAGTAATGAAATGATCTAGCCTCTAAACAATTGGGGTTTTCTTGACGTATTCCTATGACGAATCACTCATGAAATTCACTTGAAACTTAAGGCTCAACAAACATGCATTCCCCTAAATATTCGCTACGCACTTAAAAAACACTTAGAATATATCAAGGAGGTTTATACGCCCTATATCCCCACACCTCAAAGGGCAGTGTTTTTACAACATCACAGAATAAAAATAAGCAAATGGAAAGCCAGAGCTGATTTTTTAGCAAAGTATTGTACAAAAAGCCGGTACATCTCTCTAATCCGTTGCAGATAAATTTTTGACTTTATGGCATTAACTTTATGGCATCGTATATTTCTAAAATAACGTCATTTATCTTAAAAATCTGTCCTTTTGCTCTTACCGATCAATCAATATTCAGACCTAAAACAACCGCGTACTTGAATAAAACACATCAGAGAGCAACAGCCCCCCCTGACAAGAGTCCGGACTCTTCACAAACAAAATCGAAGAGGAAGTTTAAAAAAATATAGCGACACTTTGAATAAAAAGTTGAACTCTAGAGACCTCAGAATTTTCGACTCTATTTTTCAAGGTCTTGTTTTGAATTTTTTTAAGCATTTTCCCCCAAGGAAATTCCATTATCGATCAACAACCATAGATGATAGATGAAATCTACATAACTCCCCATGCCCATTATAATCAATTCCTTCTTTTAAATAATTTAAAAACTATTGAGATTGTGTAAACTTGAGACTGTATTCCTTCTATATTCTGTTTTTAAGCATTTTGTTTTACTGTACATTGAGCAAAGGCGACCATGCTGGATCTGAAGCATCATTGGGGGTAGGGAGTTGTCGTTCATTGCGTCCCGTAATATCAATCGTATAAATTTTTGGTCCCATACCGGGATTTTTGCGAAAGAACATCAGTACACGACCATTGGGGGCCCACGTTGGTCCTTCATTGTGAAACCCTGTGGTTAAAATTCGTTCTCCTTGTCCATCAGGGCGCATAACACCGATAGAAAATTGTCCGCTTAATTGTTTTGTAAAGGCGATATAGTCACCCCGTGGAGACCAAATAGGTGTTGAATAACTCCCATCGTTTGAAGAAATACGTTGAATATCACTCCCATCCGCATTCATTTTATAGATTTGCGGCTTTCCACTACGATCTGAAGAAAAGACAATTTGTTTTCCATCCGGTGAATAAGAAGCAGAAGTATCAATAGCAGAAGTTGTTGTAAGTCGCGTCATCGTACGGGTTCGTAAATCCATAGTGTAAAGATTGGCACTCCCATCATTTTGTAACAAACTCATGATAACTTTTTGTCCATCAGGAGAAAAACGTGGAGCAATTGTCATGTTATTAAACGTTCCGATCAACTCTCTTTGCCCCATTTCAATTTGTTGGAGATAAACATGAGGTACTTGATTGTCCTCATAAGCCATATAGGTCATTTCTTGTCTTTTTGGGGAAAAACGCGGTGTAAGCACCAATTCACTTCCATCAGACATATAAATCAAATTTGCGCCATCTTGATCCATCATTGCTAAGCGTTTAATGCGTTCATTTTGGGGGCCTGTTTCATCGATAAAAACAATTCGTGTATCAAAATAACCACTTTCTCCTGTCATTTCACTATAGATCTCATCTGCGATCATATGTGCCACACGCCGCCAACGTTCTGTCGCGGTATAAAAACGCCGTCCTTTCAATTGTCTTTGTCCAAACACATCCCATAAACGAAAATCGACCCTCAAACGTCCATCGATTTCTCTCATGACTTGCCCAGTAACTAAACCTTGCGCTTTTATTTTCTGCCAAGAAGTAAAATGCGGTTGTTTATTAGGATTAGAAATGTTTTCAAAAAAATTTGCTTTATCAAGCGGTAAAAAAAGCCCCGACCGTTCAAGATCGGCTGTCACCACAGCAGATATTTTTAACCCAATCGAATCATTGGAAATAAAGTCTGTAATTGCAATGGGAATGGGATTAAAATCAGCGCTCGAAATAGTTCCTTTCAATTGCGCATAACCCGATGAAATATTTGAAAGCCACAACCCACAAGTGACAATAAACCAAGCAAAAACTTTATGTCTCGTTATAGTCATCATGGAATGTGTCCTTTCGTTAAGCGCTTTTTTCTCGTTTATCATCTTATTTCTTGGAGGGGATCAACATTAAAGTCAAAACCTTGCCCCCATAGATCATATTGATCACGTGGGAGATCTGCATAAGGTTGGCATGAAAAGACAGCAGCATACACCTGCCTTATCATAATAGCTTGTTGACTCTCAAGGCCGCTTACGGGATCAATGATAGGGTCGCCCACAACCATCCCTTCACGGTCTAAGTAAAATCGCAACCGCACGACCGGACGATTTTTTAAATCGCCGCCAAGCGCCACAAGTTTAAGCTTCTGTTGAATACATCCCCCCGCAATATTGACCAATGTTTGTGCCATTTTTGTGGTATCATTAATATTTTTTCTTGCACCCAAAGCTTCTGGTATATGAGAACGTTTTGCTCCCCCTCCTTGTGACCGCGCACGATTGAGCAAATTATTTTCCTCCAGAGCTAAAATATCTTCAATGGTCTGTTTCTCTTGGTTTTTCTTGTTAAGCTTTGGCGTCTTTTGATTCAGTGCAGCCTCATTCTTCTTTGGAAATTCTCCGTCAAACTTTGGTTTAAACTGTGGAAGAAGAGATTTTTCTGGAAGTACAATTTTGGGCGCTTGATGAACAATCTGCTCTGCTGGTACTTTTGGGACCGTTGGAGCCAATTCTTTTGGCGATATCATTTCTTCATTTTTGTGCGCAGGCTTGAGCGCAACCTTAGAGGCATCCTCCGGTGCCTCTAAAGGCATCTCAGGCGCAACCTTGGGTGCATCCTCCGGTGCCTCCAAAGGCATCTCAGGTGCAACCTTGGGTGCATCCTCCGGTGCCTCCAAAGGCATCTCAGGCACAACCTTGGGCGCATCCTCCGGTGCCTCCAAAGGCATCTCAGGCGCAACCTTAGGCGCATCCTCCGGCGCTCTCAAAGGCGTCTCAGGCACAACCTTGGGTGCATCCTCTGTTTTTGCTTCTAATAATTCTGGTTTTGTAAGTTCGGGTGCAAATGTTTCTGATGTGTTCTCGCTTGATGGTGGCGATGCTGTTTCAACGGGACGCAGCTTTTCCTTTGGTTGAAACGGTGCCAGACTATCTATTTGTCCCTCTCCAATATGGCGTGCATCTTCTTTCTCTTGTGGTTGCATAGTTGGTTTTATGGCAGGGATTGCACGGATAGGAGCCTTCACGGCTCCTTGTTGAGAAGAAAACTCGCCCACTAAAGGAGCAAGAGTGATGGGAATTGCTTCCAATGGTTGTGGTAAAGAGACAGAGCTTGTAAACTGAATAGCTCCCCAACTGAGAAAAATGACATGGACCACAAGGGATAAAGCCAAGCCTCGTTTCATACTATGATAAGAGTCTTTGTTCATTCTTTATGCCTTACTTATGCCTTACATTTTTTCATTTTTAATCACTCTATGCTCTTTTAAAAACATCTTAAAAACAACCGGTTATGCACAATTTTATTACTTATTATTTATTGTGCTAAACTTGCTAACGCAACTTGAGAAAACCCCGCTTTTTGAATATCCGCCAGCAGTTTTAATACTTGTTGATATTCAACAGTTTTGGCAACCCGCACAAAAACCCGTTGATCTTTTTGTGTAGCATCTGCTTCCAGAAGAGTTTTCAGGTGTGCAATCAGTGCCTGTGACGTTTCATAATAATCTTGATTAATGGCAAAGCGCCCTTGCGCGTCAAGTGAAACCGTAAGGGGTGTTTTTTGAGCTCGTACGGGACCCGCTTGACTACGAGGCAAATCTAGAGGAACACCGTTCACTAAAAGGGGAGCAGAGACCATAAAAATAATCAACAAGACCAGCATGACATCCACAAAAGGAGTGACATTGATCTCACTCATCAGTTGGCTTCGTGAATGATGCCGCCTACGTGTATTTTTGCGAGAAGAAGAAGAAGCAACAGAAACGCCCATGGGATAAGATCCTTTTTATAAAGAGGAAGGTGCTGTGCGTGTTTCATCAATACGCCGCGATACAATTGTTGAAAATTCATCGGCAAAATTTTCTATTTGTGCAATGATGCGCGCACTTTCATGAGTCAACTTGTTATAAGCAATAACAGCTGGAATTGCTGCAAACAAACCAATAGCGGTTGCCAAAAGCGCTTCTGCAATCCCTGGCGCGACAATGGCAAGTGATGTATTTTGAGAAGCTGAAATAGAAAGAAAAGACTCCATAATACCAATAACTGTTCCAAAAAGTCCGATAAAAGGTCCCGCAGATCCCAGTGTCGCAAGAAAACTTAATTTTGATTCTATTTTTTCACTTTCACGTCCCAGCGTCAAATCCATAGCCTTATCAATTCTGCTCTGCAAACTTTTCGATGTATGGGTCCCTTTTTCAAGAGATTTTTTCCATTCAACCATTGCTGCTATAAAAACTGCGGATATACTATTGGTACGTTGACTTTTGCATGATGCATAAAGATCTTCTAGCGCTTTGCCAGACCAAAATGTGCGTTCAAACTGCTTTATTTCACGCCGTATTCTCCGATACGTAAAAATTTTATCAAAAATAATTGCCCAACTCCAGATAGAAGCGAGCAGCAACCCAATCATAACACCTTTCACGATCCAACTCGCTTGCATAAACAAATGCAACATTCCAATTGTTTCTGGATTCGTTAGTTCTACATGCGGCATAATTTTTGTCCCTCTAAATGAAAGATGCATTTTTTTTAATTTTATAAAACAGATTATTTTATAGTTTCTAAATTTAAGTAAAGACTCTAGTTTCACATAAATCCATGCGCTAAAACAAGACTTGTTTCTTAAATTTCCTTAAAAAGTGATGACGAGAGACATCCCTCAATGCACGCCCCCCTCATTTCACAACAGCATTTATGAAAAATATAACGATAAGGACTTATCCATAAATACTATAAAAATAAAAGATATAAAAATGCATAATATTAAATCTATTATGCACCACCATCTTTACGTTTATAAAAAGAACGCTAAATCATCATACGCGTTTCTAGCTTAAAATGCTGCAATAAGTCTTAGCACTTGAAAAGATTCGTAAGAGGTATTTTATTCCTTTCTTAAGTGTTTTTGTATCCACTCACCAACTCCGCTTGTGACATGTAAGAAAATGTTTTTTATTAATTCGCGGCAATAGAGCTTGAAAAGAAAAAATTTTACAAGTTTCAGAATTATCTGAAAGTGACAACGCAATGAATTATCATTGTAAATAAATATGTTATCATCATAAAAGATGACGCTTTGCCTCAGGCTATTATTTCTCTCATTTTCCATCGAATTGAATACGGGGTACACCATCGGACACAAAAAACGACAATAAACCACCATAAAATGCCTCACAACAATGTGCCTCACCCATACACCCCTATTATAAGCCCTATATAATCTAGTGTAAGTCTCATGTAATCTCATTGTGTTGTGAATTTACCCCTTTCAATCCCTATCATCTCTCTGGCATCATGGTGTAACGTACAAGCTTCTGTGATATGAAAAAAGCCTTTTCACATCTTTACTTTATGAAAACCGGCTTCTTCGCTCTCTTTGCTCACTTGCGATATTTGATCGTTATTGCATTGAGAATGATCCATAAGGAACATTTTTACAATTTTTTTCAATAATTTATATTGCTCTCTTATGATGTGTAAGCAAATGATTTTAATTGTTTCAACATGAACAGATTTGAAATGAAAGTATTTTATTCTATTCCTCTATTAGGGTTTGTGCCCGTAAGAAGTGATAATTTATCTTTCTAAGTCAATATATTATATAGAATAATATGCTTTTGAAACTTTAAATGCAAGAATGCATTTCTGCTTTGCATACATTGATCTCTCACTCATTCACTACGTTTAGAAGCGCACATAAATCGCGCATTATAGCACATAAAGTCATGCATGATGGATAGAAATGGATGAAACACGCGCTTTTGTGATGCCAAATGATAATCCAGTAAAAAAACAAATCAAATTGCTTAAAAACACCCTTTAGGTGTTTTGAGACAATTTTCGACCTAATAGCTTATTATCACTTTATTGCAATATTGTGCTGGGTATGTGCATTTTTATAAAAATAAATCTTAATCCATTTTTATTTTTTTATATTTTGTACTTTTTCGCTGCTTTCTGATACCAAAAAACCTTTCTTCAAAAGAAAGAAAAATATCTTGAGTTTATAGCAGAAAATGGATGAGGCGACATTGATTTTGAATCATAACATGGATGAGGTATGTTTAATTTTGTGGGATATCATCTTCAATTTATTGTAGTTATTGTAGCAGAGGTGCTTTCTTTTGCTGTATCGTGTAACCTTGTTGGAAAACATTTAGGCTATGATAAATATGTATAATCTTAGATTGTAGATTACTTTATATCTGCTGATCTTTCCTGAAACTGCTAATTCAATGAAGAACACTTTTAACCAAGCATTTTTGCAAAAAGTTCTTTGGGTAAACGTCGCGGTTTTGCCTCCTCATTAATCAGAGCAATTTCAACTTTGGCTGTTACCAACGTGGTCATCTCATGCAAAATAGATTGCTCCATAAAAAAGCGGGCCCCTTGGATATGAGTAACACGTGTTTTAACGACTAAAAGATGATCAATTTTAGCTGGTCTTGAAAAATTAATTTCCATATGACGAACAACAAAAAACAGTTTTTCCCCCTCACCCCCTGCTGCTAACATCTTATTATTAAAACCGGTATCCCGTAAAAACTCTGAACGTCCTCGTTCAAAAAACTCAAGATAACGCGCATGATAAACTACACCGGAAAAATCTGTATCCGCAACATAAACGCGGACCTGAAAATTATGAAAAGCGTTTGTATGATTGCTCTTAAAAGGTGTTATTTCTGTCATCGACTTCATATCCCATAAAATCATCTAATATAGCAAATTATCTATCAATCAAAAGATTGAACACATTTTTGTGTTGAAGTTGTGAAAAGCAAAAAATTTTTAATAGTGCCAAACCTTTTTAGCCAGAATATGCTAAAAGAAGGCACGTCTCTTGTATTTTATGACCTTGCTATAAAATATTCACATAGTTTCTTTTAATAAAGAGAATGTCTTAATCATCTTCCCCATCCCATAAAGATGTCTGAAATGATGAATTCTCTTGAGCATCAGAAAGTTGAGAACGCCTTTGTATAGACGTTGTAGAGGCTGGAGCAGAAAGCCCTAAATGGCTCCAAGCCTTTTCAGTTAGAATGCGTCCACGAGCGGTTCTATGAATAAACCCTTGTTGGAGCAAATACGGTTCAACAATATCTTCAATGGCATCGCGTGGTTCTGATAAAGCAGCAGCAATTGTTTCAATCCCCACCGGTCCCCCTAAAAAAGTTTCCGCAATCAGGAGCAAGTAGCGACGATCAAGCGGATCAAGACCAAGATGATCAACCTCAAGGCGCGAAAGCGCTTCATCGGCGATTTTTTGGTCAATTTGTTTTGCTTGTTTAACCAAAGCAAAATCACAAACACGCCGTAAAAGCCGTCCGGCAATACGAGGGGTCCCCCGTGCTCGGCGTGCAATTTCATGAGCACCATCATCACTGATCTTGACGGCAAAAAGTCGTGCATTACGCTGCACAATATATTCCAATTCTTCTATAGTATAAAAATTGAGACGAATTGGGATGCCAAAACGGTCTCTCAGCGGCGTGGTCAAAAGCCCCAAACGTGTGGTTGCCGCTACCAAAGTAAATTTAGCCAGATCAATTTTCACCGAGCGTGCGGCCGGCCCCTCCCCAATGATCAAATCAAGTTGATAATCTTCCATGGCTGGATAAAGAATTTCCTCAATCGCCGGATTTAAGCGATGAATTTCATCAATAAACAAGACATCACGTTCTTCAAGATTGGTCAAGAGAGCGGCTAAATCCCCTGCTTTAGCGATGACCGGCCCTGAAGTAGAGCGAAAATTAACGCCTAATTCTTTTGCCATAATCTGTGAAAGCGTTGTTTTTCCTAACCCCGGTGGTCCTACAAACAAAACGTGATCCAGCGCTTCTTGCCGTGTTTTTGCTGCTTCAATAAATATTTTTAAATTAGCCCGTGCCGCTTCTTGACCAATAAAGTCATCGAGAACTTGTGGCCTCAAGGAACGATCTGGATCGTTAGGAAGGGGGGCGGAACCCAGAAGGCGTTTATCTTCATCTTTATGCATTGTTACCTTGATTTTAAGTAGGAGAAGAAAGCAATTTGAGACTATGGCGGATCAGCAGGGCAGAAGAAACAGTTTCCCCCTCAAGAGCATTCATCGCAAGAGCAAGAGCACGGGATGCATGTTCTCGTTCAAACCCTAGCTTCATCAACGCGGAAAGCGCATCATGCGCAGGTTGATTGATCATATCACGCTGAGGCACCGAAACAGTCTTGACCACTTGTTCAAAGGGGAGTGTTTTACTTTTCAGTTCACCCACAATTCTTTCACTGACTTTTTTACCAACGCCTGGCGCTCGACTAATCATCGCAACATCATTTAAAGCAATAGCCTGTGCAAGTTCATCTGGCGATAAAGTACCCAAGATTGCCAAAGCAACCTTTGCCCCTACTCCAGGAACATTTTGTAGAAGACAAAACCACTCCTGTTCAGCTCTTGTAGCAAAACCAAAAAGGCGGATTGCATCTTCCCGAACATGCGTTTCAATAAAAAGGCTTAACGCCTCCCCAACCGAGGGTAAAGAAGGACGCAGACGATTTGACACAAAAACAACATACCCCACACCGTGAACATCAAGAAGGATATGATCATCAAAGATATGTTCAAGGGTGCCCTTTAATTTGCCAATCATGCTTTCACCCCAATCATATCGCCATCCTTGCCTGATAAGATCGGTCAACACTCTTACGATGCATACTATGACAAAGAGCAAGAGCAAGAGCATCAGCTGCATCACTGCTATCAAATTCAGCCCGTGGGAGGAGAACTTTGACCATCATATGGATTTGTTCTTTAGCCCCATGTCCAACACCAATAACCGATTTTTTCACTTTGTTGGGCGCATATTCAAAAACAGGAAGAGTTGCTTGCGCAGGAACCAGCAATGCAATTGCACGCGCTTGCCCAAGTTTTAAAGTTGCTGTAGCATCTTTGTTGACAAACACATGTTCTACAGCAGCTTCATGGGGCATAAATTGATGCACAACCTCTGAAAGACCTTTGTGGATCTGACATAGCCTGGAAGCCAGCTCACACTGTACATCAGAAGAAACCGTCCCTGCTGCAATAAACTGAAGACGATTACCCACAACATCGATAACGCCCCACCCTGTACGCCGTAATCCGGGATCAATGCCTATAATACGAATCGTCTCTGCCATAAACTACAGTCTATACACTTTTCCCCCTTGTGAATAAAGACAAGACCACAAAGAAAACAACAACCCAAGACAAAACCAGTAAAAAGATAATCATCCCCCCAAATTTATACAATTATAACACACAACGAACAGCATCTTTATGGAACACACTTTATGAAGCATAACTGAAATCAATCAAAACCATTCACACATTACAAGCAAGCACCCTCTAAAGCATAAAAATTCCCTTTCTATATCATACTAATGCCATAACGGTTAAACATCGCAAGCGAGCAAATAGAGAGTGCTGGATTGTACATTCATAAGTGTAAAGAGGCTATGCAATGGATGGTACACACTTTGCGAAAACTTTTTACATTATAGCATGACGCTACCATTATAAATCAACGCATTGATTTATAATGATAATTAATTATTTTGTATGTTGCATAAGAATCCAGAATATCCTAAGATTTTCTCATTACAAATCTGTTTATCTTGAATCAATCAAAACCATTCGCTTACATATGAAACGTGGGATTGCCGTATAGAGTGAAACTGTACAAGAAAGGACTAAAAATGCCTCTAATGAATTGTCTCAAGTGCCAAAGGCTGTTGCAACATTGGGGACTGGCAAAGATGATGATAGTGCCGGCTTTTTCCTTTGCAAGCGTAAAAATGAGAGAGGCTCAACGGATGTGAATAAGAACTGAGAGGTGTTTTTGAATATACTCATCACACCACAATGACATTACGTAAAGAGGAACATTGCATAGAGAGGGACATTGCATGGGGGCGCAAGGAACCCATGGGACATTCATTATATGGCACTTTGATTTTGGATATTTTATTTTACGCGAGGGAAATAACTTCCATTCAAAACAAAAGAAGCCCCAAAACTGCAACAATGTGTATTATCCTCATTAACACACATTTTACAGCAACTTTATAGGCATAAATTATAGAGCATAAATAAATTGATGTACAAGCCCCTGCTCTATCTAGCGTCTAATCATTATCAGAGCCAAAACAAAATCACACGATAGATCAACAGAAAGTGTTCTAGCTGCAATCAACCAAAGTCGATTTCCCACAAAGACCAACCATACCCTATTCCATGCCATAATTCAAAATCAATACCTATCCCTCTCTCAGCTATAAACTCAAGATATTTCCTACGCTCAAATAGAAATTAGGCAGAAAAAAGCACTCTAGATTGGTTTTAGTTGTGAAATTTTGGTTGTAAAAAATGGATATACTGCTCTAAATATCGCAAGAAAGAAGCAAGGCGCTATTCTTCTCAGAACGCCCAAAAGCTGTTTTCAGTAATTCGATTTATTTTCCCACTGGATTATCATCGTTCAAAATATAGCCGCCGCTTATTGACCAAAGCGCTTAAACTACAGCAGCATCTCTAAATGAAACAAAATGCACGCTTCTAAACGTAATGAATGAGAACAAATTGACGGAAAGTTTCTGGCAATTCATGCCAATGAGGGGGTTCAAGTTCCAATGTCGGTGTATGAAGTGACACTTTTACAATTTCTTTTTTTATTTGTTCTGATGATATTTCCCCTTCGCACAAAACAAGGGGAGTACCTCTAAGAACGCGCAAAGGCTGTTTTGAGCAATTCGATTTGTTTTCCTACAGGGTTATCATCTTCTAGAGCACAGGAGTCCGTAGTTTCCCACCCAGCACGCATATACTGTATCCGCGCTTCTAAACGCAATGAATGAGAAACAAATTGGCGAAAAATTTCTGGCAATTCATGCCAATGAGGGGTTTCAAGTTCCAATGTCGGTGTATGAAGTGACACTTTTACAATTTCTTTTTTTATTTGTTCTGATGACATTTCCCCTTCACGCTCTGCGCGAAGAAGAAGGAGTTGAGAAGCGATTTGCATAAGTCGTGTACTTAAATACATAGCCTCTTTCGCATAGACTGCAGAAACCTCTGCCGAAAGAGAGCGTGCCACTAATTTCCCTTCTGAGTCAATATACGCTGCGGTTTTTTCAATCAGCGCCATTGTTTCTTCGTAGAGACGATTAAAAGCATTTTCAAAAGCATTATGCTCAATCATGATAATAGGTTCATCATATGGACGTTTATGTACACTCACGCTTTTATACTCCAAGTATCAGCACAAAATCATACCCCTCAACGAACAGAGTATTAAAAAGTTTCTTTTGTTGCTGTATAGAACGCTTTTTTTTTTTAAACTGCTACCTCTTTTAATTTTTTTGCGCAACGCACTTTTTATACTAAGGTTAACGTGCCCAACAAACACTATAGGAATGTTTTTTATAAACGGATCATTTTCCTTGAAAAGGACCACTGCCAAGATTGCCGTTTTTCACAATAATAAGCGACTCCAAATTGCAAAGCAATACCCGTTATTATTAAGAAGGTATCGGAAAAAACCGTTTCTGTCATCACTGTTTTTATAATTTGTCCAAACATCGCAAAAATGGTTCCCGTTACAAAGACCGGTAAACTATGTTTTCCTAAAATTGCTAAAGGATGTTTCTGAGAAACATAAAACCATTTATTGATGCGTGGCAAAGAAAGAATGAGAAAGGCTAATGCAAGAACATGGAGTAAACGTGGCAAGCTTAAAAAGGTTTTATTAAAGTTCACCAACGGGGAAGACCAGCCAAGCCACCCCAAAATGCCCCACCAGTTTAAGCGAACCCATAACAGCGCCAACAAGAGATACGCTGCCGCACAAACAATCCAAAAAGACTGAAAAGCGATTGTTTTTCCTTGTTTAAGCGCTAAAGTACTGGTCAATCCTATGACGAATAAGAATTGCCAAGACAAAGGGTTTAAAAACCACTTTCCTTCTAAAGGATAAGAAGGAGGAGCAATTTTATAAAATCCGCAGATAAGATACAGCGTAAACGAACCCAAAAGCAGCCACTTTGTCTGTTTACAACTCAAATAAAGGATAAAAGGCGCAAAAAACATCAAAACGATATAAAGAGGAAGAATATTATTATATCCCAATTGATGCCCAAAGCTTAAGGTACTCAAAAATGCGATACCAGGCTCTTTAAAAAAGAGTCCCACATTATTCATCGATAAAAGTTTTTCTGTTCGCCATAATAAAAAGGCAGCAAAAAAAAGGCTTAACGTGACAAAAGTAGTAAAAAGATATGCGCCATAGAGCTGCAGAGCTCTGTACCACAGTTTTCGGATGATAAAAGCAAAGGATTTTTGCTGTAACCGTCCATGAAAGCTTAACCCAAGAGCAATCCCTGAAAGCAAAACAAACACTTCTGCACAATCAGAAAAACCGAAATTTCTATGGGTAAAAGACTCATAGATCGTTCTGGGAATATGGTTGATGAAAATCGTCAATAAGGCTAAAGAACGAAAAACATCAATGCGTGTATCACGATGAGAAGGTTGAGTATTATGCTCAAGAATACCTTGGTATTTCATCAGTGGACTCCCACACGTTGCAACCCCCTTGAAGTCCCATAAAATGGTGCTTACCCTTATTGCCAACAAGCATGAACAGGATGAAATTTTAATTTTTAAGTATCAAGTTTCATTTTAAGCGTTTATTTTTTAAAAGGCAAAAGTTTTTTAAAGGCAAAAGAACGAAAAGCATCCATACGTGTATCACAGCAAAAAGGCGACATATTATGCTTAAAAACACTTTCATTTCTCATAAGCAGGCTCCCACACACCCACAAATCCTTTAAATTACGTGAAAATGGTAGCCACTTTCATCGCAAATAAGCATAATAGAATGAAACTTTAATTTTTAAGCGTTATTTTTTCTAAGAAACAGGGATTTGACATGACAGAACAAAAAAATAAACCAATTGATCCACCTCTTTTCCCTCAGTTGATTTTAACACTCGATGTTCGGCGCAACACCCCACACGCATTATTGCAGCAAATTTTGCAAACAAAGTCTTTTGCATGCGTCATCCTCTATGATTCTGAAAAGTTGAAAGATGATAGCTCTTTTTTACAACAACAAGCGCAAACTTACGCAGAAGATATTCAACATCATGACGCAGCCCTTCTCATCGCTGATGACAGCCGCATTGCTGGGCGCATAAAGGCTGATGGATTGCACATAGAAGATGATCTTAACGCTCTTGAAAGCTTCAAAAATCAGCAAAAGGAACAAAAAATTATAGGCTTTGGCAATCTACGCAATCGCCATAGTGCTATGCTTGCAGCGGAAACAGGTGTTGATTACCTGTTCTTTGGAAAACTCGGTGCTGATAAAAAAACCCAAGCGCACCCCCGCAATCTCCAGTTAGCAACATGGTGGGCAGAAATTATGGAAATCCCTGCTGTTGTGCAAGCAGGAAGCGATTTTTCAACCTTTGATGAAGTCTTAAAGACTGGATGTGAATTCATTGCTGTAGAAGAAGTCATTTTGGGAAACGACAACCCCTTAATACTGCTTAAAACAATGCAAGAAAAATGTGAAAACACCCCCTTGTAATACAGGAGGAGAATTTATAAATAAAGCGTTAATAAAAATCCAAATACTCACCACTATATTACTTATATAGAACACACAATAACAGATAAAGAGGATACCTCGAAACTCAATAAAATTGCTTAATAATTCAATCAAATTGATGAAAAATCTATCGTCTTGTTTTCATATAATATATAGAAAAAAGGATCATAAAAACTTTCTCGTTCGATGTCTTATAAAGACAAAGCATTATGATTGGGGAAAATGGTCATTTTCAATATTGGTACTGAATACCAATAGCTGACGATACAAATATGCAGGGGACATAAAAATGCAATATAGCGGAACACTTGAAGATCTTACAAACATAATTTGCAAAGCTGGATATCAAATCATAGAAAGTAAATTACTAAAACATGATTCCCCTGAAATATATCAGATCAAAACCTCCGAAGGAGGCATTATTAATTGGTATAAAAGCACAAGAAAACTTCAAGTTCAAGGCAAAGAAAACATAAAACAAAAGTTAATAGAAGATTTAGCAAAGCATCTAGAAGAAACATCAACGATTCCTTCCTCAAAAACTGCCTCCAATACCTCAAATAAAAAAATCTTTATCGTTCATGGTCATGATTGTTATGCCTTAAAGGAGCTTGAAAATGCTCTTCTCAAGCTTGATCTCGAACCATACATTTTACAAAATACGAGTGGTAATGGTTTAACCATCATTCAAACTTTGAAAAAAGAAATTTGTAACGGTTCTATAAAATTTGGTATTGTACTCCTCACGCATGATGACATGGGTTATGCTATATCTCAAGATGAAGAAAAAATTCAACCCCGTGCACGACAAAAGGTTGAAGAAAAAATTCAACCCCGTGCACGACAAAACGTTATTTTCGAAATGGGCATGTTAGCTGCCGCGCTTCCTCTTGAGAGGATTGCTATTCTACAAAAAGAAGGCATTGAAATGCCTTCAGATGTTGGTGGAGTTTACTACCTTTCTTTTAAAGAGCAGGTAAAAGAAACATTTCCCAAACTTATTAAGCGCTTACAAGAAGCTGATTTCTCTTTTAATATAAATGAAATTACTCATGCATTAAATTAAATTTGAATAATGCTTCCCTTTAACTTTTAAAGCGCACGCCCAAAACCAAAAGACACCCCACCACATTCCACAGACACACACATCCTATAGGCTCAAAGAAACGATCCACCCCCCACCCTTCTTCAAACAGCAAGCGATTGTGCAAATTTTAGTGAAGAGACCGCGTGTGTATTCATTACCGTGAAAGAAATCATTTTAGTCCCTTTAATAAACACGGGGATGTTGTCATGATTTTGGTAATCGTTCCAGAAAGGTTTAAGAGGCAGATAGCCTCTGATTAGATTAAAGAAAAATAGGAAATTCACGTCGGGCATGTACTACAGCTACAATTTCGATTTGATTTGCAGCTACTCGATACAATATAAGGTAATTTGGATGCGCTACAATTTCTCGTAATCCTAATACCTTCTCACTCTGTCTGTATAAATATGGATGTTCAGCCAATGGCAGTACGGATGCTTCCAAAAACCTTTTCATTCGGCGCGCAGCAGATGGATTTTCGCGAGCAATATAGGTAACATCTGACGCAAATTGTCGCGCGCCGAAGACAACCAAACAACCGGAAGCATCACTTGTCCTGTTCAGCTTCAAGCTGACTGATTATAACTTCCATTTCAGCCATAACCTCATCATGCGGAATAGGAGGATATGGATTTGCAAGACTGCTCGCTACCTTATCGCGCAGCCATGCAGTGTAGCTGCTTCCCTGTTCAACGGTTTCGAACTCTGAAATTAGCGGAGAAAGGGTGGTCTTCATAATATATGTCCTTTCTATTCCTGAATATTGAAGATAATTACTCTTGGCTATGTTGTCAATACTAGCGAATTGAAAATGTTTAACTTTTAAGCGTCCAAAGTTCTTTTGATCTTAAAACTTAAGGCTTTTTAACCCTCTCAAAAAACACGGATCTGATATCATGATTTTGGTAATCGTTCCAGAGAGGTTTAAGAGGCAGATAGCCTCTCATTAAAAAACAAATTTTGTAAGTAAAAAACTATTTTTATTGTAAATTTCCTAAAATTACTTTATGAA
Source organism: Bartonella sp. AP88XZML (assembly GCF_042195565.1). Classification (NCBI taxonomy): domain Bacteria; kingdom Pseudomonadati; phylum Pseudomonadota; class Alphaproteobacteria; order Hyphomicrobiales; family Bartonellaceae; genus Bartonella; species Bartonella sp. AP88XZML. Next base: position 438,973 of record NZ_JBHIOQ010000040.1, on the reverse strand, counting down.
TTAAAGGATGTTTTGGTCGCATACGCAACGACCAAAAGGGGCCTTGAAAACCCTAGATCCGAGCGTAAAAATGAACCCACTTTGTGGGTATCCCGGAATTCCGGGAGTTTTTGCTATGTCCAGGTGCTTTAAGCACTAAAAGCAAAAAGGCTGACTCGGATTCAGTGTTTTCAAGCTCCCGGAATACTCATGCGAGGGCGCTCGCAACCGGCGGGGAAAAATGCAATCTCAAAATCTTAATATTGATCTTTTTATTGGCAAAAAAATTCGTTTGAGACGAAAAATGCTAAAAATGTCTCAAAAAACATTAGGTCAGCACTTAGGTGTCACTTTCCAACAAATCCAGAAATATGAAAACGGCTTAAATCGTGTCAGCGCAGGGCGTTTAATGGAAATTTCTGATATTTTGAATGTTCCCATTGCCTTTTTTTACGCGGATATCATTACAAAACACCAGCCCCCATACCACCATGATGAAATTGCATCAAGTACAGAGGAATACCTACTTTTAAAAAGATTTAGAGTTCTAACAACGGTAAAAAAGAAAGCCTTTTTACAACTGATCTCTGAAGAGAATGCAAGCTAATATAACGCGATAGCGTGCACTATTCAAAGTCCCCTTTGTAACACTTTATTGCTTGAATGCAAAACATACCACCCCTCCATTTTAAAAAACGACACGTTAAGAGACACTATTTTAATTTTTATTGTAAATTTTTTGAAATTACTTTATGAATTAAAAGATGTTTTGGTCGCATACGCAACGACCAATAGGGATTAAAAGCCTGAAAAACTCAAACATGAATTTACCCACTCCTGTGGGTATCCCGGAATTCCGGGAGATTTTGCTATGTCCAAGTGCTTCTCAGCACTAAAAGCAAAATGCTGATTTGAGTTCAGTGCTTTTAACTCCCGGAATACTCATGCGAGGGCGCTCGCAACCGGCGGGGAAAAATGCAATCTCAAAATCTTAATATTGATCTTTTTATTGGCAAAAAAATTCGTTTGAGACGAAAAATGCTAAAAATGTCTCAAACAACTTTAGGACACGCTTTAGGTGTTACTTTCCAACAAATCCAGAAATATGAAAACGGCTTAAATCGTGTCAGCGCAGGGCGATTAAAAGAAATTTCTGATATCTTGAATGTTCCACTTTCCTTTTTTTATGCCGATATCTTAACAAAACAACAGCCCGCATACCTTCATGATGAAATCGCATCAAGCACAGAGGAATACCTGCTGCTCAAAAGATTTAGAACTCTCACAACGGTAAAAAAGAAAGCCTTTTTACAGCTGATCTCTGATGAGAATGCAAGCTAACATCACACGGATAGCGCACTATTCATAAGCATTCATACGTATTTTAAAAAGCAACCTCCATTGTAAGCATTTTTTCATTTTAAGAGGAGAAGCCCTTGATATAATAGAAGATAAGCATCTTTATATACGATAACCCTTCATCATTATTATTTTTAACAGAACTATTTTAAACAGTCTGTCTCTCGTCGACATTTATGCTACTTTTTTAACTTACCCAACCCTACCTTGAACCAAGACGAAAAACTGAGAGATAAAAAGTAATATAGAAATGAAATTCTTATACGGCTTGTAATGATGAAAAAAAAATGTGAAAATTCTGATCGGTAATGAGGAGAAAACACCATGATCAAGAGAAGCGTGAAGCTGCTTATCTTAGGCGTGATTGGGCTTGCAAGTTCTGCTGTAAGTTCAGCGGGAAACACTGAAGAAATCTCAAATTCTGAAAGCTCTTTCAATACGATTCAAGAAGCTTCAAACACTCAAGAACCTTTTCAGCCCTTAAAAGCTGGAGACTATGACCAAGCCTATGACTATTACATCCAAGGTTATTATTTAAAAGCTTTTCGTGAAGCACTCCGACGTGCTGAAAAAAATGATCCTTTTGCACAAACTCTTCTTGCCCGAATTTATATGGAAGGATGTGCTGTTCCTATTGACGGTGCGCGTGCTGCTTTATGGTTTGAACGCGCCGCAAAACAGGGGGAACCCCAAGCACAACTACGCTATGGACTTATGTTGTTTGATGGTCACTTTATAAAACAAAATCAAGAACTTGGTGCGCAATTCATTCAAAAAGCTGTCAAAGCAGGCGTCAAGGAAGCCTATTTTTATTATGGACAACTGCTTCTTTATAAAGCCTCACAGGAAAAACAAGCTCTCCCTGGTGTTTCTTCCCAAAGTCGTGAAAATGAAGCAATAGAGCAAGCCTTAAAATGGTACTTAAAAGGTGCTGCTCTTGGGGATGCTGAAGCGGCTTTTTCTGCTGCAAAAATTCTTTCCTTAGGCACATTAAAACGACCAAAAGATGATCACAATGCCCGCAAGCTCATGGAAGTAGCAGCTCAAAACAACCACTTAAAAGCTCAACTTCATTTAGCACAATGGCTTGTACAAGGGCGTGGAGGAGAAACAGATTTTCAGCGTGCTTTTCATTTACTTCACAGAAATGCCGTCAACATGATTGCACCAGCACAGATTTCCCTTGCAAGGCTTTATCGAGATGGCACAGGAACAAAAGGCGATACAATAATGGCAGCGGCATGGTATATGCTTGCAAAGGAGGCAAAAATGCAAGCTCCTGATCTTGAAATAATGCTCCAAGGCATGGACAAGACACAACTAGAAAAAGCGCACAAAGAAGCAATAAAGCTCCTTCCTGTTTTTTAAAATACTCCTCTCTGCTTCAAAAAGATAAAATTTATAGAAATTCCGGGAGATTTTGCTCTGTCCAGGTGCTTTAAGCACTAAAAGCAAAAAGGCTGATTCGGACTCAGTGTTTTTAACTCCCGGAATACCAACGCGAGGGCGCTCGCAACCGGCGGGGGCTTTAAAATGCGAGCCAAAAATCTTGATAACGACATTTTCATTGGCAAAAAAATTCGTTTGAGACGAAAAATGCTAAAAATGTCTCAAAAAACATTAGGTCAACATTTAGGTGTTACTTTCCAACAAATCCAGAAATATGAAACCGGCTTAAATCGTGTCAGCGCAGGGCGTTTAAAAGAAATTGCCGATATCTTAAATGTTCCACTTGTCTTTTTCTATGCGGACACCTCAGCAAAACAACAGCCCCCATACCCTCATGATGAAATCGCATCAAGTACAGAAGAATACCTGCTGCTCAAAAGATTTAGAGTTCTAACCTCGATAAAACAGAAAGCCTTTTTACAGCTGATCTCTGATGAGAATGCAAGCTAACATCACGCGATAGCGTACGCTATTCAAAGCCCCCTTGTGAACACTTTATTGCTTAAATGCAAAACATGCCACCCCTCCATTTTAAGAAACGACACGTTAAGAGACGCTATTTTAATTTTTATTGTAAATTTCCTGAAATTACTTTATGAATTAAAAGATGTTTTGGTCGCATACGCAACGACCAAAAGGGGCCTTGAAAACCCTAAGTTCTAGCGTAAAGATGAACCCACTTTGTGGGTATCCCGGAATTCCGGGAGTTTTTGCTATGTCCAGGTGCTTTAAGCACTAAAAGCAAAAAGGCTGACTAGAACTCAGTATTTTCAAGCTCCCGGAATACCAACGCGAGGGCGCTCGCAACCGGCGGGGGCTTTAAAATGCGAGCCAAAAATCTTGATAATGACATTTTCATTGGCAAAAAGATTCGTTTGAGACGAAAAATGCTAAAAATGTCTCAAAAAACATTAGGTCAACATTTAGGTGTTACTTTCCAACAAATCCAGAAATATGAAAACGGCTTAAATCGTGTCAGCGCAGGGCGTTTAAAAGAAATTGCCGATATCTTAAATGTTCCACTTGTCTTTTTCTATGCGGATATCTTAACAAAACAACAGCCCCCGTACTCTCATGATGAAATCGCATCAAGTACAGAGGAATACCTACTGCTCAAAAGATTTAGAGTTCTAACCTCGATAAAACAAAGAGCCATTTTACAATTACTCTCTGATCAAAATGAAAGCTTTTAACATCATAATATAGGGCGCTACACTCTCTATTCTTGACTTGCCTCCCACCCCTCAAAGGACAGAAGCCCCTTCCCTATCCAGTTGGGAAACAATCCGTCTTCTCAGAACAGAACTCTTTTAGCTTCCCATTTTATGTGGTTCATTTCACAAAATTATCCGGACAAGCTCTCCCTCAAATATTCACCACACACTCTCATAAAAACATCACATGTACAAAATTTGATGCCTTACAAACACCACACCTCAAACGATAGTATTTAAAAAAACAGAATAAACATTCATACGTATTTAAAAAAAGATAGCCCTTAAAAAGCAATGCTTGAAAATTTTTTTGGTCGATCTGGAACAGCACCTAACGCATCATTTTATAATAGTGATCGAGGATATGATCTTAACATGCAAACGCAAAAAATTGCTTTTTTATCATAATCACTAAAAGCAGCTGTTTATTAAAATATACGCCACCAGAAGCACTTCAAGCAGCCTTTACAGCTGAAACCATTATTCATCGATTAATTAACCGATTGATTAGATACCGATATGTTGTTAATGTGCTATAAGTAAAGTTGCTCTTATTTCTGGAAGAGGAGCTTCGCAAATAAAGAGCAACAATAAGTAAGGGGAATTAAAGATGTTAAAATATTTATTGCTGTCACCGGTTGTGTTGGTAGCTGGTTGCGCATCTGTAGGCAATTATTCATCAAATTATGTTGATCAAAGTCTTACAAAGCGTCAGGCACAATTAGTCGCTAACAAATTTATTAGCGGTAACAAAGGGTTTTTACCACCCGCTACAACCACACTTCTTATAAAGAAAAATAATACAGCAGACAACTTTACTCCTTTATTTATCAATCTGTTGCGACGGAATGGATATAATGTGATCTATACAGATCAACCTCAAAAGCAACAAAATATGGGTGTGATTTTGAGTTATAGAATAAGATTAAATAGTAGCACTATAGTGTCTCTTTTTCAGTATAACGTGAATGGAGAGCCGCGTTCTTATATAAATACTCATCCCAGATGAACCCGCTATTTAATGTAAACATTCTCTATATTTTACACGTAAAGACTTAAAAGCTCTTGTGAAAGCCAAAGAGATTTACACCTCAATAAAAAACCTCATTTTTAGCCAGAGTGGATAAATTTTATTATAGATTGTAACAATACAAAATAGTGTAAGTTATAGCTTTAAGATTTAAAGAAAGAAAAATACTAAAAATAATGAAAATGCCCCATACCCTAGCAAATTATTACGCGAAGATATAAATGCAAAACTTGGCTTATCTGTGATTGAAGCGGCTGAATAGCTTTCTATATCCTGTGTAGCATTTTCTAGGGTATTGGTAAAAATCCTTATAACGACATTTTCAATGGCAAATTCATTGGCAAAAAAGTTCGTTTGAGACGAAAAATGCTTAAAATGTCTCAAAAAACATTAGGTCAACATTTAGGTGCCACTTTCCAACAAATCCAGAAATATGAAAACGGCTTAAATCGTGTCAGCATAGGGCGTTTAAAATAAATTGCCGCTATCTCAAATGTTCTACTTTCCTTTTTCTATGCTGATATCTTAACAAAACAACAGCCCCCGTACTCTCATGATGAAATCGCATCAAGTACAGAAAAATACCTGCTGCTCAAAAAATTTAGAGTCCTAACCTCGATAAAAAAGCCTTTTTACAGCTGATCTCTGATAAGAATACAAACGAACACCCTGTGACAACACACACCACGCTCTCTCCCATGAGACACTCATAATAAACTCCGTATTCACATATTCTTAATTAAAAACATCTCATGGTTTTAGGGAACTTATATCATTGCCATCAATTATATTATTGCCATCAATGATGATATTTTACGACACAACGGGATAAATTTCCCCAAAAATTCTAAAAAATTTTTGTGCAAATTTTTAAAAAGCTTGCGTCTGAGCGCTTTTTATGGTCTTGCAAAGAACTGAAAAGCAAAAATACATAAAGGTCCTTTTTTACTTAAGCTTTTCTCTTTGCAAAAAGCAGGAGAAAGCCCATAAAGAGCACACAGGACCATGAGAGAGCCGCAAGGTTAATCAAAGGGATTTTAGCCCGAAAATAACAAAAGAGCTTGACCGTTAAAGGCAGCAAAGAAAAGCGCCATAAAGACAACAAGAGAGTTCTTTTTGCAAGAATAGAATTGGATAGAAACGATGAAAATTAATGGCAATGAAATTCGCCCTGGTAATGTGATCGAACATCAAGGAAGCTTATGGGTTGCTGTTAAATGCAACGCTGTAAAACCAGGAAAAGGTGGTGCATTTAACCAAGTTGAAATGAAAAATTTGATTGATGGTACAAAACTTAATGAGCGATTTCGCGCTGCTGAGACGGTTGAACGCGTGCGCCTTGAACAAAAAGATTTCACCTTTCTTTATCAACAAGGGGATGCTTTGGTCTTTATGGATTCAGAATCTTATGAACAACTAGAACTTCAAAAGGATTTTGTTGGTGAACGTGCTGCTTTTCTCCAAGATGGGATGACAGTCACAGTTGAACTTTATCAAGAAAAGCCTATTGGCATCTCACTTCCTGATCAAGTTGCTGTCACGATTGCGGAAGCCGATCCTGCCATCAAAGGACAAACGGTTACCTCCTCTTATAAACCCGCCATTCTTGAAAACGGGATTCGTATTCTTGTTCCCCCCTTTATGAATGCTGGTGAACGTATCATTGTAGACACCAATGAGTTGATTTATTTGCGTCGCGCAAATGAAAAAGATAAATAAAGGAATAAAAAATGGCCCATTCTGCAGTCATGAATGTCATGGTGCAAGCTGCAATGAAAGCAGGACGCTCGTTGGTGCGTGATTATGGTGAAGTGCAAAATTTGCAAGTGTCTTTGAAAGGACCAGCAGATTATGTCAGCCAAGCAGATCGCAAAGCGGAAAAAATTATTTTCAATGAATTAAGCAAAGCGCGCCCCAAATTTGGTTTTCTGATGGAAGAGTCAGAAGAAATCATTGGAGAAGATTCACAACACCGTTTTATTGTTGACCCTTTAGATGGCACCACAAATTTTCTCCATGGCATTCCTTTTTTTGCTGTTTCCATTGCCTTAGAAAGCCAAGGAAAAATCGTTGGTGGTGTCATTTACAATCCCGTGAGTGATGAACTCTTCACCGCAGAACGCGGGTGTGGTGCTTTTTTTAATGACCGCCGCTGTCGCGTTTCTGCTCGACGCAGACTAGAAGATTGTGTCATTGCCACAGGAATGCCTCATTTTGGTCGCCCAAATCATGGAACCTACCTTATTGAATTACGTAATGTGATGGCAGAGGTTGCCGGACTTCGCCGTTTTGGTGCTGCTGCTCTTGATTTAGCTTATGTGGCTGCTGGAAGAACCGATGGCTTTTGGGAAGATAACCTGCAAATTTGGGATATGGCTGCTGGAATACTGATTGTTCGTGAAGCCGGTGGTTTTGTCACCGATAAAGAAGGCGGCAACAATATATTTCGCAAAAAAAATATCATTGCCGGCAATGAACACATTCGCCTAAAATTAGAAAGAGTTCTCAAAAAAGGCATTTAGACCTCATAGTAAGCTCTCAAAAGGACATCTTTTTAAAAGACAATACGAGTCCCTCTGAATACTCCTCATCACGCAACCTATCTCATCAAATTACACAATATGATGAAAAAATTCAGAAAATTGTGATGAGAGAGCTTATAAAACTTCGCTTATCTTAGCGCTGCCACTCTTGATTTAGCTTATCCGTTAGTCGAGCCGAGAGCTTTTGGAAAAACAATCTAAAAATTTGCAACAGAACACCCCGTATACAAAGGTTCACAAAACCATCACCAACGATCAAGCCCCAAAAAAAACCTAAAAATACAATTACAGTCTAGCCAATATTATTGACACTGTTGTTTCCTCAATTCCTCTGCAAACAAACCAGAAAACAAAAAGAACCATAAAAACAAAACGCTCTCAAAAACAACAAATACACCTGCTGCAAAAACCTCCCCTACTCTTCTTAAGAAATCACCCTTACACAACGCAAAAAGATTGGCTCCCAAAGCCTGCCCTCTCCTCTCCCATAAGAACTGTCACTATGCCTCTCAAGAGTTTTTACCACTGCATAGCAACAGAAATTTCAGCAAATCCACTGCACTCCACCCTCCCCCTTCATTTAATCGTTATCCAAAATGCCGATGAAATTCGCACGAAATTTGTAGTAACAAAAATCCTTTTTCTCAAAAATCGCCGCCTGCATTTCCCTCTTTAACTGTTCTTGATTATCTTTAACTACCTCTTCTAGGGCATTTACCTTCTCCTCATCAAAGATAATCTTTAATTTTTTTGTGAATCTCCTATTCCAACGAGCTGCTCCCCAAAAATCAACCGGTTATCACATTTCTCATTTGATGATTTCAACCATCTTCTAGCACCTGATGCGTAAGCCTTTTTAAACGTTAGAGTCCCTTCAACAATGGAAGAATCTGGTCCCATACTTGCATCATTATCTTTACACGTATTGATTGTATCTTTAACTATGGTATAAGAGCACCCCTTATCAAAAGCCATATAGCCCTTTTTTACTGTTTTAATGAGCTTCTTATAGTAAATAAAAGTCTCTCTCACCTTTTTATAACCATCGGAAATATCACACAATAACAACAGCACATCCTTTTTACAACATAGTAACGGTGCACATTGATCAGACAAAAAATTCCTGTGCTCTAACATTTTCTCTATCTCTTTATGTCTGGAATTATAGATATGTTGTCCCACAAAGTATCTGCAAATTTTTGCTTTTCATTCTTCTTTTTAGATAGTTTTTCTTTTTGCTGTTTGCATTCAGCTATAATCACATCATCAAGAACGTACAACAACCAATGAAGCAATAACATTGTAGGTTTATAATATTCTTTATTTGTATGAGTATTAACAAATCCTTTCAGAGAAATTCCATTCTCTTCCATGAATTTTCCTGCTTTTACATAATATTGCTCAAAAAGTGTTGTATTCAAAAGATTATATATTTTTTCAATCTGCTCATCAGTCAGTTCTGTTTCGAGTGCCTCCTTATACAATAAAGACAATTCTCTCTCCCCTTGCGCACAAATATTCTTTACCAATGAAGGTCTGTTCCCATGAGCTTTCATGCCTGCTCTAGGATTTTTTATCTCTAGTATATCCCTTTCCCATTGCCTTACTCCCTCATCCCATTGCTCAACCCACTCCTTTGATATTTTTTGCGTTTTTTCAAAAAGCCTTTGTTCCCCTTCTGCAATAATCTTTTCATATATCTCGCACCCTCGAACTTTCTGTTCAAATTGTTCAGTTAATTGCTTGTTACGATAATTTACAAATGCCAGCATTACAGCCACCCCACAAAGCACTATTACCATTGCTACAATTAAAAAAGCCTCCTTTGAAAATCCCCAAAAAACCACAGCTGCTTCAAGGTGTATACAAGCATAAAGATGAATCCTACAATCTTCACCGCCCATTTAAAAATGAACTTGATGGTGACTATCATTCGGGAGTTATTAGTTTCTTCCTTTATCGGATTATCAATTACCTCTTTTATTTCTTCATCCATTATTTCCCTCTTTTTGTTTGTGTAACCTTCCCATCGACTTCTCGGTATTGTGTCATTATGTGTATATGCGATTCACGGGATACCACATATTATGTTTTAACAAAATTAGTATACAAAATATAGATAGTTGTATTGATAAATGCAAACGATTTGTATTTTATTATACTGCTATTGTGTTTTATACGCTTTAAAGAAAAGCCTTTTAAAACCTCACAATGCATGATCTATGAAATATGGGAAAAAATACTAAAAATCTTAACACAGCAAAACATAGCTGCGTGCCCTCTTAGCTCTGTTTTGTAAAATCGATAAAAAACATCTCTCAGCCCATTTATCGGCTCTTTTTCCATAAGCCGGCACCATCACACATTTTGCCACCCTCTAATATTGCTACAGCCCTTAAAACTTGAGAGGATTCATAAGAAGCATTGTTCTTTCTCAAGTGTTTTACACCATACAGACTTCCCCACTTGATATATGTAAGAGACATGATTTTATTGGTTCATCATACATAGGTTTGAAATAAGAAAATTTATAATTTTAGAAGCTCTCATCCAACGTGCAAAACAATGAATTATCCTTATAAATCAACGTGACAGTGCTGTTATGAAGAGAACTCCTTGCTCATCTTAATAGTCCATAGCGATTTAACTGGATATCGTTTTATATTTTGTACACAGATGAAGTATTTTTATAAAAATGCTTCATCTTGCGCAGAAAAAAGAACAGCCCGTAAAAAAAGAAAAGCATCTCAATGCTTGCCTTTCTTTCTTCCATGAGAGTTTCAAATTGATAAGCCTGTCTGAAAAGAGTGCTGTTTACGCCCTTAAAGATACTGCTCTTGTATCAAGATTACTTACTCAGATGAGAATTGCAGTTTAGCCAAATGCGCATAAACATTATTTTTTATAATGAATTGTGTGTTCCTTCTTCCACAAAAGCGCCTTTATCCATCACGAGAATACGATCAGCTTTTAAAATTGTTGCCAAACGATGTGCAATGACCAGGATTTAGGATTTTGTATCAATCCTTCTAAGATATCTTGCACCAACTTTTCACTGTTTGCATCTAAAGCAAATGTTATTTCATCAAGTAGCAACATTTTGATTTATAATAATAATTCATTGTTTTATATGTTGAATGAGAATCCCGAATACCGTAGGATTCTCTCATTTCAAACCATGTTTCATGGTGAACCAATCAAAACCATGCCTTTTGCACTTTACAAGTGGGGAGAGCCCGCGTGCATAAAAAACTATTAAGAAAGAACTTAAAATGCCTATAATAAATTATCTCAAGTGCCAAGGGCTGTAGCAACATCCACGAGTTGGCAAATATAATGATGGTGCCGGCTTGCAACAAGAGGGCTGCATTCCTTAAAATCGCCAGTGCAATACCAATGCGTTGTTTTTGCCCCCCAGAAAGCATGGTACCACGTTCTTCTACTTGCGTATTCAAGCCATCTGGTAAAGCTTGAATAAATTCAAATGCATTGGCAGCTTTAGAAGCGGCCAAAATTTCCTCTCCATGGGTATGTTCAGTTCCAAAAAAAGAAGAAAAGTTTACAATTATTTTATTTCAAGTCTTTATACTCTAGGGAAGAAAGGATTTATGCATATATTCAAAATGATTTTTGAATTTAAAAACGCAACCACAATGATTTATAAGTGTTTAAGACCCATCTGTTTATGTCGGATGCGTTTTTGAATTAATATTTAAAGTGCACTCTTTGATAGGATAAAAAATCCATCCATTTGCAATCGATTTGTTTAAAACCTTTGTACCCCATAAAAAGGAGGCTTTTACATGCCAATATTACCAAAGCGATTTTTGAATTTAGAAAGACGACCACCGCGATCTACGAGTGTTTGGGAGCCACCTGTCCATGCCGGATGCGTTCTTGGATCAATATCTAGATTAAGAGTATCGCCTTCTTTTCCCCAAGTAGAGCGCGTCATATATTGGGTTCCATCCGTCATAACAACGGTAATTTTATGATAGTTGGGGTGAATATTCGCTTTCATGCGTCAAACCTTTTGCGTTTATAGAATGAAATAGCACTTGCTTGTTTTTTTAAGTGCACTTCCTTTGTCTTTTTGATACATTGATTAAAGTATTTATTCCTATAACTGAGCACGCATCAAAAAACAAGTGTTCAAGATACATCATTGTATCAAGTGTTACAAATCCAATACAGTGAGCAAAATTTTATGACATTACGTTATCGTTCAGAAAAATCGACAAAGTCTTCCCCTAAGAAATCTTCATTCTCTTCGCTTGCAATTTTTTTTCCTTATCTTTTGCGCTATCGTTGGTTGTTTATCTTTGCTTTTCTAGCGTTATCTGTTGCTGCTCTTGTCACATTAGCTTTGCCTGTGGCTATCCGCCAAATGTTTGATCATGGGTTTTCTACTTCAAGCCATGGACATATCAATTTTTACTTTGGAATTTTGTTTATCTTAGCCTTGTTTCTCGCATTTGCTTCAGCAGCCCGTTATTACTGTGTTATCACCTTAGGAGAACGGATTGTTGCCGATTTACGGCGTGATGTGTTTGTCCATATTATGAAACTTTCTCCTGCTTTTTTTGATCGATCACATTCAGGAGAGATTGTTTCAAGGCTTCTAACAGATACCACACAAATAAAATTAGCTGTGGGCTCTACCGCCTCTACCGCATTGCGTCAGCTGATTATCGTGATCGGAGCCGTCGTAATGATGGTGATCACCAATGCTAAATTGTCTTTGTTGGTTTTAGCTGCTATTCCTGTTGTGGCCATTCCCTTGGTAGTCTTTGGACGTAAAGTTCGCTCTCGTACCCGCGCGGCGCAAGATCGTCTCGCAGATGCCAATGCTGTTGCTACAGAGCAGGTAAGTGCTATTCGCACTGTGCAAGCTTTTACCGCTGAAAAACTCGTTACAATACGTTTTTCACAATTGATAGAACGTGCTTTTCAAACAGCACGTGCTTCTGTAATCTTGCGCTCCTTTTTTACGGGGTTTGCAATTTTTTTGGTTTTTAGCAGTGTGGTTGCTGTTTTATGGATTGGATCGCGTGATGTTTTGAATGGAACGATGACAGGGGGAACCTTAGGGCAATTTGTCCTTTATGCGGTTTTTGGAGCTTCTACTTTTGCGCAATTATCGGAACTGGGAGCAGAATTAATCCAAGCAGCAGGCGCTGCTGAACGGCTTGCCGAATTGTTACAAGAACAACCTACTATTGTAGCTCCTAAAAATGCTTTATCATTAGAGCAACCTGTTCGAGGTGAACTTGTTTTTGATCAGGTTGATTTTACCTATCCTTCTAGACCACAAGAGAAAGTTTTACGCTCGCTTTCATTTTCTGTAAAAGCAGGCGAAACGGTTGCTTTTGTTGGGGCTTCCGGAGCAGGAAAAAGCAGTATTTTTTCTTTGATCCTTCGTTTTTATGATCCAATAAGTGGAACAATTCGGTTGGATGGCATGGAAATTAATCGCCTTTCTTTACAAGATTTACGCAGTGCAATTTCCTATGTTCCACAAGATGTCGCCATTTTTGATGGAACATTGCGTGATAATATTATTTTTGGAACTGAAAATACCCATGAAGAGGAAATCCTTGTTGCCGCTAAAGCGGCTAATGCACTTGAATTTATTCAAGCTTTACCAGATGGCTTGAATACGCAAGTAGGAGAACGCGGTACCATGCTTTCTGGGGGACAAAAACAACGCATTGGTATTGCGCGGGCAATTTTAAGAAATGCACCCCTCTTGCTGCTTGATGAAGCAACATCGGCTTTGGATGCAAACAGTGAAAAGTTGGTGCAAGACGCTTTAGAAGGATTGATGCAAAATCGTACAACCTTGGTCATTGCACATCGTTTAGCAACAATTTTAAAAGCAGATCGTATTCTTGTGATGGATAAAGGCGCCCTTGTTGAAGAAGGAACGCATGCTGAACTTGTGGCAAAAAATGGCGTTTACGCTTACCTCGCAAAACTCCAATTTTCACCTGAGTAAGTGATCATGATACAAGAGCCGTATCTTTAAAGGCATAAACAGCACTTTTTTCAGACAGGCTTATCAATTTAAATCTCTCATGGAAAAAAGAAAGGCAAGCATTGAGATGTTTTTCTTTTTTCTGCGCAAGATAGAGCATTTTTATAAAGACACTTCTGTGTACAGAATGTAAAATGATACCAAGTTAATCTCTATGGACTATTAAGATGAGCAAGGAGTTCTCTTCATAACAGCGCCATAACGGTGATTTATAAGGATAATTCATTGTTTTTCATGAAAGATCATAAATACCATAGGATTTTCTCATGTCAAACCCTCATAGTAAGTCAAACAAAATCTCTTGCTTGCTCATCACAAGCAGAGTTGGCGTGTGAAGTGAAACGGTACAAGAAAGGAATAAAATACCTCTCTTGCCCCTTTACATTCTAAGGGCTGTCAAAACATTGGGGCGCTGACAAAAGAGTATACGCTGGCAAAAAGTATAATAGGTGCTCGCTTGCTTGAGACCCTTATGCGGCTCACACTTGATAGGGTTCTAGGGACACAAGCTCTATCCTAAAGACTGACCACACTCTTTAAAAAAACTGAATATTAAAAATTTGCCCTCTCTCACCGCTCTAAACAATAGTGTTTACCGAAAATCATGACAAATTGTAATTCACAAATACACTTCTCTATTGCAAGAGTATCCTTTTATTCTCTTTCAAAAACACGAACACTTTTTGAATATTGTTTACAGATCCGTCTTATTGAAAAAGAGCAAAGATTTTTTTAGCACTTTTGGGCTTCTTATAACTTTTGTGTGAGAGCACATGAGAAACAGCGTTTATAATAAACTGGCTTTTGGCAAAATCGTAAAATTTTATCAAATTTATTGTTTGTAAATATCACCACGACCACTGTTCTGCTCTTGCAGACACGCAACCTCAAAACGACGTTCTCTTTACTCACAAATCGTCTCTCCAGCTCTCTCTTTCAGTCATAGCCCATAAAAATAAGGATAGAGTACTTCGATTAAACACCATCTTCTCACCCCCTCCAAGAGCCCCATATATTTTACAGCTCTCAATTTTATAGCACCCCCTGTCGTGCTTTAAGAAGGCATTTTAACGATGATAAGAACATGTACAAAGAGGATATATCTTTAGGGTCTTTATGTTTTAAAGCTTGCACTAAATCATAATTTTTTTGTATAGCGAGCTAAGCGTATGCAGAACTGACACCCTAACCATTTCAAACCATTCAGCTGTTTCAGGAACAGATAAGCCAAGTTTTACGATTATATCTTCAACCACGAATTCACCGAAGTACGGAGGATTTTCATCATTTTTTAGCGCTCCCTCTTCAGTGATCCTCTAGATAATTAACTCATTCAGCATCTATACCAGAAAAGCGAAATATTACATGCTAATTTTCCTTTACATTCATTAGCCAAGCCCCCTCAAAATAACCTTTTAGTGAATAGAGCTAAAAGGATAAGTCTTCAAAACCATTTGGTGATATAGCTATATCAAGAGCACCTAAAATACGACTTAGTTGCTCAATATAGGCGATTTTCCCCTTTTTATCGTATCAGTCTTGTAGAAGACTTTAAGTCTTTTATGCTTAAATCAAAAAATTATAATTGGATTATATTGCATAAAGATGCTTTTTCTCATTTTTCCATTTAACACACGATAAGTTACCATTTAGGCATGATGAGAAGCTTTCCCCTTATATCATACATGTTAAAAACAAAATAAGCCGTTTGGGTATCTTAAGGTCAAGGATGCAGTTAGGCGCAACTTGTAAAGGGTTGCCTTGAGGCTTAAGGACCCAAGGCTTGTTAGTCCCTTCATTAAAAGCGGGTCTGATGTCATTATTTTGGAGAGCGATTATTAAGAATTTGAGAGGCTGTCTGCCTCTCATTTTGATTTGTATGCAAACAAAATGCACTCTATTTATTCAGGAAGAATAAGAATATACCCAGGAGGTGCTAAACGGAATAAGAGAGCGTCGTAACCCCACGCAGCAGACAGGAAGCAAATAGAAGAAACGCCTTCAAGAATTGTTAAGAATAATGCGTACGATATAGCGGCTTCATCTGCTGCTTCGCGGCGTTCTATAAGATATCCGAAAAAAAATAAAAAGCACCCTATTCCACTCACCGACCCAAAGACTTTTAATGCGGTATGAACCGGCCCACGTATGTTGAGCAAGATAATAAAAATTATGAAAGTAAATACTGTAAAGATCCCTTCGAATACCCCACGCACCATATTGCACAATTTTCGCATCATAATTGCAGAAAAGCTCTGTTCTGCGTATCGATTTTTTCTTTTGATGCTTGTATTCTTAGAAGATATACTGTTATTCTTAGAAGATATACCGTCCACAACTCCCCCCGTTTTAAGCCAAGATGCTATGAAGTTAGTTACTTTCAATTATATCATCAAAAAATACAAGAAAAATTTATCCATTTTAACGAAAAAATAGGTGTTTTATTGAGGTGCAAATCTATTTTCTTTCGCAAGAGTTATTCAATTCGTTCGCCAATAGAAAACTACCCCCATTGAAGAGGAAGCTATCCTGACGCAGAAAAGCTTCATAATCTGTATTCCAATCCGCTCAGAAATCGCAACTTTCTAATCTACCCGCTTAATCCACCTTTGAAACTGCAATCAAATAAATTCTGCTGATGACAAGTAATGATAACATGAAAAAGAGAAAATATCACAATATCAAACTCTTCAATACAGTATGAGCTTTATGATTTTCACTCAAGAAGTAAGTGCCCACCCATGAACGACACCATACTAAAGTGCTGTGCATTCACAAATTTCCTAGCATTATCTCCCCTTCTCGAAATTGCACCTCTCCCGCAATCTTATCTCTCGATAGCACCCATTAAAGACTTTTAAAAGGTCCAAGGAAAAAACTCTCTGAGAAAGCTTTCAAGCCTAAAATGTCCCCGCCATTCTTATCATGATGAGGGCGCAAAAAATCACGCAGAAACATGAAAAATCTCTCCGCATTTAAAAACAGAGCTTGTCCTTCAAGCGCACGCTTTTTCTTGTTCTTTTGTCCATTGTCCCAAAGCCGCAAGATGGTTCATCCGAGCGCGATGACGAAATGCCTTCTGTGCAACAGCAATATTTTCATCTTTTCCTGCCCATGCTTTTAAGGCAGCTGCTTGCAATGCTCGTCCATAGGAAAAGGTCAATTTCCAAGGCAATACGCCCAAAGAATTCATGGCAGATAAATGCGCCGTTGCTTCCTGATCAGACTGCCCTCCAGAAAGAAAAGCAATTCCGGGAACAGCGGCAGGAACAGTCTGTTTAAGCACTTGGATGGTCTTTTCAGCAACTTCTTCAACAGAAGCCTTGCGAGCATCCTTTCCATCAATCACCATATTGGGCTTTAAAATCATCCCCTCCAAAAGAACACGAGCTTCAAACAATTCTTTAAAGACAGCCTGCAAAACAGTGCGTGTCACCTCAAAGCAGCGTGTAATTGAATGCCCACACGATGGTCCATCCATCAACACTTCCGGCTCAACAATGGGCACAATATTGAACTCCTGACATAAGGCAGCATAGCGTGCAAGAGCTTGTGCATTTTGTCTTATGGCGCCTCTTGTTGGCAAAGTGTGTTCATCAATAGCAATTACCGCACGCCATTTAGCAAAACGTGCTCCCAAAGCATAATAGTCTTTTAGCCGCTCACGAAGACCATCCAACCCTTCGGTAATTGTCTCTTGGGGAAAAGCAGCCAAGGGTTTTGCACCGGTATCAACTTTAATCCCTGGCAAAGCGCCTGAATCCCGAATAAGATCCGTCAACATTTTCCCAGTAGATGCTTTTTGCCGAATGGTTTCATCAAATAAAATAACCCCAGAGATGGCGTTTTCCATCGCTTCTTTTGTACTAAAAAGCATTTCACGATAAGCACGGCGCTTATCTTCATTGGATTCAACACCAATGCTTTCAAAACGCTTTCCAATGGTCGCCGTACTTTCATCTGCCGCCAAAATACCTTTACCCGCATGCACCAAAGCAAGTGCAATATCTTCAAGCCGTTCATTCATAAAAAATTCCTCTTTATTTTGTCTTAATTTCTAAAAATGCGCAACACTATCAAAACACTCTACACGACCGTATAGTTTTTCTTTAACCTTCCCCTTCAAAGAAGCCCTTTAAGCCTGCATAAGGGCAAGAATACCAGGAAGGGTTTTTCCTTCCATCCATTCCAAAAAAGCTCCTCCAGCAGTCGAAAGATAAGTAAAATCATTGGCAACACCGGCATGATTAAGGGCAAAAACCGTATCGCCCCCTCCCGCAATTGAAACCAACTTTCCCGTCAAACTACGTTCTGCTGCATGGCGTGCAACGGCAATGGTTCCCTTATCAAAGGGAGACATCTCAAAAACACCAAGGGGTCCATTCCACACAAGAGTAGCAGCTTCATCTATCGCAGCATTGATATGCGCAATAGAGCGCGTCCCAATATCCAATATCATGCCATCTTGTGGAATATCTTCAATGTCATAAAGACGATGCGGTGCATCTTTTTCAAAGCGAAATCCAACGACAGCATCCTGAGGAAGCAGAAGGGTACAGTGACACTCTTGCGCTTTTTTAATGATTTTTTTTATCGTTTCCATCAATGCATGTTCACACAGTGACTTACCAACAGACACACCTTGCGCTGCTAAAAAACTGTTAGCCATGCCCCCACCAATCACGAGATGATCAACCTTTTCCACCAAATGATTGAGCACAAAAAGCTTGCTGGAAACTTTCGCTCCTCCCACAATGGCAACCACAGGGTGTGTTGGATTGCCAAGTCCTTTTTCTAACGCCTGCATCTCACCTTGCAAAGAGCGCCCTGCATAAGAAGGCAACAAATGCGTTATTCCCTCCACCGAAGCATGGGCACGATGAGAAACTGAAAAAGCATCATTAACATAGAGATCTCCATTATGAGCCAAAGCTTCTGCAAAAGAACAATCATTCTTTTCTTCACCAGCATAAAAACGAACATTTTCAAGCAGTAAAACACCACCATTTTGTAATGACTCAACTGCAACCTGCACCGTCGAACCGATACAGTCAGGAGCAAAAGCAACCGGCTGATTAATGATCTTTTCCAGCACTTGCACAACAGGACGGAGTGAAAACTCTGGCTCTACCTTTCCTTTGGGGCGACCACAATGAGAAAGCAGAATAAGTTTAGCACCACACTTTTGCAGCTCAACGAGTGTCTCTTTATGTCGCTCTAAGCGTGTCGTATCACAGACCTTACCCTGCGCCATTGGCACATTAAAATCCACCCGCACAAGAACACGTTTTCCAGTGACATCAACATCATCAAGTGTACGAAACCCCATCACTGCTTCCTCTTCACTTTCCATTGTTTCAAATAAAAACGCATCCAACAACCCTGCCCACTTTTCTTTCCACTTATCCCCTCTTTGCTTTTACAAGAGACCCACGACAGCCCATCTCTCACCCTCTGTTTGAAAAGCCAAAGCTTTCATCATCAAATGTACAAAAGCCACTCATTGCTCTTAATCTTCATATCCCATTGTGGCAAACAAATGCATTGGCTCAACTTGATCTCTATTAAAGCTTCCTTTTACTTCTAAGCAAAAGAATTTACATCTCCTGTTTCCTAACGTTTTCTCAAAAGGTGTCTCGTTCATATCTTACTTTTTCAAAGTTTACTCTTTCATGCAGGTTTTAAAAGCACGTATTGACCCAGTATTAAAACAAAACACATCATCAATATTTCAATAGCCTCTTCTCTCTAGCGCATGAGAACAACAGCCTCTATCTGTTTTTCTCAAAATTGCACAAAAATGAGACTTTTCCCTATAAAAATGAGGACCCTGAGGTCCTCTTATATTGTCTTAGCAAAAGCCACTGCCGTATCACTCATACGGTTAGAAAAGCCCCATTCATTATCATACCAAACCAAAACGCGACAGAGCTTACCATCAATCACTTTTGTTTGATCATTGTGGAAAATAGCTGAATGAGGATTATGATTAAAATCACAACTCACAAGTTTCTCTTCTGTATAATCCAAAATGCCCTTCAAAGGACCTTGTGCAGCAATAGCAATAGCTGTATTAATTTCTTCGATTGTTGTGGAACGCTTAGCGATAAATGTCAAATCAACCACAGAAACATTAGGGGTCGGAACACGAATCGATACACCATCAAGCAATCCCTTTAATTCTGGCAAGACCAATCCCACAGCTTTTGCCGCTCCTGTTGAGGTAGGAATCATAGAAAGAGCTGCCGCACGTGCACGATAAAGGTCCCGATGCATTGTATCCAACACAGGTTGATCACCCGTATAAGAATGGATTGTTGTCATGAAGCCCTTTTCAATGCCCACCGTGTTATGTAAAACTTGTGCAACAGGCGCCAAACAATTGGTTGTACAAGAAGCATTTGAAACAACGCGATGCTCGCTGCTTAAAGATTGATGATTAACCCCATAGACGACCGTAAGATCTGCTCCTTCAGAAGGCGCAGAAATAAGAACACGCTTTGCCCCCGCATCTAAATGAGCACTTGCTTTATCACGCGCAGTAAAAATACCCGTACATTCCAAAGCAATATCGATATCCAAATCTTTCCAAGGCAATTGAGCAGGATCACGCTCTGCGCATACCTTTATTAAACCACCTCCCACATCAATAGCATCCCCTATCACCTTAACGATATCAGGAAAACGCCCATGAACTGAATCATAGCGTAATAAATGGGCATTTGTTTCCACCGATCCCAAATCATTAATTGCAACCACTTCAATATCTTGTCGTCCACTTTCCACAAGTGCACGTAAAATATTGCGACCAATACGACCAAACCCATTAATTGCAACACGAACTGTCATTTCACATGTTTCCTCATAAATTTTTTAAGCACAACATTTAAAACACAATAAATGGGTATTTCACCAATCCCAAATCATTAATTCCCACATTGTCAATATCTTGATCACTCACTTATCCACAATAATGCACAAAATATGATGCCCTAAAACCACCCCATTCATGACAACACAAGCTGTCACTTTGTCTTTTCTTCTTTGATCTTTTCCAGCTCTTTTTCAACGGTGGCAACGACATTTTCCCAAGTAATACCAAAATGCGCATAAAGGGCATCAATTGTTCCACTTGCCCCAAAGCCCTTCATACCAATAAACACACCATCACAGCCAATAAAACGGTCCCATCCTTGGGCGACGGCAGCTTCAATGGCAACTTTAATCGGTGCATCTCCAATGAGAGCACGCTGATAGGAGAGAGATTGTTGAGAAAAAAGTTCAAAACAAGGCACAGAAACCACACGCGTTGGGATGCCTTTTTCTTCTAACACCGCATGTGCCTCCACTGCAATTTGCAATTCTGAACCAGAAGAAAACAGCGTCACTTGTGCATCATCGCTAGCTGTTAGGAATTCATAAGCACCAAGCATACAGAGATTTTCTTCTTCATACTCCTGACGCAAAAGCGGTAGATTTTGTCGACTCAAAGCCAAGGTAGAAGGTGTCCCGCGTGCTTTCAAAGCCAATTGCCAACACTCGACTGTCTCCATAGCATCGGCAGGACGGAACACAAAATGATTAGGCATTGCACGCAGGCAAGCCAAATGCTCCACGGGTTGATGGGTCGGACCATCCTCACCAAGACCAATAGAATCATGAGTCATGACATAAATCACCCGCAACCCCATGAGAGAAGACAAACGCATAGCAGGACGCATATAGTCAGAAAAGCATAAAAAGGTTCCCCCATAAGGAATAAAGCCGCCATAAAGGGCAAGACCATTCATCACAGCTCCCATTACATGTTCGCGAATTCCATAATGCAGATAGCGCCCTGAAAAATCTTCAGCAGAGATACTTTTCATCTGGCTGCTTTTTGTATTATTAGATCCGGTTAAATCAGCCGAACCACCAATAGTTTCAGTAACGACTTCATTAATCACTTCAAGAGCCATTTCCGAAGCTTTACGCGTAGCAACAACAGGGCGCTCTTCAACGAGTTTTTGTTTATAAGTATCAATAGCACCATCAAATCCGCCCACGAGATCGCCCCGCATCAATCTTTCGAACTCCACACGCTCTGAAACAGGAAGATCAGCAAATTTTTCTTCCCATTTTTGGCGTTTTTTAGCAGCATTGAGACTAGCCAAGCGCCAATTATCAAGAATATCGGCTGGAATAACGAAAGGCTCAGCATCCCACCCTAACGCGATACGGGTTTCAGTGATTTCTCGTGCGCCCAAAGGAGCTCCATGAACTTTATTGGTACCCGCTTTATTGGGTGCTCCAAAACCAATTGTTGTTTTACAAGCAATCAAAGTTGGTTTATCGGAGTTTTGTGCCGCCTCAATAGCCCGCGCAATTGCTGCTTGATCATGCCCATTGACTTTATGTGTCTCCCAACCAGATGCCTTAAAACGCGCAATCTGATCTGTACTGTCAGCAAGGGAAATCTCTCCATCGATAGAAATATTATTATCGTCCCACAATACAATAAGCTTATTGAGTTTCAAATGACCAGCAAGGGAAAGTGCTTCTTGAGATATCCCTTCCATAAGGCATCCATCACCCACCAACGCATAAGTGTAATGGTTGATAAGATCACCAAAACGGGCATTTTGCAAACGCTCTCCAAGAGCCATCCCCACGGCATTAGCCAACCCTTGTCCAAGAGGACCAGTCGTTGTTTCGATTCCTGCCACATGCCCATATTCTGGATGCCCGGCAAGCTTTGCTCCTAATTGGCGAAAATTTTTGAGATCTTCAATGCCAATATCTTCATAACCAGAAAGATACAAGAGAGCATAAAGCAACATAGACCCATGTCCTGCTGATAACACAAAACGATCACGGTTAGGCCAGCGAGGTTTTTTGGGGTCGTGAGCAAGAAATTTTGTGTAAAGAACCGTAGCAATATCGGCTGCTCCCATTGGCAAGCCCGGATGACCAGAATTTGCTTTTTCAATCGCATCAATAGCAAGAAAACGGATAGCATTGGCCATCTGATTCTGTTGGTGGGTGTTTGTCATGAATAATCGACCATTTCGTTAAATACGTTATTCTGTTGCTTTTTCCGTATTCTCTTAAAATTCTCAAGAAATACTATTTTCTAACCATTAGCGTGAGACTTTTTGCCACCACTTCAATAATATTAATAACATTCCCCTCACGCGTTCTGTATATCCATGTCATTTATGCCAATACGCGCAAAAAATCCAGCTTTTAATTTATATCTATCCCCTGCTTTGCTTGCTAAAATATCCTACATACTTAAAAATAAAATGCACACAACACAAGAGTGAAAGTGATTCGTTTTTGCATAACACATTGATAAAGGATACAATTACCCAAAGGATAAAGGCAATGAACCAAGAGACTACAGTTCTACAAGATGCTTTAGAGCACCTAGAAAAGGCACTTAGAACTTTAGAGATTACCATAATAAACCGCAATGCCGTTATTAATAAAAATAACGAATGGGAAGAAGAAATCCAACGAATGAATGCTGACCGCAGCCATCTTGCCCAAGCGCTTGACAAAGCTGAAGCCCAAATTGAACGCTTAGAGTCCGTAAACAAAGAAGTTTCCAAACGTCTTATTAAAGCAATGGAAACAATTCGTGTTGTCATTGATAGATAAAGGTTTGAATGTATGGAAACTGTTTCCGTTACCATTGATGGTAAAGTTTATCGCATGGCTTGTGACAAAGGACAAGAACGTCGTCTTATTGCGCTTGCTGCTCAATTGGATCAATATATCACACATTTAAAGAACAATTTTGGTGAAATTGGCGACCATCGTTTATCGGTTATGGCTGGCATAATGATTATTGATGAAATGGAAGAAATAAAACGAGAAAATAAAAAATTACAAGAAGACTACAATACTCTTTTACGACTCCACAACGAAAGAGACCGCACCATGGGGAAAATTATGCGTGACACCACACAACGCATTGAAAATCTCACCAACCAATTGCTCAAAGATGATCAAAACTGCACAAACATTCAAGAACAAGAACAGGAAGATTTCTAAAAAGTACATCAGCGCGTAATAAACCAGAGACTTGACTTGTCCGCCACATCTCACAGGATAAAAATTCTTAAACCCACACCAGTGTGTAAACAGTCTGTTTTTTTATAGGAAGGATTCCAGCTACTCACGACTTATGGGATTAACTTAAACCTCAACAAGAAAGTCCTACCCTGAATATTTGACCTCCGCACAAACGCTTCCTATATCAAGGAGGCTGTCTTATATCACCCCATTTCAAATGAGATGTCTTTTAACCGCGCAATAAGATAACAAAACCAACATCCTTGTAAAAAAATCATATAAATGACAACAGCAACAAACAAATAAATCACCCTTCGAAAAAAAGAGCTATATTCATGTTCCCTATGAATGCATGCCAAAAAATTCTTTCCCCTAGATAATATCAAGCATATTCAATATATATTAAAAAATAACCTTATCTATTATACCGTAAAACACCGCCACTTGATAATACAAGCACCATGGAGTCTTTGCACCTGAAATGTCCATCCGATGAAACCCACCGAAAAGAACCGTATCATTTATAAACCAGCGTGAATTAAGTATTTTCATCCTTTAGAGCAGGAAAAAAGTCAAACTCGAAGAGTATGTTAATCTCATACAACCTCAAACATTATAAACAACAATAATAGCTCTTGAAAACATTCTCTACCGCTATTTTTTATCCTTATAACAAATAATCCATATTTCTCTCCCCCCCCCTCAAAATCTCCAAGCTTAATAAAAGAAAGAGCAAGTCGGTATCATCATTATAGTCAGCCCTCAATATTACGATAGCCCCCTTGGCTCGTAAAACGATTCATAAGAGGCATTTTTGTACAGTTTTTACCCACATGTCCCACCCGCTTGTGACGTGCAAACAAAGAGTTATGATTAACAAAACATAAATAAATTGAAGAGAATTTTACGGAATTCGGGGTTCTAATTAAAGTTTAATAACGATAAATTATCATTATAAATCAACATGTTGCAAATGCTTCGACAAAGCATATTTTAAAAACACATTCACCCATCACTTTTTCTCATAACATACCAGTACGATTTTTTAGGCACATAATTTTAACTTTATTCAATTCTGTTGGCAAAAGTTTAAAATGAGAACAATTTCAAGGCTCTTATCCAAAAAGAAAAAGAATAAATTCTCATTATCAATAAACATCTCGCTCGTATAAACATCAATAAAGCAATCCCCAATATGCCTCAATGAAATAAAAGGAGGAGCTCCCATTAAATGCCTACCGTAAAAGCAGCTTCCTCAAAACTAAAACAAAATCAACAGACAACATCACCGCATCTGCTCCCATCCCCAAACTGGACGACCTAATGCAACACCTTGCTATCTTACGATAGGAGATAAAAGAATAATGGGCCTATGGAGGCATTCACAAGAAGCGCACACCCGTTGTTTTTAAAGCCTGTTCAAAGGCGCATGAAAAAACACCATGCGTAAACGGCTCAAATCCCTTTCGTTCCATCTTGGGAGACAGAGGCAATACGCAAGAGATTTGTCGCACCGGGCGTTCCAAGGGGAACCCCAGCTGTCACAAGGAAGCGATCTCCCCCTTTGCAAAAACCTTCCTGAAATGCAATGGCTGCTGCACGATCAACCATATCCTCTAAACTCCGTGCATCTTGCGTGACCACACAATGAAGCCCCCAAACTAAAGCCAAACGCCGTGCTGTTTCCACAATGGGCGATAAAGCAATAATGGGTCTATTAGGGCGTTCACGAGAGGCACGCACCCCGGTGGTTCCTGAAGCCGTATAAGCAATAATAGCGGATAGCGCAAGTGTTTCAGCAATCTGACGTGCAGCAAGAGAAATCGCATCCGTTCCTGTTGATTCTGGTGCTGGATGTTGTGCTCCAACCTGAGCGGCATAAGTATGATCTTGTTCGATTTGTCGCGCGATTCGGTCCATCATAAGCACAGCTTCTTCAGGATAGCGACCAGAAGCAGATTCAGCAGACAACATCACCGCATCTGTTCCTGCATAAACTGCTGTAGCAACATCCGACACTTCTGCGCGTGTCGGAACAGGAGATGTAATCATTGATTCAAGCATCTGTGTTGCCACCACAACAGGCTTTCCTGCTAAACGACAAGCTTTTATGAGCTCCATCTGAAGTGCAGGGACCTTTTCCAAAGGCATTTCCACTCCAAGATCACCCCGTGCAATCATAATACCATCGGATACCTCAATAATTTTCTCTATATGCTCCAAGGCTTGAGGCTTTTCGATTTTAGCCATCAAAGACACCTTGCTTTTCGTCAACTGACGCACCGCCATAATATCTTCTGGACGTTGAATAAAAGAAAGAGCAACCCAATCAACAGGCTGCTGTAAAAGAGCCTGAAGATCCTCCTTATCTTTTGACGTCATTGAATCAAAAGGCAAAATTGTATCGGGAAAACTGACACCCTTTCGATCAGAAATACGGGTTCCAGCAACCACGCGACACTGTACAGAATGACCATCACAAACTTGCGCACGCAGTTCCACCCTTCCATCATCAATCAACAACCGGTCCCCTGGTTTAATCGCCGAAAATACATCCTCATGAGGGAAAAAAACACGCTGTGCATCACCAAGAACATCGCGATTATCTAATGTAAAGTTTTGTCCAACACGCAAATCTTCTTGACCCTTAGCAAAACGCCCCACACGCAGTTTTGGCCCCTGAAGATCCACCAAAATACCAATGGGGCGTCGAACTGTTTTTTCAACTTCTCGTATAGACTTGACCAAATCACCCATCATATCACGATCAGTATGGCTCATATTAAGACGAAAAACGTCTGCTCCTGCCCTAAAAAGCTTCTCAATCATCAAACGAGAAAAAGAAGAAGGACCAAGAGTCGCAATAATTTTCACTTTACGTGCACGTTTCACGGTGGAGAATTTCCTGAAAGAGAAGGTATAACTGAATTGTTTAACAAAGACTCATCCGTCAACTGGATCATCCAACTGGTTTGATTTCCGGTATCGATTTCTTTAAATTCAGCCTTTTGATATCCTCGAGGGAAACAATCATGAACGCCTTGAATGGTAAATTGGCTATCTTGCACACACATGGTTACAGAGCCTGCCCAGTTCCCCTTTTTTTGTGCCCCTTCCGCATAAAAATAATAAAACCGTGAAGCAAGAGGCCCCTCAATTAAGGTTTTACACTCCGTCACGGGTACCGTCCACCAACCTTCGCTCACCCATCCTGAAAATGTACGATATCCAAGAGCAACCCCTACAGACTGTTGGGTTGTATTACAAACCCTAAAGTCAGCTTTTGCAAAAACAACAAGGGGAAACAAGAGCAAAATGCTCAAGAAAAAAACCTTAAATCCTTTCTGAAGCACCCAATATCGTTTTTTTAAAATCACAAAACTTCCTCTATAATGTCAAATTCTCAAAACAAATTACACACTTCTTTTTCAAAAGCTTTTCAAGTCTAAAACGTATATTTTTATATTTTTCTTTTTATAGCCCTTTTATCAATGCATATATCTTAAAAATTTTACAAAATATTTAAAGTCAATTTGTAAAAAAGCTGTGTAGCTTGATTTACTTTATTGTTTTCAAGCTTTTTTAACATAAATTCGTCGTCGAAAAACAACTTAAAATATATAACTTGGAGAAAAATACAATGAACGATACAGTAACCGATCAAACACACGCTATATCCGTAAACCAATTACGCTCTTTTATCGAACGTATTGAACGACTAGAAGAAGAGAAAAAAACCATTTCTGATGATATTAAAGACGTTTACACTGAACTTAAAGGCTCTGGTTTTGATAGTAAAGCTGTTCGAAGCATTATACGGCTGCGTAAAAAAGAAGAGCATGAAAGAATGGAAGAAGAAGCAATCATTGAACTTTATAAAAATGCGCTTGGTATGAATTAAAACCATTGATAACATTGGAAATTTTTTTAAGAAAAGAAAATACAAAAAAAATGGCAAAAAACAAATGAATGTATAAAAATTTCACCCAAACAATAAGCCGTTTGTGTAACTTGTAACGAGACTATCGATCACAGAATACACAATATTGCAACAGCCCTCACATTTAAAAGGATTTATACAGAGAATTTTTATTCTTGTTCTTCAATCATTTTTATCCACATAAACCCTCACTTGTATGCCAACCTATGCCAACCCAGTTTGTGATGTGCAAGAGAGGTGTTTTTATGATTAAACATCAATAAATTTGAAATGAGAAAGTCTTCCGATATTGAGGACTCTCTTCCTTCAAATTGAACAAAATGAATTATGATGATAAATCAATTCATTATCTACAAAAAGAAACATATGAAAGCGGTCAGCAGTTGAAATCCGCTAAATGAGAGTCTGAGCTGTTTACAAAAGAAGAGCTGGTTAAGGATCTTTATCTTTTAGGATAGGCAGAAATTCGGCATATTTACACATTTGATAAAAAGCCCCTTGATAGAACTTTTAATAAAACTTTATTCGAATCTATTAACCGACTCATACAGATCATTGATTCGAGAGGTTAGAATGTGATCTCTCCATTTTCCAGAAATCATCAAATAGTCTTTGGCATAGCCTTCTTTTTCAAAATGAAGGCGTTTTAATAAACGTTCGCTTTTTATGTTCTCAGGTCTATAATTTGCCATCACTCTATGCAGATGATAAACATGAAAGATATGCCGTATTAGAGCCGATAAACTCTCAAACATAAGACCTTTACCTTGTTGTTTTTCATCAAGAGAAAAACCAAGATGACAAGCTTGAAAAACACCCCGAACCACATTTGTAAAATTCACAACACCAATGACTGTGTTTTCATTTTTTAATCGTACGGCATATCGGTATGCTTGTCCTTGTGCACTTTCATAAGCAAATGCATTAGCTCGTGTTTCCCAAGCTGTTAGGCTGTGGTAACCATCAGATCTAACAGGTTCAAAAGGACGCAGATGATTCGCATTACGGAGGGAATAAGAAGACAGTTCAGCTGCATCTTCTAAACCGATCAATGTAGAAATTGTTCGCTTTGTTTTAATTGCTATCATTTTCTCCTCCTAGAAATGTTACAATAACACGTTGATTTATCCTAACAAATCATCATTTTTAAACTTAAATCATAACGTCGAATACAGTAAGCTTTCCTCATCACAACACTTCTCACGTTAGAATCAATGAAGATCATTTGCTTTTCCGTCATAAGCAAGGTTGGTGTATTTAGGATATAAGGTAAAGATAAGGGAATGTTTCTTATGAATGCTCTCAAGTTCCAAGGGGGCTGTAGCAACATTGGGGACTGGCAAAGTATGCAATGGAACTGGCGTACTTCCATATACGAAATTTTGAAAAAACTCACGGCAAAGGTAGTTTTGTTTCTTTGCCTTGTAAACGAAGAGCATGCTTGTTTTGCGCTATCATATCACTGCTCCCCCGTATAGAAATCCCAATGACCATCACCTTGAAATGCTATATGTTACAGTGCAATCTAAAAAGTCTCTGCCATAACTCGTCAACAGCACTGTTCCCGCTAAATCAGCCACAAACTCTTGTAACAAATCAAAGAAAAGCGATGATGCAATACAAATCTTTTAAAGTTTTTTAGATATTATCGTGAACACGCTTCCATTTCTTCGCGTAAAATTTCAAGTTCTAGCCATTCTTCTTGCTTTTGTGTGCAAGTATTTCTCTTTTTTTCCAACGCTGTTGATAAACGCTCAAAACGTTCTTTATCGCGGCAATAAAGGGTTGGATCAGAGAGCTCTTGCTCAATTTTTTTGATTTCGTCCTGTAAAACAGCAATTTCTTCAGGCAATTTTTCCAATGCATAAACCTGCTTATAAGACAATTTACTTCGTGTTTTTTTCTCTCGCCCTATCAAGCTATGATCTATTGATGTATCCTGTTTTGAAAGCTCTCCCGCATGAGATTTTGAAGGTGCTTTACGCTGCGATAATTCTGTTCTTTTGCGTTGTAAGCGAAGAGCATGCTGGTTTTGCGCCATCATATCACTATAGCCGCCCGCATACAAAACCCAATGACCATCACCTTGAGGTGCCAACATATGCGTTACAGTACGATCTAAAAAGTCTCTGTCATGGCTGACCAACAATACTGTCCCCGCAAAATCAGCAATAAATTCTTGCAACAAATCCAAAGTTTCCATATCCAAATCATTGGTCGGTTCATCAAGAATCAAAAAGTTTGCAGGACGAGAAAGAAGTCGTGCAAGCATGAGGCGTGCTCTTTCTCCCCCTGAAAATTCTTTAAGGGGAGTGCGAGCTTGTTCCGGTAAAAATAAAAAGTCTTTCATATAAGAAACGACATGCCGCTCCAGCCCATTGATCACAAGAGTATCACCTCTTCCTCCCGTTAAATAATGCGCTAAAGTTTCTTCTTCATTTAAAATACGTTGCTGATCAAGCAATGCCATAGAGAGGTTATAGCCATGCCTCACCGTTCCACCATCCACGGCTTCTTGCCCAATTAATACAGAAAGGAGCGTTGTCTTTCCGATACCATTGGGTCCTACCAACCCGATTCGATCACCACGCTGAATGCGCAAAGAGAAATCTTTCACGATAATGCGATCACCATAGGATTTTGAAATTTTCTTTGCTTCAAGCACCAATTGCCCAGACTCATGACTTTTCGCTGCTGTCAAAAGTGCATTTCCAGGCTGCCCTTTATAGGTTTGATGACGCTGTCTTAAGTTTTTTAATTCGCCTAAACGCCGTACGTTACGCTTACGCCGTGCACTTACGCCATAACGTAACCATTGCTCTTCACGGGCAATTTGGCGCCCCAATTTATGCTGCTCAATGGCTTCTTCTTGCAACGCCTTATCACGCCAACTTTCAAATTCTGAAAAACGCTTTTCCAGTCTTTTGGTTGTGCCACGATCAAGCCATACCGTTGACCGCGTAACATTTTCTAAAAATCGCCGATCATGGGAAATCACCACAATCGCTGAACGCAAAGAAGATAAAACAGCTTCCAGCCATTCAATGGTTGGTAAATCAAGATGATTGGTTGGTTCATCTAAGAACAAAATATCGGGTTTTGCAGCAATGGCCTGTAACAATGAAACACGCCGCTTTTCGCCTCCCGAAAGCGTTTCCAATTTTTCCGCCCCCGAAAACCCTAAATTTGTGCGAAGCGTATTGATCCACTGGACATCAGATATATCGTCCAGCCCCGCTTCCATATAAGCGTTAATATCTTCAAATCCTGAACAATCCGGATTTTGTGAAACATAACGGAGCGTCACTCGCGGGTGGCGAAAAATTTCGCCACCATGAGGCTCTAATATTCCCGCGGCAATTTTTAACAGAGTTGATTTTCCACAACCATTACGGCCGACCAGCGCAATACGCGCCCCTTGCTCAACCGATAAAGAAGCTTGATTGAGCAAAGGCGTTTTTCCAAAATTTAAGAAAATGCGGTCAAGCCGCAGAAGCGGCACCGCCATTAACGAACGCGGTGCGGACAAGGTGCTTTATACATCACCCCTCTTGCATCACGGTAAGCACACAATTGCCGTACAGGAACTCTCTGTCCACAAGGTGCTTGGTAAACATGCCCTCTACGACCGCGATACGTGCACAATTGTGATGCCTGTCTTTGTTGTTTTCTTTGATTTGCAGCTGCACCTGTTACTGTTCCAGCCAAAGCACCAAATGCTGCACCGGTAAGTGCTGCTCCAGGCGTACTTCCAGCAATAGCAGTTCCAGCCAAAGCACCGATTGCTGCTCCTCCTACGCCGTAACGTGCAACGCGTTCATCGTTTGTGGTACAAGCAACTGAACTGAAACCAATGGCTGAAACAACTGCCACTTTAAAAATTGATTTTAACATATCAAAACCTTTCCTTCTCAAGATCAATACATAATATATCGTTTATGTCGGCACTTATAATCACTAGTCCTCCCCCTGCCTTATTCAAAATATATTGGAAGAGCTTTATGGAATAGGCACAGACGCTAACAATATAGCTTTTCCAGAACCTAAATGGCAAGAAAAGGTTCCACAAATACGGTTAGAAAGTGTTAAAGAAGAGCCAAATGACACATTTTTGTCACAAACTGGCCATTTTACCCCTTTAAGAGTTAAACCTTTTAAATCAGAAAAACCGATAATACTAAACAAACATCCCTTAGGCAAATCATACGAACAAGGTTTTGACAAAACCGGCCAACCTTCTTCCAAACCGCTTGTCAACAACACTGAAATACCCCTTTCAGCCATCATCAACGCTTGCGTCATATGAGAAAGGCTATGATCACTTCGCTCCCCTCCCAAAGCACCGCACAAAATAAGCTTTTTAGCGCCATTTTGCAACGCTCTTTCACATGCCAGAGCACTATCTGTCATATCTTTATCAGAGGGAAAAACTTCACGCGGAACATAACTATATTGACGTATTAAGTTCTCATCTGATGAATCAAAGTCCCCTAACCACAACTCAGGCGTCACATTAAGCGCTGCCGCATGACGCATACCACCATCAGCAGCAATTACCCGACTGTTTTGAATTTGATTAAGCAAACGATCAGTGATATGAACATCCCCATTTAATAATATCGTAAATGTTGTCATGCCATACTTTGCCTTTCACAAAATTTTCTTTACAGTGCATCTTTTTATAAGTGAGAGTCATTTTTTATAAACAAAAAGCGTGATATAGCCAAACGAATCCTTATCCCTAATGCCTTTCTTAAAGAAACATACGATACAAAGATACAAATGCAATTTGCCAAATTACTCCGCAGAAATAATGTGCACCATGGTCCAACGCACCCCATTTTTCACCGCAATTTTCTTTTTCGCTCTTGCCTGTATAAAGCAACTTTCATAAGTTTAACGTTTCTCCTTTCAGCTTGTCATACACCCTTTTCTCAAAATGATAGGTTTTCTTCCACTTCTTCTAAAACGATCAAACGTACCAACAACCACAATATCTATGTCACATTAAGCGCTCTGCAACACCCACGTATTTTGCAAATGTATGGTGGCGCTTATCATGATGCAAAACTTGAACACCTTTTAGCAAAGATTATCCGTAAACTGGCAGTTGCATCACATAGTTCTCATCAAAGCTATTCTGTAACAATTTTAAACTCAGAAACTATCAACGCTTTTGCGCTCCCCAACGGCTCGATCTACATCACTCGTGGTATGCTGGCATTAGCCAATGATTCTTCAGAAGTTGCAGCCATTTTAGCCCATGAGATAGCACATATCAGAGCCAATCATGGCATTTTACGCCTGCAAAAAGAAGCCCAATTAAAGATGACAAATCACATGTCTTCACGTCTTCTTTCTTCTATTGGCAAAAAACTTCATAACCCTATGCAAAACAAGCAACAACTCGCGCAATTTTCCCGCAATCAAGAGCTGGAAGCTGATTCCATTGCGCTCGAAATGCTCCAACAATCAGGATATGATCCTTTTGCTTCACCACGCTTTCTTCAAACAATGGAAGCCTATAGTGCTTTTCGTAATATCTCTGGCTCCCAAAATGCCTCTCTAGATTTTCTAGCCTCTCACCCAACTACCCCTCAACGCATTCGGCTTGCGATAAAAAAAGCAGGTAAAATCAGTAAAGGGAATAGTAAAATATCCGATCACGATTCTTTTCTCAAAAGCATTGATGGCATAATTTTTGGAGGAGGCTTTTATACAGGTTTTGTACGAGGCAACCAATTTATTCACCCACAATTGCGCATAGCTTTTTCTGTTCCAAACAATTTTACAATAGAACATTCAGCACATACTGTTTGGGCCAGTGGACCAGATAAAATTGCGATTCGTTTTGACGCTATTCCACATCCTGCTGAAATATCTGCGAGTGATTATTTGAAAAGTGGCTGGATTATCGGTCTAGACCAATCATCTATCCGCCCCATCACAATTCAAGGGCTCCCCAATCAAGAATTTATGCGTCAAGAATCCCAAAGCCAAAATTTACTTGGAGCAAGGGCCCATGCTACCAATGATCAATGGCAATTTGATGTGGTTGTCATTCCATTCAACAACCACATCTTTCGTTTTTTGACGGCCGCTCCACATAATTCTCGAAATTTTGCAGAGGTTGCCCAAAAAACGCTACAAAGCTTTCATTCTCTTTCATCTTCACAGTTAAAAAAATTGCAGCCCTTAAAAATCCGTGTTGTCCGTGTTAAACAAGGAGAAACCGTTGCAAATCTTGCAGATAAAATGCAATACACACCATATAAAGAAAAACTCTTTCGCATCCTCAACGCCCTCTCACCAACGCAAACTTTACCCGCAGGTACAAAAGTGAAAATTATTACAGAATAAGCCTTTCTTCTCATCTATTACAGTTTTGATTCTTTTCTGTCTGTATCACGCCCTCCCCTTAAAGCATATTCGAAAATAAAGAGGAACACTTTAAAATCCAACTTCATCATACCTTTATAGGTCTCCGTTTGATATATATTTCCTCCAACTAACAGCCCCCTATCTTCCTCTGTAGTAGCGCTCCCAAGGATGCATATTTCTAAACAAATCCGGACATCCCCTAAAACTGACTTTATCATATTCTCATATGCCCCCACTTAATATATTCTCTTTCCTCCCCCCCAAAAAGCCTTTCACTGCTTATATATCGTAAGCATCTTCTGAATGAATCGTAAGGAGAGCAGAACGCAATTTTTGCAAAGCCCTAGCTTCAATTTGACGCACGCGCTCTTTCGAGATTCCTAACTTTTCACCCAAAACTTCGAGAGTCGCACCCTCTTCATTTAAGCGACGAAAGCGAATAATTTCCAACTCCCGTTCGTTGAGAATTTGCAACGCATCGTAAAGCCATTGTGTACGCCGTTGACCATCAATGACTTGCTCAATTAAAGCATCAGGAAGAGGACTATCATCCACCAAAACATCCATCTTAGCAATGGGATTATCACTGTTCTCAGAAACAGAAACACTCAAGGAATTATCAGAACTGGAAAAACGAAAATCCATCGTTTCAACATCGCGCACGGAAACACCGAGTTTTTCAGCGATTGTGCGAAAAATATCCTGTTTTGACAAAGCACTATCATCTTGTATCAGTTTTGCACGCAAACGCCGAAGATTAAAGAAAAGTGCTTTTTGCGAAGAACTCGTTCCCCCTCGAACGATTGACCAATTTCGCAAAATATAATCTTGAATAGAAGCGCGTATCCACCACGTTGCATATGTTGAAAAACGCACTTCCCGATCAGGTTCAAAACGTGCAGCTGCTTCCAATAGTCCCACATACCCTTCTTGTACCAAATCCCCCAATGGCATTTTGAAACGTTTAAAGCGATTAGCAATAGCAATCACTAAACGCATATGAGCCGCTGCAATTTGATGCATGGCGTCATCATCACGTTTGTCTTTCCACCGCAGAGCCAAATCATGCTCTTTTTGTCGTTCAAGATAAGGTGCTTGCATAGCAGAACGCATCATATTACGTCCTAAGCTTTTGTCTGCATCGCTATAATTTTTGCTGCTTTTATAAACAGCATTTGAAAGATTACCCATAATAACCCCTTGCGATTAAAATTATCAAAATTGATTTGGCAACGACATCATTGTTCTTCGCTTAAAAAGAACGCAAAAGTTGTTAACTTCTGTGACCACTACTTTAACGTGTAATTTTATAATCGCAATTGTTTTTTTTACTGTCATGGTAAAACTTCTTGTCATAAGACACAATTTCACCTGCAAAATGCCTTTACAATATGCCTTTTAGCCTATGAAATATTTGAAAAAACTTTCTCTTCACTTTTCATGACAAAACAGCAAAAAAATTAAAGTGATCATGCAAAAGAAATGCCGTTTTTTGATAATCGGTTCCGTTTCCTTTTAAATCGAAGAATTTATTTATGCTTTTAGCTTTACAATACAACTAATAAGTGTAATTTGCAAATATAAAGCATCCAAACTGAATGAAAACTGAATGAAAAAAGAATCATTCAAGTTTTAAAGGCGCAAAGAAACAGCAAAAAATGACAAGAGTGATTGAAGCAAACGCAACAAACGTGTTAAAGAAAGAGCACCATTATGAAATTGTCGCAAAAAGCTTTTGACCAGTGTCACACTGAGAAAGAAAATGATCATGGATAGCAAGATTGTTCAACAGAATGAGATTCTTCAAGATGATATTCTCATTGAAAAACACGGAAGGGGTAAATTTGAAGGTTTTCGTTTTTATGCCAACAAAAACAGTACCGATCAAATAGCTGAGAAGCAAATTTCAACAGAGAATGAGAATTTGATTCTTGCTTTTTCCAAACGCGCGACACGTTTTTGTGCTTGTGCAAATGGAGATTTTACCCTCAGTTCTGATGGAATTGTGCGCTGGATTGGTCAACCCGTAGGACAACTTGTAGCAACAGAAGATTTTTTCAAACCAAAACTGATTGTTTTAGCAGATGAACAACTCACGGAAGAATCCCGCAATAACGTTGTGAAACGATTAGAACGCTTTGTCACCTTTCATTTTGAAACGACTTTAAAACCCCTGTTTGATTTGCGCAATGCTGATAATTTAACAGATTCAACAAACAGTCTTGCTTTACAACTTTTTAACTCTTTAGGGATTTTACCACGCCGCGAAGTCTTAGACATCGTCAAAAACCTTGCGCAAGAATCACGTGCCGTTCTTCGGCGTCTAGGCGTGCGTTTTGGCGCTTTTCATATCTATGTTGCCGGAATGCTTAAACCTGCTCCGGTTCAAGCCATTACTCTCCTGTGGAATCTTCAAAATGCGGGACAAGATCAAACTGGTTTGGGTGAAATTTTTTCAGCATTATCTGCTGGTCGAACCTCTTTGATGGTTGACTCTACCTATAACCGCCAATTTTATCAATTAGCCGGCTACCGAATCTTAGGACAACGTGCTGTACGGATTGATATTTTAGAACGTCTTGCCAATCTCATCCGTCCCGCACTTCATTGGAAACAAGGAAGTGATCCCAAACCAGATGGCGCCTATGATGGAAAAAGTTTTTTTGTTACACCAGCCATGATGTCCATTCTTGGGGCCAATGGAAATGATATGGAAGAAATCCTCAAAGGACTTGGTTATCAATCGTACAGCATAAGCAATACTGTTTTTGAACAAAATCTCCTTGCACACCAAGCCTCTTCCCCTGTCAATGAGACAATGCAAGATGTTCCCGCAGCAGAATGCGTTGGAAGTCAATGGCAAACAATAAGCGATTTAGAAACAACACGAGAAGAAAAAAATATCTCATACCCAAACATTTCATCCTCTGGTATTGAAAAACATCTCCATAAAACCAATCGTTTACCAGAAGCTGAACCTATTGGGAATTTTGCCAAATCCCCTCGCTCTACAGAAGAAGATAAAGTTATTTTATTATGGCATTATAAGCATCAATTTCCCCACCATGCACAAAAAAAACGTGATAAATTAGGAAATAAATGGCAAAATAAATCGAAGAACGCTGTAAAAAAAGCGGAATACAAAAATGAAAATTCCCCTCAAAAAGCACCATCACAAGCAAAACGCTCTCATAAGTTCCACAAATCCCAAGGAAAACATGCAAATCATAAGCCCTTTCAAAAAGAAAAGCGCCTTAATCCTGATTCACCTTTTGCGAAACTAGCTGTACTACGCGATCAACTCACCAATCATAAAAACACGCACACACTTTCCTCTAAAGAGAATTAAAGTAACAAATGGAGTTCGATCTTGACCCACGTAGTAACCGACAACTGCATTCACTGCAAATATACGGATTGCGTTGAAGTCTGCCCAGTTGATTGTTTTTATGAAGGGGAAAATATGCTTGTTATTCACCCCGATGAATGCATCGATTGCGGTGTTTGCGTGCCAGAATGCCCAGCAGAAGCGATTTTACCTGATACAGAACCAGGATTAGAAAAGTGGTTAGAACTCAATCTTCATTATGCAAACAAATGGCCTAATCTAACCACCAAAAAAGATCCTCTTCCTCAAGCAAAAGAAATGGATGGTGTTCCAAATAAATTAGAAAAGTATTTTTCAGAAAATCCAGGAAGTGGCGAAGAGTAATGATAAAGTGTACACTCTCCTCCTTCAACGATTGAAAGACTTCTCTTGTAAAAATAAAAAATCCTTAAGCGAAATGATTGATTCTTTTAAATTTTGATGTTAGTGTTATTTTAACATGATCATCTTTCTAAGTATTTTTCTTTGCTTGTTATAGTAAAGCGGTGTATTTTTTTTTGATTTAAAAGTACTCGGCTTTTATGCTCACTTAATTGGTACAATATACTTGGTTAAAGAAAACTCAACCCTCAGGTTTATAACCTGTTTTCCGATACATTTGTTGATCATAAGGGAGTAAACTAAAATATGGCATCCCAACATGGAACGTCTTCCAAGACCAAAGAATTTGCAACCTCTGAATATATCGTCTACCCTACGCATGGAGTAGGACAAATTATAGCGATTGAAGATCAAGAAGTTGCAGGACATAAATTAAAACTTTTTGTCATTCATTTCGCGAAAGATAAGATGGATGTCAAAGTCCCCATTGCAAAAGCCCTTTCCGTTGGAATGCGTAAATTATCTGCTAGTGATTCTGTCGAACGTGCCTTAAAAGTTTTACGTGGAAAAGCACGCGTTAAACGGACCATGTGGTCACGTCGTGCACAAGAATATGATGCTAAAATCAACTCAGGAGATCTTATTTGTATCGCCGAAGTGGTCCGTGATCTTTTCCGCTCTAATCTACAGCCTGAACAATCTTACTCTGAGCGCCAACTTTATACAGCTGCTCTTGAAAGAATGGCCCGCGAAATTGCGGTTATCAATAGTCTTTCTGAAACAGAAGCTATCAATCTCATAGAGATGCATCTCTCCAACAAGCCGGAACGCGAGTTTAAAACTGAGAGAGAAGAAACAGATGAAAACAGTAAAGCTGTCTACGCTGCATAATACACTCTTTCATCATAATGATGATATTTCGATAAAACCAGCGAAAAGCTGGTTTTATTTTTTAACATCCTCTCTGCCCTTAAGGACAAAGTTTCTTAACCAGCGCCAATCTATAAACAATCTAACTTTTCGACAAATTCCTCCTCCTTATTTTCTTTCTTCATAGATAACAAACTGATTAATCATCATAATCTAGCATTATTCATATTAAATTAGAATCTTGAATATGGTAAGATTTCTCATTTCAAATTTCTCTCATGTTGAATTAATCAAATCACTTGCTTGTCAACCACAAGCGGAGCTGATCTGTGGGTAAAAACTGTACAAAAAGAGCGAGACACTGTCTCAAGCACCAAAGGATATACCAACATTGGAATCTGGCAAGATGTGTAAGGGCGGGGCTTGCTTTTTTATTTAAGCGTAAAGATCATAGTGCCGTTTATACACTACACCGAAACTTTACCATTTACCCCCTTCTACAAAACCATTGTAACATTCAAAAACACCGTCATAAAATGGATGCCACAAATATTGAAAAATATTGCTTAAAAAAAATGCGTGACGGTACAACATAAGATATTTTGTCTTGGGCGCTCTATTTTGCATGAGAAGCATTCCCCATTAAAGAACGCGATAAAAAAAGCATGAACTAAAACCATCATCTCCATTCTGTAAAAGGCATTCCAAATACTTTTGAAAGCTGTAAAACTAACTTAAAAAATCACAATAAAAATGAACGTTGGCATTGCCCTTCCAATTTCATATTTTTCCCAAATGAGGTTTCTTATTTCAGAGGAGATATACGAAATATTCTTACTCCAATCGAACACAAAAAATCTAGAATGATTCATAGAACTCTTAAAAGTCTTAATCTCTGTTTCAAACAGACTACTAAAGATTGGATATTCTCAGCAGGAATTGTCCAGTTATCATCTTCAATCTGATCTTCACGAATATGACGCAAAGGATTGCTACGAACGCCTGTCAGGATAAGCAAACGCAAAGCCAGTTGTGTTATGTTTTGTGTTTTACAGAGTAACTGAATAAAGGCAGGAACATCTTTCCAATCCATGGCTGGTCTATGAGTGGTTTTATGACGTTGCTTACCTTAAGAGTGCGCGTGCTTTTTTGTTGCTTGTAAATCAACATCCAAACCCAAAGCAACCGCATGTTTGAGACAAATATTAAGACGCTTCAGTGCTTTATCTGCTGTTGCAGCTTTTGCATGCCAAATAGAGGCAAGGGTATTGCGTATCTCAATTTGCGTAATCTCTGAAACAAGCAGACAGCCTAATTTAGGGAGAATATAAAGGCGTAAGGGTAAAAACCAATCACAAGCTTTACCATCTCTTTTTAATTCAGCTTTACGACTTTCAAATGCATCTAAAGCAATGTTTTTTAAATAATGAAGATTACGCATTGCCTCACGCTTTTGTTCATCGCGTTCTTTAATGGAGTCACGCCCCTCACGTAAAACAGCACCCCACCCAATTGCCAATTCACGGGCTTGTTTTAAAGAAACATCTCTCAATGCCCCCATGCCCATTTCACATCGCCGACTATGAATGGTATAACGATAAATCCATTGAGCACCTCCATCTTTACGTTTGTGAAGAAGCAAGCCGGCACCATCATTATATTTTCCAGCTCGTGAGTGTTACGACAGCCCTTGGCTCTTAAGACGATTCATAAGAACCATTTCTAGTCCTTTCTTATACAAATTTTATCCACACACTCATCCCACTTGTGACGTGCAAACGAGTGGTTTTGATTGATTTTAGATAGAGAGATTTGAAATGAGAGAATCTTACGTTATTCGGGGTTCTAATCCAATATGAAAAAACTGAATTATATATATATAAATCAATATGTTGTCTAGTTATGAACAGATAACAAAAAATCATAAACTTAGGTAAGCAACACCATAAAATCATTCATAAACCAGCTATGAACTGGAGAATCGTACCGGCTTTGATAAAATACTTTGCTTACCCCCACACATAACATATTTGGTTTTAAGTTTACTTATTTTTACAAGCTGTTCGCAACAAATCCCTTATATTCACAAAAATAAGAAAAATACATAGACAATTCTTAGTTCAAAAACATAAAAAGACAGCGTGATATTCATAGAAAAGTCTCATGCACCTTTATCATAAAAAGCACTAAAGATTATTGAATGTGTACACCTTCTGTCTTGTAACGGTTTTCTCTTTTCTGCTCATAAGAAAGCGCGCTGGCATCAGCATACATTTAACCCCAATGTTACAACAATCCTTACATTTGAAAATATTCATTATAAACATTTTTTCCTTTTTTATAGAGTTTTTACCCACATGCCATTCCCATTTGTGACCGAAAAGCAAGTGATTATCATTGATTCAACATAGGGAAAAATTTGAAATGAGAAAATCCTACGATAGACCTTCCATTCAAGGCGCAAAACAACAAATGATCTTTATAAATCAATGTGATGTCGATCTCTATTTTTTTAAGGAGAATCACACGTCACAATATAAGCCTATAGACAAAACATTGCCTAAAATATTCTCATAAAAAACACCGGAAAACACCGATATGCTTAAATCCTTACATAGATCAACCGCCTTAAACGATGATATTTTACGGTCTAATAGGATTCTCTCTACAGTCAATAAAGATTAAGTGCGATACAAAATGATTCTATTACTGAGCTAACTTATATCAATACCCAAGCTCTTAACGAAGACATCATAAAAGACACTGATACAAGTAGCCCTTTATAGCCTCTCAAGAAAACAAGAAAATCATCTCCCACAATAGAATCATTTCTCTACAGCAAAACTTTATCCCACACATGTTCTCAAGAAAAAGTGAAAAACGTATCTTACCCAATGCATTCACTAATGAAATAAAAGAAGTTCACCACTGGAAAAGAAAGAAAACGCGAAAGTTTTATAACCTCTAAAACAGAACGCCCACGATACATTCCCTGTTTCACATCGATAGAAGACGATGCAAGGGAACCTCAACATTCATCTTAAAGCGAAAATGCACGCCCCAAGCGTGCATTGATCGACGAAATAAAAGAAGTTCACCACTGGAAAAGAAAGAAAACGCTAAAGTTTTAACCTCTAAAACAGAACGCCCACGATACATTCCCTGTTTCACATCGATAGAATACGATGCAAGGGAACCTCAACATTCATCTTAAAGCGAAAATGCACGCCCCAAGCGTGTATTGATCGATGCAATAAAAGAAGTTCACCTCTGGAAAAGAAAGAAAACGCTCAGTCTTTAACCACTAAAACGGAACGCCCACGATACATTCCCGTTTTCAAATCAATGTGATGAGGACGACGTAATTCACCAGAATTTTTATCTTCGATATAAGTCGGCGCCTTCAGAGCATCAGCCGAACGGCGCATGCCCCTCTTCGCTGGAGAGGTTTTTCGTTTAGGTACAGCCATAAAAAGACACTCCAAATCCATTAAAACAGAAAAAGCAATGTCAAAAATGACAATGCTTCATTTAAAACACCATAAAATTCGAGGATATTATACACTGATAAAAAAGAAGAGGCAATGTCAAAATGATCCTCCTCTTACCAAAAATGACCTTCCTGTTATCAAAAATGGTGTCACAATAATCAAATGAATATCAAAAACACTGCAAAATTTAAGAATTTTATACACCAATGAAAGCTTTTTTATAAGCCCTTCATTCAATTTTTATTTGGTTTAAAAAGGGATTTGCGCATACAGTAGAGATACGGATAAAAAGAGAAGTTGATTTTTAATAAAAAACGACGCCAATTTATGAAAACAAGAAAAAGCGACAACCTTTCTCTTTAAACTTCATAATTTCATTTTTGTAAAAACAAAGGAAGCAAGAATGCACGAATTTACCACCCTTCTTGCAAAACATAGAGACACCGTTGAAAAACGGCTTGATACCCTGTTAAGTGATCAAATCCAAAATGGTGAAATTTCACGCCCTAAAAACTTAATCAAAGCCATGCGCTATGGTGTGCTGAACGGTGGAAAACGCTTGCGTCCTTTTCTTGTAATTCAAAGTGCTGCACTTTTTGACGTCCCTGTAGAACATTCTCTTGATGTTGCATGTGCCTTAGAATGTATCCATTGTTATTCGCTCATTCATGATGATCTTCCCGCTATGGATAACGATATACTCCGGCGTGGAAAACCCACCGTCCATATAGCATTTGATGAAGCAACAGCAATTCTAGCAGGCAATGCCCTCTTAACATTTGCCTTTGAAATTATTGCTCATAAAGCTAGTATTTTATCTACAGATATTAGAATCAAGCTGATCACGTCTCTTGCACAATCGGCAGGGCTTGGCGGTATGTTAGGTGGACAAATGCTGGACCTTGAAGCTGAAAAAAGACCGCAAGAAAGTACTGACATTATCACTCTACAACACATGAAAACAGCAGCCCTGATAAGCTTTGCTTGCCAAGCAGGTGCCATCATTGGCAATGCATCTAAAGAATTAACTGAAAAACTTACTGATTTTGGTACCTATCTTGGTTTAGCCTTTCAATTAACCGATGACCTTCTTGATGTCACCGCCAACACGCAAACCCTAGGAAAAACGGCTGGGAAAGATGAAACGGCACAAAAAGCCACTTTTGTTCATCTCTACGGCATTAAAGAAACCCAAAAAAAGCGAGATACACTCATCAGTAAAGCAGAAGCATTCTTACATCCTTTTGGCGCTAAAGCACTCCCCCTCCAACAAGCAGCACACTTTAGTGCAATACGCCAAAATTAAACTTCATCCACCTATTGTACATAGTGTACACCGTCATATTTATTGAATGCATAATAGACTTTTCCAAGAAACATTACCATTAATCTCCATTATAGTCCTTATCATGAAATGGGTG
The DNA here is from genome assembly GCF_042195565.1 of Bartonella sp. AP88XZML. NCBI lineage: Bacteria > Pseudomonadati > Pseudomonadota > Alphaproteobacteria > Hyphomicrobiales > Bartonellaceae > Bartonella > Bartonella sp. AP88XZML. The sequence continues at coordinate 395,491 of NZ_JBHIOQ010000040.1, read as the reverse complement.
CGACAAATCTTAAGAGGAATTTCATTAAAACAAGCCGCGTAAATTTATAACACAAATGCATTCTAGGTATCCTATTTTGCATGAAAAATGCCTTTCATTAAAGACTAAAAGAAACAAAATGTAAAACAATGCGTAATCACCATGTTTTAAAAGATATTACAGTGGGTAGTGGGTGCTTTAAAGCCGAATAAAAAACAACCGGAAAGAGAAAAACTCGTTTTCTCTTTTATGTCTTTAATCTTCTAACGATAAGGCAAAATAAACAGAATAAGTAATAAAACAAGGCATTTTATAAACCCGCAAAAAACAATAAAAATGCCGATTGGCTTTGTAGCCTTATCAAAGTCATCTGTTGTTTATTGCCAACCCTAGGAGTACACTGCCCTCAGTAAAGAGTCGTAATTTTTATGCCTTTCCACGCTATCTTGTTGTAAAAGATCAAATATGGTTACATTCTGTAAATTCAGTCGTGTATTGCTTGCTCTCTAAAAACACTTTTACAAAAATGCTCGTTGTTTAGTTTAAGCATTATTTTTTTGAAGCTCGTATTTAAAATATCAGAAAAAAATGAACATAATGGCTATTTTGATTTTTATGCCACCCTCAAAGAACAAAGTCTTTTAATACAATCTGCTCTGTAAACAGTCTAGTATCCTACCGAGTAGGTTTCTCTCGCTTTCCACACATGCGATTCACTTAAACTAAAGACGCGATAAGCAAGACTTAAGAATATTCACCATGTACTTCTTAAAATACTTAATGTATCAAACAGGATACCTTCACCACCCCTCAAATGACAGTATATTATAGCATAACAGGATAAATAAAACCACTAATTTCAATAGAACGAAAGACCAAAGCAGTATTATTACCGATCTCTCTTCTCTTAAACTGGAAAGATATAACACATTGATTTATAATGATAATTTGCGGTTGTTCAACTTGAATAAGAACCCTGAATACCGTAAGATTCTCTCATTTCAAATCTGTGTATATTGAATCAATCAAAATCACTTGCTTGCACCTCAAAAACAGAGAGAGCCGCGTAGGGCAAAACATCAAAGAAAAGACTAAAAAAATGCCTCTTATGAACCGTCTTAAAAGCCAAGGGCTGTCGCAACATTAGGGGCTAGCAAAGTGAATGATTATGTCGGCATGCTCCTTCAAAAGCAGAAACATTTTTATTTACAAAAGTGTGTAATAACTTCAATTTAATAATAATCATGATCACTGTACAACTTTAATTCATCACGCTCTTTATCTCGTTTATTCAATTCATCACACAAAAAGAGAATTGATAAGATTAAACAGAGAATGATCTTTGCAACAGAAAGATAAAAAAGTCCTTATTATTATATATAATAGCGCAATCTAATTTGTGATAAGTCGTTTTTTCAATCCAAGTGCAAATTTCCTCCTTTAAGTGCAATTTTCTTATTAAGATGAAAAGCATCATTGTAAGTGAACCTATGCCTGTTGCCAACGCTGGAAAATATGGCCACCTTTTGAAGCCATAATAAAAAAACAAGCAACATGGCCAAGAAAATGCCGCAATTATCAAGAGTATTATAGCCATTTAATACCCTTCGAGAGAATTTTTCTCATTACCCATTCAATATCATTTGTAAATTCCTCTTGGTTTCATCATATCATATATCGTGTGGAGTTCTCTGCAAAAACGCGCTATTTGTTTAGTATTGTCATCATGACCAGCTCTCATACTAGACACAAGGTCAATAATTTGTGTTGTTGGGCTAATACCATTTCCACTTGAAGAATTAAGAAATTTTTTCGCATAATCAATCATGGGGTCGGTAGAATTCATAGACATATTATAAGCCCAGATAAAATCGCTTTCTCTCCAATTATAGTCATAACGCAAACTGCTTATGACATTGGGTAGCATTGCCCATGACATCTCCTCATTATAATCACTGCGTAATAAATTAACAAAGCGTCCACATAAAACAATAAGTATGTGTCGATGCCATATAATATCAAATTTGGGCGCTATGTTTTGATAACCACGGCTATAGACGAAATTTCTTGCTTGTTCCTGCTTTTGAAAATGTTCAAAAGCCTCGTATTTTTCACTTATATATTCTTCGTAAAGTTTATTGTACTGCTCTAAACTATCTACACGCGTACATCCCAACAATACCAATACAGAAAAAAGAGTTATAAATGTTACAACAAACGTTATGGATAACGATTTCATCGCTTTACCTTTATAATAACCATAATTTGTACGGCTTAACAGATTCCTATCAAATATATCAATATGTGCTGGTTTCTTGTGGCTTATTTGTAGCAAATTGTACTCAACAATATTTCTGTACTTGGTTTTATTCCCTCTCAAAGAGGGGGGATGTCATTCAAAGTTTCCATAGATAAGTTTATTATCTGGATCAGAAATTTTCTAACATCAGAAAATACAGAGCTAACGCCACAATCAAAGAGAAAATACTCAAAAATGAGAATGTACAACGTAAAAAATTATCTCAACAAGATAATTGATATTTTAAAGAAAACAGCAATAAAACGCGTTAAATATATCAACAATAAAATCAGTCATGAGGAAAGCCTATTTGAACAGGCTATAAATTGTCCGACTGCTTAAATTAGCTCTAATGAGATAAAGTGTTACCAGTAAGGAACCAATGAAAATGAGAAAACTGCTCCATCACCATTCCTTAATAAGTATATAATCCGGCACAATCATGTTCTTTATCAGCGTCCAATCTTGTCAGCAACCCTTTGTGTAATATTCATGAGCAGCATTTTTATTTCTTTTGTAATGATTGTTATGCCATTTTAATGATTATTATGCCAAGCCCACTTATAACGTACAAGCAGATGACTTTGATTGCTTCAACATACATAGATTTTAAATAAGAATAACTGACACTATTCAGCTTTCTCATTCAACATGCAAAAACAACGATGCGCCTTAATAAATCAAAGCTTTGCCCCACTATGAAACCCTATAAAACACGTATCGTAATAAGTTAATATTTTCACTGAACTTTTTTGAGAGTTCCTTCTAAAAAAAGTACTGCCAACAAGTAAATCAATAAATAAATAGCAAAAATATAAACGAGTGAGAAAAAGCCAAATATATTGACCATATACGCACTCATGTAAAAAAATACCAATAAGCTAAATCTCCCAACGGTTGACAAGAAAGATTCATATGTAGCCCTGAAATGATCACTAATACTATCATGCAAAACAACTTCTACACGAAGATATGTATACTTAATGAGATAAAAAATCATACAAACTAAAATGACAGCCATTTCTTTTCTTGGTTCAAAGAAAGCAACGGTAAAAATCAGTGAAGCCGAAAGAAACAGTAGTAAAATAAAATTCACTCTTTCACTTAGTTTTGTAAAGAGAAAACTAGCCAAGAGCTGAGAGAACAATATCAGTGAAAATGTCACACCAAGATCAAAATAAGTGACATTAATATCATAATCTTTAAATATCCACTGCCAATACTGCGAGAATATATTGAAAAAGATCAATGAAAAATAAAAGCATAAAGAGATATAAGGAACTTTAATAAAAATAGACAATATCTCCTTAGCTTCACAAATGAGAGAATTCGCTTTATTTGGTTTTTTCTCCCCCTTCAAGTCATCAAGAAAAAACAAACCAAATAGTGTCGTCATAAACATTAAAAACGCCGCGATATACCATATATATTGGCTAGAATAATCAGCAAAATATGCGCCGATTAAACTGAATATAAACATGCCGATATAATTATATTGAGAGCTGGAACCAAGCACTTTTTTAGTAGATGTCAATTTTGCTTTTGCATATTGAACAAGTAAAGCATTATAGGCTCCAGCAATTAATGTCAGCGATAAGGCATTAAAAGTTTCTGCCAAAAGAAAACCATAAAAGCTTGTAGAAAATCCCATGAGAAAGAGCCATGTGGCAGCAAAAGCCGCTGCCAAAACGATCGATATTTTATAACTTTTTCGATCAGCAAAATATCCCAGAGGAATATCGGTAACCATCATAATAAAAGCCTGAAACGACTTAATGACACCTATATCAATAAGCGTTAAGCCTTTTTCAAGCATATAAAAGACAATAAAGGCGCCGGTTAAAATCCTTATACCGTTAAATAAAAAGCCAAACGCTAATATACTTGTCATGCACTCCCCCAATAACGCCAAAAAAGGCACCCGTATACATCATTTTATATCAATATAAAAGCTTACATTTTACGACAAATAGGACTATAATCGCTATAAGGATTTCCAATCCTATCAATTTGATACCCCAAAAAATGCTGGGAAAATGCCTGAAAAATCAATAAACAATGTTCTTTCTATAATTTGATATTTGAAGAATCCGTTAAATATTTTACTGTCTCAAGAGCAGCCAAAAAACCAACAACAACATTTACGGATCTATTAAAGTATTCATATCGTTTTGCTTAATAGTCTTAACACACTCAAACTCATTAATATCTTTCATAAGCTTCTGATTCTAAAACAGGCATATCATCTGGTTTTACCTAAAATAATAAGCAACCAACAACAGTATTGACCATAGCTAAAGCAGCAGCATACAACAGCGCCATCTTCACATTGAAGACAGCTTGTTAAAAAAAACGACACACCATTTTTACTTCAACCTTATGCGATTTTTACCTCAACCTTGCCCAAAGCGTGTATGAATATAATCACTCAAAAGTGCTTCAAATTCTTCAGCAATGTGATCACCCCGCAAAGTTTTTACCTTTTGTCCCTCAATAAAAACAGGTGCCGCAGGACTTTCCCCCACTCCAGGCAAAGATATTCCAATATCCGCATGCTTTGATTCCCCCGGTCCATTGACGATACATCCCATCACAGCAACCTTCAAACTTTCAACGCCAGGGTATTTTTTACGCCAAACAGGCATATTTTTGTATAAATCTGCTTCAATTTTTTGCGCCAATTGTTGAAAGACCGTTGAGGTTGTGCGCCCACAACCAGGACAAGCCGCAACAACAGGCAAAAATTGCCGAAAACCCATCACTTGCAAAAGTTCTTGCCCCACCTTTACTTCTCGTGTCCGATCACCACCAGGTTTTGGTGTTAAGGAAATTCGTATCGTATCGCCAATCCCTTGCTGTAATAAAATACCCAAAGCCACCGAAGAAGCAACAATGCCCTTTGTTCCCATCCCAGCTTCCGTTAACCCCAAATGAAGAGCATAATCACAACGCGCCGCCAAGGTGGTATAAACAGCAATAAGATCTTGGACATCACTCACTTTAGCAGAAAGAATAATTTTATCACGCCCCAACCCTAACTCTTCTGCTAAAGTAGCCGAAAGCAAAGCCGACTGCACAACAGTTTCCCGCATCACTTCAGCAACCGATAAAGGATTTTCTTGCTGTGCATTTTCATTCATAAGCCGTGTTAACAACGCATTATCAAGAGAGCCCCAATTCACGCCAATGCGAATAGGTTTATGATACCGACAAGCAATCTCAATAATTTCTGCAAATTGACGATCTTTTTTTGCGCCAAAACCAACATTTCCAGGATTGATGCGATATTTTGCAAGCGCTTCAGCACACGCAGGATGCTCAGATAAAAGCTTATGACCAATATAATGAAAATCCCCAACCAATGGTACAAAAAATCCTAACCTCTCCAATCGCTCCCGTATTTTTGGTACAGCCGCCGCCGCTTCATCGCGATCAACAGTAATTCGAACCAATTGTGAGCCAGCTTGCCAAAGAGCAGCTACTTGAGAAACAGTTGCATCAACATCAGCGGTATCTGTATTGGTCATCGACTGTACAACTATCGGGCTCTGCCCCCCAATGATCACATCACCAACAGCAACACCAACAGATCGACGACGCTCAAGTGGTTTAGATAAAAAATAGGTCGTACTCATCAAGTCCTCAAATTTTTAAAACCTGCGCTATCAATCATTATTTACATTGATTTCCTCCGCGCTTCAAAGGACGAAAATTACACCGCCCACCAATCTTAACAGATTGCTCTCAAAAGGTTCGACCTACTAACACTGATGCAATACAACTCATAGGTGTATTCATTCTATAGACGTACCGGATAAGTTCTACTACTTCTGTTCAAGTTTATACTTCTACACTTGGTTGCTTCAAAAAGAAACTGAAACAAAACAGAGACAATACTGTATTTTTAAGTTGCATGCCGATACCTGACATCAATGTCATCACAAAACAGTGTTTTACAACACAACAAATAACACCCATCAAAGCGCCATTTTTAAAAATGCATGAAAGACATCGCCAAATTAATCCAATATATTGATTTATAATAATCTATTTTTTACAAATTTGAATGGAAAACCCAAATATCATAAGATTTCCTCATTTTAAATCTTCTTAATTGAATCAATCAATACCACTCCCTACAGCCACAAGAGAATAGGTAGATAAAAACTCCTTATAAACTATTTCAAGTGCCAAAAGCTATCCCAACACTTTAAACAAACAAAAAAATGAAGACATCGCCCACCATTTTTATGAATGAATCTTACACCATTTTGTAAAAATTTTTACCTTACATCCTTAACAAACACCATCACGAAATGAACTCGAGTACATTAAGAAATGCCTCATTAAACCCAAACTCTTAACTCTCATCTCACCCACGCACGGCATTATCAATGCAACCTTTCAATTTTCAAGCCGTTATAGCAAAACCCCAAACACAATTCCAACTGTCACACAACAATTTAACACATGAAGGAGTCAATAAATGTGTCTATTTTCACCCCATAGAAAAAATGCTAAAATTAAAAAACGTATAGCACAATTAAAAAGAGAGCTGGTCCCCGTAAATCATTGGAGTTTTCAAAATGATAGCTTTGAAAACATTTCTGAGCTGTTTAATACATGGAAACAAAAAGGCCGTCACGCACTTTATCACCTCAACGAACATGCTACAGAATTAAAGAAAAAAGCGAAAGAAAATCCTAAAAAAACCCTCGCATTAGCAGCAGGAGCCGTTTTAGTAAGCTTCTTGCTGATCCGTAAAAATTAATAACACAACCAATAACCTTCCCTTTTAATGCCCGACTCAAAGCGGGCATTTTTTATGGTTTACAAAATATAAACTTTACATCTTCCTCCTAACTTTATGCCCTCTCCCAACAGGATAAGTTTCCCACCCATCCGAGCAGTCTATAATCCAGTTTTTTATCTGGCATCCCCCTACCCCCATCTTCCAAACATGCGATGATACCACACCTCAAAGGACAGTGTTGTGCAAAACCACAGGCAAAGCTTCCAATACTCCATCCCCCTACTGAGTTAGTTCAAAAGAAATGGAAGTGAGTAAAGATGCATGCGCTTTAATATTCTAAGGAACATTATTTTACATCATGACATAAAAGTATAAGAAGCCTAAGAGCTTTAAAACATGTAGTATAGCAAACCAAACGAAATCTTCCAACGTAAACAACCACTTGCTATAAGTAAATGACGCAAAAATTAAACTGAAAAAACCCAAAATTTCATCCTCCAGAATCGACTCGCTGCGAAGTATCTACATAGGTAACCACGGACATGCCAGGAATGAGTTTTTCAATCCCTTCCTGCCCAGGATCTAAAGCAATCCGTACTGAAATACGTTGCGCAATTTTGATAAAATTACCAATTGTCGTATCCGTTTTTAACAATGAAAATTCTGAGCCTGTAGCAGGTGCAAAACGAACCACACGCCCTGTTAACTTTTTGTTGTTCAATGCATCAACAGAAAAAACAACCGGTTGTCCCACACGCATCTGAGAAAGTTGCGTTTCCTTATAATTAGCAATAATCCAAATATCATCAGAAATAACAGAGACCAATTGTGTCCCCGGCATAACATATTGCCCTACCCTAGCGCCAACCAATCCAACATAGCCTGTTCTAGGAGATAAAATCTTTGTATGATCGAGATTAAGTTTTGCCAACTCAACACTCACCTTCGCTCCCGAAACTTCTGACTGTAAACTTTGCCGTTCAAGATTTAATTGTTTTTGCAATTGTCGTTTTGTTTCTAGGGCTGCCAAGAGTTGTGAAAGAGGGCGAGAAACAGAAACTGCCGCATCACCAAAGCCTAACTTTTTACTATCAGAAACAACATTAGAGAATGCTCGTGAACGCGCTAATTCCGCTTCTGCAGCATTAACTTCTCCCTGTAAAATCTGAGCTTGCAATTCAATACTTGCCAGTTTTGCATTTTTTGAATCGAGAACAGCCTGTGCCCGTGCAAACTGCTGACGAAAAAGAGAATCATCAAGCTCAAAGAGCAGCATTCCTTTTTCAACACGTTGATAATCTTGCACATAAATCCGTGCAATCACCCCAGAGATCTGTGAACTCACCAGAGTAACATTACCCTTAATGGAAGCATTATCCGTTATTTGAATGTTATTTACAAAAGGAGGAAGTCTCCAAGCCCACAAAATTAGCAAAACACCCGTAATGCCCGATAGGAATGCAACAATCGTAGCTTTTGACCGTAATGCTTTTATCATTTTTTGCACCCCTCTTCTATAACATCACTCTACTTTTCTAACGCACGCAAAGAGCATGACTTAACAACCATTGTAACAAGAAAAACAACGAATACAGCCATTGAAATATAAAAATAAAGCCGAAAAACGTCATCATAAGCAAAAATATTTGCTGTTAACTTAAATTTCTCTATCAACAGAGAAGTCGCCTGCTCACTTCCAAAGCCATGGGGAACAGAAGCACCATAAGAAGGCGAAAATAAAGTATTTATCTCACCAGAAATAAGCGGATCCGTCACAACAATATTTTGTGTTAAAGACTCAAAGTTCTTATGAGCAAAATAAAACTGTAGAGTGCCAAAAAAAGCCGATCCCATCAATCCCCCTGTCACTTGCGTTAGCAAAAAAACAGCAATAAAACTCAAAACATAACGCGGCCCTCGCTCACCAGCAATCACAAACCCTTTGAAAAGAGCAGGAGGCAAAAAAAGTGCATAACTAAAACTCACCAATCCTTGGCTCAACATCATATCTTGCGGACGCGTTAAATGATTGACACGACTATCTAAATAAGCGCCAAGTGCCAAACAACCCAAAGATAACAAATAAAAATAATCTTCACGCCCCGCCCGTAAAAAAAAGACACAAACAGCCCCCCCTAACAGAATCCCTAATGTCACCGCAAGATACATGGGCGCCATTTCACGATTGAGCAAACCAAAAAGATTAAAAAAACCGACGGGCAAATTGGATCGCTCCAACAAAAAAACATGAAAAATCAATAAAATAAAAACAGATTGTATCATTTCTTTACTGAAAATCCAACGGAGATCAATCAACGGTTTTTCTCTATTAAGCTCAATAATAATAGCAACAGCCAAAGAGAAAATAGCAAGTGCGAGCCCCCAACCAATCCATGGCGCTTCATACCACCAATACAATATACCAACAGACATGATCACAGCATTTAATCCAAGACCAAGAGCAATCAAACCATAGCTTATCCAATCTAATTTTTGAATAACCTTACTACGCACAACAGGAGTAAGAGGTAAAGTATAGATACAGACCAAGCTGATAAGAACCAACCCCATTTCCAGAGCGGAAAGGCTGGAAAAACCACCATTTTCCAGCAAATCAGGAGAAATCAAACGTGATAAAGGTGCTGCTAAAGCTGCATTCATATAATTCAAACTCAGAGCAACAGTAAACTTCTTTGCTGGAGCAAAAGCCTCCATCATATAAAGCAGCGCAAGCGAAGCCAAAGGCGCAGCAGCAATCCCAGCAAAAAAGCGAATAATTAGCGCAGAACGCAAATCCGTAACAAAGAGCTGCAACACACAAACCAAAACAAAGCCAAGGATTGACAGTTCAGCAAAAGCGCGCAGCCCAAATTGATAGCGGATTTTGATCAACATAATCGCTACACTCACATTTGGCGCCATATAAGCCGCTACCAGCCATGTCGTCTCGGCCAAAGTTGCATGAAAATCACCCGTAAGATGGACAATGTTAGACTGAACAATATTAGCCCCTAAACCATAAGCCCATTGCAAAATAAGAGAAGCAAAAATATAAACAAAGCACTTTGGCAAAGGTCCCGCAAAGACACGACCAGGATGAGGAAAAGGTTTTGCACTCCTTTTAGCAGACACAACCGTACTCTTTTTTCCGCTCATGTCATCTTTTCCTGTATACTCTGCTACGCTTCTATCAACACAACACCATCAGCTGACAACTGCTGAAAAAAAGCCTCTATTTTATGATTGTCCTCATCACTTGTCCCTCCTTCTAACGTCGCTTGAATCTGCAAAATCTGCTGTTCTAATACATCAAAAGAAAGATTCTCTACAGCCACAACGTGCTCTACCAATAAAGAGCAACCTGAAAAGGTAATATTTGCAACGCCCCCGCATACAACAAATAATTTTTCACCCAAAGAGGTGCGAACACGAACACTGCCCAACACAATACTTGCTACCAATGGCGCATGATGCGCCATAACTGTCAAATAACCTGAGGCTGAAGGAAGAACAACAGACACTACCTGCTCTGAAAACACAATTTTTTCAGGCGATACAAGCTCAAATAAAAAATGCTCTTCTCTATTGTTTTCCACAAAAGTCTCCACAATACCCGATATAAGGACTCTCCGTTTTCTCCAACGACTCGTCCTTTTTAACGAAAAATACCCATGACAGTTTTCTCTTGAATAAGAAGCTTCTTACTAAGAAGCCTCTGCCATGAGACGCTTTCCTTTTTCAAGTGCTTCATCAATCGAACCAACCATATAAAAAGCAGCTTCTGGCAAATCATCGTAATCGCCAGCACAAAGCCCCTTAAAGCCTTTGATTGTATCTTCCAAAGGAACGAGTTTCCCCGGCGAACCAGTAAAGGCTTCCGCAACATGGAAAGGTTGCGAAAGGAAACGTTCAATTTTACGCGCCCGCCCCACCAGCAATTTGTCATCTTCAGAAAGTTCATCCATTCCAAGAATAGCAATAATATCCTGAAGCGCTCTATAACGTTGTAAAATGGTTTGCACTTGACAAGCAACAGTGTAATGCTCTTCCCCCACAATCAATGGATCCAACATACGCGAGAAAGAGTCAAGCGGATCAACCGCTGGATAAATCCCCTTTTCCGCAATAGAGCGCGAAAGAACAGTTGTTGCATCCAAATGAGCAAAAGATGCTGCCGGCGCCGGATCCGTCAAGTCATCTGCCGGAACATAAATTGCCTGAACGGAAGTAATAGAGCCTGTTTTTGTACTGGTAATACGTTCTTGCAACGCCCCCATATCCGTTGCCAAGGTAGGCTGATACCCAACAGCAGAAGGAATACGCCCTAAAAGAGCAGATACCTCAGCTCCTGCTTGCGTGAAACGGAAAATATTATCCACAAAGAAGAGAACATCTTGTCCTTCATCACGGAAACTTTCCGCAATTGTCAATCCTGAAAGAGCCACACGCGCACGCGCTCCTGGTGGTTCATTCATTTGCCCGTAAACAAGGGCACACTTTGACCCTTCCGTTGAACCATTATTCTCTTTTGGATTCACATTCACGCGGCTTTCGATCATTTCATAATAAAGATCATTTCCTTCACGTGTACGTTCTCCCACACCAGCAAATACAGAATAGCCACCATGTGCCTTTGCAATATTGTTTATAAGCTCCATAATGAGAACGGTTTTTCCAACACCAGCACCACCAAACAAGCCAATTTTACCCCCTTTAGAATAAGGGGCTAACAAATCCACGACTTTAATACCGGTTACGAGAATTTCCGAAACAGTCGATTGCTCAACATATTCAGGTGCCTCTTGGTGAATAGAACGTGTTTTGGTTGAAGCGATTGGTCCCACATTATCCACCGGTTCCCCAATCACATTCATAATACGTCCCAACGTTGCTTCTCCTACAGGAACGCTAATTTGTGTGCCTGTATCCACAACCTTTTGGCCCCGCATCAAACCATCAGTCGTATCCATAGCAATCGTACGCACGGTATTTTCACCCAAATGCTGCGCAACTTCTAATACCAAGCGATTGCCTAAATTCTCTGTTTCCAAAGCGTTGAGAATATTTGGCAATTCACCTTCAAATTGCACATCAACGACAGCACCAATAATCTGCTTGATTTCACCAACAGCGCCTTTTGCATGCTCTTCTTTTTTTGCGGATGTATCTTTTTTTACAGGTGTATCTTTAGCTGCATCACGCGCAGGTACAGAGGAAGCCTTTACATCCACTTGAGATTTCGAAGCGGCTTTTTTCACGCCGGAACGAGCAGCTGGTTTCTTTTTTTCACCTTTTTCTGTTCCTTTGCTTGAGGTTACTGCTTTTACCATCAATCCTTACCTTCTCCATTTAAAGCGCTTCAGCGCCCGCAATAATTTCGATCAATTCTGTCGTAATCTGTGCTTGACGTTGACGATTATAAGCCACCGTCAATTTACTAATCATTTCACCCGCATTGCGCGATGCATTATCCATAGCTGTCATCTTGGCGCCCATTTCACCAGCAACATTTTCTAGCAAAGCCCGAAAGATTTGCACCGAAAGATTACGTGGTACAAGAGCCTCTAAAAGAGACGCAGCATCAGGTTCATATTCATAAACAATCGATTGTGAACCTTTGTTATGATCGGTTTGCTCCACAATATCTATTGCCCCAACAGCTGCTTTTGGAGCAACCATTGGAATCAAATCCAAAGCTGTTGGACGCTGATTAATTACGGAAACAAATTCAGAATAAAACAGCGTACAAACATCAAAAGCACCTTCATTGAATAAATCAACAATCCGTTGACTAATCATCACTGCCTCTGCAAAACCAATTCGCTTTACAGCATGCAAATCGATATGATCAATTATCAAGCCTTTGTAATCACGCGATAAAATATCCGCGCCTTTTTTACCCACAGTGATAATTTTTACTATTTTATCAGCCGCCAACAATGCCTTAATCTGTTCACGTGCACGACGAGCAATTTGCACGTTAAAAGCACCACACAAACCGCGCTCAGCAGTACACACCACCAAAAGATGCACATCATCGCGCCCCGTACCACGCATAAGAGTAGGCGCATCAACACCATCTACATCAGCAGCAACACTGGTCAAAATATCAGCCATTCTCTTCGCATAAGGGCGTGCAGACTGCGCTGCCTCTTGAGCACGATGCAACCTTGCCGCTGCAACCATTTGCATAGCTTTGGTAATCTTTTGTGTTGCTTTAACCGAAGCGATACGGTCTCTAAGATCTTTTAGTGAAGCCATTCAAGCATTCCATCAATTCATCACGAGAAATTTTTCGCATAAGTATTAAGAACAGTTATCAACTTATCTTTCAGCTCATCTGTTATTTGCTTTTGCTCAGCAATTGCCTTTGAGAGATCTTGATAATCACTACGCAAAAGCACCAAAAGTCCCTGCTCAAACCGCGCAACATCAGAAACCGCCAAAGCATCAAGATAGCCATTCACACCCGCGAAAATAACCACCACCTGTTCTTCTGTTTTGAGTGGAGAAAATTGCGGCTGCTTCAACAGCTCTGTCAAGCGCGCACCCCGATTTAACAGACGCTGGGTTGACGCATCCAAATCAGAGCCAAACTGCGCAAAAGCTGCCATTTCACGATATTGCGCCAATTCACCTTTAATCGAGCCAGCAACTTGCTTCATCGCTTTAATTTGTGCGGCAGAACCAACACGCGACACAGAAAGACCAACATTTACAGCAGGACGAATTCCTTGATAAAATAAATTAGTCTCTAGAAAAATTTGCCCATCAGTAATCGAAATCACATTTGTAGGAATATAGGCAGAAACATCATTTGCTTGCGTTTCAATAACCGGCAAAGCTGTCAATGACCCAGATCCATTTTCCGCATTCAACTTCGCAGCCCGCTCTAAAAGACGCGAATGAAGATAGAAAACATCTCCCGGATAAGCTTCACGACCTGGAGGACGACGCAATAAAAGAGACATTTGACGATACGCCACCGCCTGTTTTGACAAGTCATCATAACCAATCAAAGCATGTTGCCCATTATCACGGAAATACTCACCCATAGCACACCCAGCAAGAGGTGCAATAAATTGCAGTGGTGCTGGATCAGAAGCGGTCGCTGCAACAATAATAGAATATTCCAGCGCTCCACGTTCTTCTAAAACTTTAACGAATTGTGCCACCGTCGAACGTTTTTGACCGATAGCCACATAAATACAATAAACTTTGTCTTGCTCCCGTCCAGCCCCTTTTTCATGAAAAGGTTTTTGATTTAAAAATGTATCGAGCAAAATTGCTGTTTTTCCTGTTTGGCGATCACCAATCACCAATTCACGCTGCCCCCGTCCAATAGGAATAAGTGCGTCAATCGCTTTCAATCCGGTCGACATCGGTTCATGCACTGACTGACGCGGAATAATCCCTGGCGCCTTAACATCAACACGACGACGCTCCGTTGCTTTAATGGGACCCTTCCCATCGATAGGGTTTCCCAACGCATCAACCACACGTCCCAGCAAAGCGGGGCCCACAGGAACATCGACGATAGCGCCTAACCGCTTTACACAATCACCTTCACGAATATCACGATCTGAGCCAAAAATGACCACACCAACATTATCAACTTCCAAATTGAGTGCCATACCACGCACACCGTTTGGAAAAGCGACCATTTCCCCTGCTTGGACATTATCCAAACCATAAACGCGAGCAATACCATCCCCTACAGAGAGAACCCAACCAATTTCTGAAACCTCAGCCTTTTGGTCAAAGTTTTTGATTTGCTCTTTTAGAATTTTTGAAATTTCAGATGGTCTAATATCCATCAGCTGACCTCTTTTTTCAATGCAAGCTTAAGTGAAGACAATTTTGTGAGAAGAGACGTATCAATTTGAGACGACCCCACACGAACGATTAATCCACCAAGAATTGTTGGATCCACAATGATGTGCAGCAAGACTTTTCCTCCAACAACACCTTCCAAAGCCTCACACAACTCTTGTCTTTGTTGAGAACTTAAGGGGTGCGCAGAAACAATTTGCGCAGTAACCTGCCTACGAGCGCGTGCAACACAATGCTGGAAAGCACGTAAAATACCAAATACAGCACTAAGCCTACGGTTTGTGGCAATAACGCGTAAAAAATTACCAATGACCTGCCCTGCATTTTTATCAGCAAATTTGATGTTTGCACAAACAGATTGCATCACCTTAATTTGCTCTTTAACTGAAAAGAATGGACTAAGCACAAAGCGTTTTAAATCCTTATGCTCCAAAACAAGCAAAAGATCCTCTACTGCCTTTTCAACCTTTTCAACGTTTCCGGCTTCTTGAACGCAATCAAAAAGCGCTTGCGCATAGCGTTGATCTACCAACGGCAGCGGTATGAGAGAAAATGAATCCGACACGAAATACCGCCTCTTTCCCTTGAGCGACTCTCTGATAGTTATCAGATGAAATGAAACAGACATTCTCAATCTTAAGAATCTTTTTCTTAAAACCTAGAACAAAAATCACTTGGTTTCTAGCATAGACATAGCCGACTCGCAACACTACAAATCGCTGCTTTTTAAAAATTTTAATAAAATATTCAAAATATTTTTGAAAAGCATTTTTTTTAGATATACAGGATGGCATCACAGTTTTTTTATGCCTCTTTTTGACATTCTCTGAGCGATTTTTTCACTCTCTTTGATTTTTCTTCAAATGCCCTTGCCACCATAATAAAACACTTCTTCTCTAAAAAACACTCCCTTTATCACCACAAGACCTTTAATGAGATGCAGCTGCGATTGAAAAAGTCTATTATTTCAAACTGATAAGAAAGAAAAAAACAATGAATATCCTCCTAAAAATTAAAGAAAACATTGATCTTTTTTCTTCAAATACCCACTCCTTTTAAAAAATTTCACCAAGTAATATTTTCTTGTAAGCACACTCTTTAAATATACAACACATTGATTTATAATGATAATATATCATTTTTCATACCGGATAAGCTTCAAATATCGACAAATTCTCTCTTTTCAAATTTTTTTATCAAAATCACGCCCTTCATTAAGCCCGCGTAGCTTCACTTTATATGGCACTATATTGCACTGATTTTAGAAGAAGCATAGATCAATATTAATTTGAACCCGAATAGAATTGGATACTTTTGGTGTACAGCTAAGCATTTTCAGCCCTTATAAAAAGAATCCGCCTATCAAAAGAATACTGTCCCTAACACAAAAAAGGAGTAAAAGCCGAAATGATAGCGCCCTCAAAGAAGAGAGGCGCTTCTGCTGGTTCTATCACAAAGATATTTTTTCCCGTGGCTCTACTTAATGCAATGTACATATATCATATTTTGCTGCCTGGATGCTTATTCTGAATAATACTAAGAGTTCAAGTAAAGCACCTTAAGCAAAGAGATCTTTACTTTATGCGATACTGGTTTTAGAAAAAACTTTGCGGATCAATATCAATTTGAACCCGAACGGAACTGGGCATTTTGGGTGTACCGCTAAGCATTGCATGTATAAACCCTTGTATATCAAAAGAACGCTGTCCCTGCAACAAAAGCCGAAAACGATAACGCCCCCGAACCAAAGCCAAAGGCGCTTCTGCTGGTCCCATAACCGAGATATTTTTTTCCCGTGGCGCTGCCTGACGCAATGCGCGCGCATAATGTTCTGCTGCTTGGCGCTGTTGTGCAGAAACAATCAAAGAGGCAAGCCGCCCATAGGGGGGCAAATGATAATGCTGACGTGCTGCAATCTCACGTGTGTAAAAATCTTCTGGCTGGCATGCAAGTAAGGCTTTGATGACCGGATGATCTGGTTGATAAGTTTGCAATAATCCTAAACTTTTCAATCCCACACGCCCTGCTCTTCCGGTAACTTGAGAAAGCAGCTGATAGGTACGTTCACTTGCGCGTAAATCGCCATTGGCAAGACCAAGATCAGCATCAATAACACCAACCAGAGAGAGCTTGGGAAAATGATGTCCTTTAGCAACCAACTGTGTTCCAATAATAATGTCCACATCGCCATTGGCAATGGCTTGTAATTCGCTTCGCAACTGCCCAATCCCTCCTTTGAGATCCGTTGAAAGGATCAATGATCGCGCTTGAGGAAAAAGCATTTGTGTTTCTTCTGCAATTCTTTCCACACCCGGTCCACAAGCTACGAGATGATCTAATGTCCCGCATTCAGGACAGGCTTGAGGAAGTGGTTCATGATATCCACAATGATGACATTTCAGTTGCCCTTGCGCACGATGTTCTACCAACCAACTTGAACAATCAGTACAATGAAAACGATGTCCGCAAATTCGGCATAAAGTTAAAGGTGCATAACCACGACGATTAAGAAAAAGAAGAACTTGTTCGCCCTTATCAAGCGTTTGTTTTAAAGCCCTTTCAAGAGCAAAGGAAATAAAGCGCCCCTTTTGCACCCCTCCTTGGCGCATATCAACCACCCGCAACTGTGGAAGTGCTACTTCTTTAAAACGGGAAGGTAAATGTACCTTTTGATAACGCCCTCTTAAAACATTGGCTTGGCTTTCAATCGACGGTGTTGCTGAAGATAAGATAACAGGAAAACGCTCAAAAGAGCCCCGTGCAACAGCCATATCACGCGCATGGTAAAAAATGCGCTCTTCTTGTTTATAAGCGCTATCATGTTCTTCATCGACAACAATCAAGCCAAGCTCATGAAAGGGAAGAAAAAGCGCTGAACGAGCCCCCGCAACGACACGCACCCGCCCTTCTGCAACTTGCCGCCAAACGCGCTCTCTACGACGTGGCGTCAAATCAGAATGCCATTCCGCTGCCGCAGCTCCAAAGCGTGCATAAAAACGATCTAAAAACTGCTGTGTTAAAGCAATTTCCGGCAATAAAATTAAAACCTGCTTGCCCCCTTTGAAGGCTTGAGCGACCGCTTCAAAATAAACCTCTGTCTTTCCTGATCCCGTAACACCATCAAGCAAAAAAACTTGAAACTGAGAAGATAAAACACCTTCCCGCAACATTGTTGCTGCTTCATTTTGCGCTCCCTGCAACTGAGGGGAACAAAAATCAGGATCAGGCATGCCCACAAGATCAGGAGCAGGAACCTTAACATCTTCAAAAATTCCTAGCGCTTTTAAACCTTCAACAACAGAAACCGAAGTTCCAGCCGCATGTGCCAGACCAGAACGTGTCCATATCTTCTCACTGCGCACCAATTCCAAAACCCGTGACCGCGCTGGTGTGAGACGTTCTACATTTCCACCACAATATCGCAAACCCAGCATCTGCGCTTCCGGCTCTAAAGCAGCCGGTACAGACAAAACCAATCGTGCAACAAGACCAAAAGGCGCCATTGTATAGCGACTAACAAAACGCAAAAATGTGATCATTTCTGCCTTTAATGGGGGGCAATCAAAAACATGAAGCAGAGAGCGTAATTTTTCACGCGCCACCAAACCAGACCTTTGCCCATCTGCTGTCTTCTCTCCAACATCCACAACAAAACCGCAAAGCTCACGCCCCATCACCGGAACCCGAACAAAGGAACCAACGTTCACCTCCATAGAAGAGGGAACTTTATAACTATAAGCGTGAGCAACAGGAAGAGGAACCAATACAGATACAATCTCTTCCTCTATCACGTTTGAATGCATCTTTTAAACCAATCTACGACCTCTTGAGCACCAACAGGTCTACACCTTATCTTTAAACACTCTTATAAAATTCATTGCAGGATTCAATCTCTCCCCCTATCACAACATTTTTCTCACAAAAATTCTTTTTAATACTCATTTCATCACCAAAGTGCCAATAAAAAAACCAATCTCATCGTCTATAATAAAAAACTCTATAGCAAAAAAAACAGCGCCATTCTTCTGTGCAAATAAAGCTCATCACTATAAGCATTCAACATGATATTGTAAGTGCGCTCTTCAACAAAGCTATCCCATAGTGTAACTTCTTCCCAACACACACGTTTATTTTTTTACCGCCTCATATCTCAATTTATCTTCAACAAACTGATTTATAAAGATATAATCATCATTTTACCTATTGTAATAAAACCCTCAATACGATGAATTTTTCTCATTTCAACCCCATCGAGGAACATTTGTAAATCCTTATTAATGAGAGAGTCTCCCATGATTTTAATTACAGGGAGAATAATATCGCAAATGGAACCGTTACAATATTCACCTTGGCTTTGTGCCAAAACGTGGAAACACATGCGTACATCTTTCAGCTTGATTGAGAATCAAGCAACAATACAAGTAGCACAAAAGCGTATTGTTGAAGAATGGGTAACACAGAATAAATCCATTCGCTTTCATCAAAAACAAAGTTAAACATCCCCCCTGAAAAAGGAAGTTATCTTATGATGCTCTCTCAAATATCAAGAGCAATCGCAAATAGGAAATGAGCAAAGTGTTTGATAATGCTAGCTTATTTCCATAAATATAAAAACACCGCTACGCAAAGATGCCAATACGCAAAAATGTTGATACGCAATGAATTCTATGCCTTATCACGAGTAACACTATGAAATGGGTGTGGAAACGATAAATCATATTTCTTTACCGAAAACGGGTACATGATTAACACCATAGCATTCTTGTTCTTTACACAGATATTAATTCTTTCTCTTGCTTTTACAGTCAACAATAGCGCATAACAAAAAATAAGATAAAAGCTAAAAAGAAGAGGTTAGATATGAAGTTTTTTGTGGATAGCGCCAATATCGAAGAAATTCAAGAGTTACAGAATTTAAGCCTTGTTGATGGTGTTACCACCAATCCCTCTCTTATCCTAAAATCAGGACGCAATATTCTTGATGTTACAAAAGAAATTTGTGCTCTCGTTAGCGGACCTGTTTCTGCTGAAGTTGCAGCAACGGAATTTGAAAGCATCATGAAAGAAGCAGCTGTTTTAGCAAAGGTTGCCGACAATATTTGTATCAAGCTTCCTTTAACACTCGATGGATTAAAAGCCTGTAAAGCCCTCACAGCAGCAGGACTAAAAACAAATCTCACACTTTGTTTTTCTGCCAATCAAGCCTTATTAGCCGCCAAAGCAGGTGCAACATTCGTTTCACCTTTTATTGGTAGACTTGATGATTGTGGAAATGATGGAAGTGAACTGCTTCATGAAATTCGCACAATTTATGATAACTATAACTTTAAAACACAAATCTTGGCCGCTTCAATCCGCACCGTTAATCATGTCAAAGAAGCAGCACTCAGAGGTGCTGACGTTGCAACAGTTCCACCAACAATCTTAAAAGCACTGGTCAAACACCCTCTCACCGACAAAGGGTTGCAAATATTCCTCGACGACTGGAAAAAAACAGGACAAAATATTGCTTAATATCTAGAATTTTTATTGGAAAGATCTTTTGAAAGTAACAAAAAGATCTGTTCAGCCAACTCTTCCGCAACACGTTTTTTTGCATCTTCTTCTGCTTGCAGCGTTGCATATTCTTGACGAAGTCGCTCAAAAGATGCATTCATCATTGCTGTTCCTTTTGCAACAAGAGTATTTTTCATATCCTGCAAAGTATAAGAAGCTCTGCTCATAACAGTTCCAACAGAAGGTCGTCCCTTTCTCTTTTTCTCGAAATCAACCTCTATCTGCATCGATTCTCTTGTAAAGACGGATATCTGCAATGCCAATCGATAAGCAGGTAGAGAAGGTTTACCACCATTTCCATACAAAAGAAACAGCAGATGATTGCGCACCATTTGACCAAAACGATCCGAAGGTTCTTCCACAACAATAGAAGCAAGCTTTTGCGCTAACCCCAAAGAAAATTGTCCAGAAGAGTGCCCAGAAGCAGAATTCATTGTCATTGCACTCTGCAACTCTTGACGGTAAAGCGGTTCAACTTTGCATCCACACAACAGTGTAAAGACACAAGCTAAAACAACAAGCAGAAAACTTTTAAAGAACGACATTCACAATCCTTTGTGGAACAATAATGATTTTTTTCACAGGCTTTTCAACCAGCTGTGCCTTTACAAAATCTAAAGCCAAAACCGCTTCTTTAATCATCACCTCATCAGCAGTTGCTGCAACGCTCACCTCACCGCGTTTTTTACCATTAATTTGTACTGGCAAAGTATAGCATTCCGCAACGGTTAACGCACGATCATAAACAGGCCAAGCAAGCGCAGATATTAATTTTTCCCCCCCTAAAGCAGCATGACATTCTTCTGCTAAATGGGGCATCATTGGTGCAATCATAGCAAGAAAAAAATCCATGGCTTGACGTAAAGAAGCTTTCATTTCATCGTCAACACTTTCTATCCTATTTAACAACGGCGCCATAATATTCAAGAATTCATAAAGGCGTGCAATAGCCCGATTAAAAGCGAATTTTTCCAAATCATCTTCTACAGCGCAAAGCGTGCGATGTGCAACCTTTGAGAGTTCCAAAGCTGCTCCCTGATGCCCTGCACAAGGCGCCACATCCTTTAAAATAGAAGCACTCACAGCTACATGGCGCCAAACACGCTGTACAAAGCGATGTGCACCTTCAACACCAGATTCTGTCCAAATGACATCCCGCTCGGGGGGAGAATCTGACAACACAAACCAGCGCACAGTATCAGCGCCATAGGATGCGATAATATCATCAGGATCAACGACATTCTTTTTTGATTTTGACATTTTCTCAATCGAACCAATTGTCACTTCACTTTGATCGGTTAATTTATAAGCACACCGCTTTCCATCTTTTTCAACAATGGAAATATCCGCTGGAGAAACCCACCCTTGATCATCTCGATAGGTTTCATGCACCACCATACCTTGGGTAAAAAGCCCCTTAAAAGGCTCATCTACCGTCACATGACCGACCAATTTCATAGCACGCATAAAAAAGCGCGCATAAAGAAGATGCAAAATCGCGTGCTCAATTCCACCAATATATTGTTGCACAGGCAACCATTCAGCTGTTGCTTGTTTATCAACAGGTTCCTGCGCAAAAGGAGCCGTAAAGCGTGCATAATACCAAGAAGAGTCAACAAATGTGTCCATGGTATCGGTTTCGCGTTTGGCCGGTTGACCACAGGAAGGACAAGTAACATTTTGCCATGTTTCATGCCGTGCAAGAGGATTTCCTGGTTGATCAAAAGTAACATCATCAGGCAACACAACCGGTAAATTAGCACGTGGAACAGGGACAACCCCACAAGTTGTACAATGGATCATCGGAATGGGGCACCCCCAATAACGTTGACGTGAAATCCCCCAATCACGCAAACGAAATTGCACTGTTTTCTTCCCTTGCGGTTGCCCATTGAGCATTTGTTTTTCAAGCTTTTTAGCAGCTTCTTCAAAAGCTTGTTGGGGTGTTAAACCATCCAAAAAGCTGGAGTTGATCATCACCCCATCACCCGTATAAGGTGTTTCAGTAATAACAAAATCTTCTGCTTGCTCTCCTTTTGGCAAAACCACTGGTTTTATTGGAAGATCATATTTGCGCGCAAAATCGAAATCTCTCTGATCATGAGCCGGACAACCAAAAACAACCCCTGTTCCATAATCCATAAGCACAAAATTCGCGATATAAACGGGAATATGTACTGTTGAATCAAAAGGATGAACTGCCAAAAGGGGCGTGAGAAACCCTTGTTTTTCAGCTGTTTCAAGTGCTGCCGTTGTCGTTCCACCACACCGACAGTTTTCGATAAAAGCACTCAACGCTTTATCTTTCTTTGCCAAAGCTTGTGCAATGGGATGGTCAACAGACAGAGCTAAAAAAGAAGCGCCAAAAAGTGTATCAGGACGTGTTGAATAACAAAAAACCTCATCAAATGTCTCACAAACATCATCAACACCACTTGTTGCCTTTAAAGCCCAACGAATCAGTAAACCTTGCGATTTTCCAATCCAATTTTTTTGCATAGTGCGAACTTTTTCAGGCCACTGCTCCAGCTCTTCAAGCCCAGCCAAGAGCTCTTCACTAAAGTCGCTAATTTTGAAAAACCACTGCGTCAATTCACGCTGTTCCACCAACGCACCAGAACGCCATCCCCGCCCATCAACAACCTGCTCATTTGCCAAAACGGTGTGGTCAACAGGATCCCAATTCACCTTAGCCACTTTACGCGCAACCAAACCCTTTTGATAGAAATCAAGGAACAACATTTGTTGACGATGGTAATATTCCACATCACAAGTCGCAAATTCACGTGTCCAATCTAGTGAGAGCCCTAATTGCTTTAATTGCCCGCGCATCACAGCAATATTCTGATAGGTCCAAGTTTTAGGATGCACTTTACTTTGCAGAGCAGCATTTTCAGCCGGCATACCAAAAGCATCCCAGCCCATAGGATGAAGCACATTAAAACCCTTTGCCCTTTTATAGCGTGCCACCACATCCCCCATGGCATAATTGCGCACATGCCCCATGTGAATACGGCCAGAAGGATAAGGAAACATTTCTAAAACATAATATTTTTCACGAGCATCTTCTTGAAGAGTCTGAAAAATTTTCTTTTCATCCCAAATTTCTTGCCATTTTTTTTCTCTCGCACGTGGATTATAGCGTTCGCCTATATTATAATGTTCAATCGTCATTCCCATTATACTCTTTTAATAAAACAGAACCAAAAACTTGTTTTATTATGCTTGACCATGGATTAACCTCATCGTCAACATTTTCGTGAAATATTTCCCTAAGTATTTTATAAAACTTTTAAAAAAACGACCAACTCTTGAACAAAAACGGTAAAGCACAAAAACATGAATACACAAACGCCCCTCGATACCCCTTCCATTGAAGCATGGCAAAACCTTCAAAAAGACATTGCAGCAATATGCCAAGAGTTACAACGCCCTGTAGAAGAAATTGAACTTATCGCTGTTTCAAAAACTGTTTCTGCCGCTGATATACGTCCCCTTTTGCAAGCAGGACAATCTTTGTTTGCAGAAAACCGCGTACAAGAAGCGGCACAAAAATGGACTGCTTTACGTCAACAATTTGAAAATATTAAACTTCATCTCATCGGTCCCCTACAATCAAATAAAGCCGCCGAAGCTATCAAAATTTTTGATGTCATTCAAACGGTTGATCGTGAAAAAATAGCCAAAATTTTATCCGAAGAAATGCAAAAACAAAAAAGGCATCTTCCTTGCTATGTTCAGGTTAACATTGGCTTAGAACCGCAAAAAAGTGGTATCTCACCGCAAGAAGCGACATCTTTTGTCAACCAATGCAAAAACAACTATGGACTTGATATCATCGGTCTTATGGGCATCCCCCCTGTCGATGAAAACCCCGGACCCTATTTCGCGCTCTTAGCAAAATTAGCAAAACAAGCAGGTCTTTCAAAGCTTTCCATGGGTATGTCCAGTGACTTCAAAACCGCTCTACAGTTTGGCTCTAACGTCCTTCGCATTGGCTCTGCTTTATTTGGAAAACGCCCTGTGTAAAGCAATTTCCCCTCATATAAATTCATTCCCCCCTTCATATAAATTCCCATTGAAGATTCTACGAACAAGCCAAAAACAGCAGAAATGAGAAAAAATATTTCCTTCAATATCAATAAAAGAGCAATTCTAGCAAAAAAGATTTCAGTCCCTCTTTCATCCTGTTAGCAAAATAAGCAAAAAAGCTGGTCTTCTCAAAATTCTCACCGGCACATCCACAACACGTACAATAGATTTAAGATAGCATTGCAATTTGGCTCTCATATTCTCGCACATTGGTTCTACTTCACCTCCCCTCTGACCGCCTCTCCAGCAAAAGCAACGTAAAAAATAAATCCTTATATAAAGGCAAAATGATAAGAGAGGCGTTGCGCATGAATGAAAAAACTATCGCGAAATAAATAATTGCAAAAGAATATTCAATACGATTATCGCAATGATTTCCATTAAAAATCATGAATTCTCTTAAACTTCTCTAACACGCGTAAACAATTTCCCCACATGCAAATGGCGTAAAGCAGGCAAAAAGAGGCTTATGGCTGCATAATACAGTAACAAAACTCTTTCATGTAAGCCACTTGAGCAAAATAAACATCTTAAATGCTCAATAGAGCACCAAGAACCGCGCTAAACAACATGAATAGCAATCTATAAGGTCCAACGATAGCATAGAGGCTTTCTATGCTCTACAAAGCATAAAATACGGTCAATATTCGCCTGAAAAATAAAAGAACTAATCCCAAGCATATGCGCATAATACATGCAGGCAAAACAATGGCAATGAAACCGATTTCAATAACGATATTTCTTTATCGTTCTCATAAACAAAGAGAAAAACACCAATTTTTTTCATATACGCAATTTTTCTAAATTTAAACTTTAATTAAGGAAAAATATGGTGATTTTTCTTATATTTTAAAATATTGCAAATAATATTGTTATATTATAAATAATAATATTTCATTATATACATAATATAGTTATTATTTATACAGTATTTTTATTGTTATTTTTAAAGTTTATCTTTGACATTTCTCTAAAAATACGTGATAGCCATTTGAAATGTATCATTGTGATACTACTTTTAATGTAGATAATTAAGGAGAATTAATATGTTTGGTTCATTCAACACATTCGGTCATATGGCGACAAAGCCTTCTTTTGGTCATTCGCACAATTCAAGACCTTTTCATGGAATATCAAAACATACTCATGGAAATGCATGTAGCTTTAATGGTTTTGCTAATAACATGATTTCACACGCCTCTACACTAGGAGCTCAGGGAGGGCTAACAGGAGCAGCAGGGGGAGCTCTGTTTGGAGGACTAGGAGGTGCTCTTACAGGTGGAACTGTAGGTTTGGGAGGGGGGCTCATTGGAGGTGCTATTTATGGCTTTGGACAGTCAGCTTGGAATTGTTGGTTCTAATTTATAAAAAGTAGCTACAAAGATATCTCTGAAGATAAATAATTCTGTAAATATATTCGAAAGAATATACCAAAATTAAATATCTACATCTGTGGATAAAATAGTTTTCGGAGATATCTATTGTGAATCACATCTTATAATCAGGATTTTGTTATAATGAATATTCTTTATGAAATCATAAGACTGTTTTGCATTCTCATTGTATTCATCCCTATATATACTATTGGTTTAAAAAAAATTGGTGGCTACAGTTGGAAACTATCTATAAAATCAACATTATATACAGTAATTCTGTTCATTATTTCTGATAGTTTATGTAGATACTTCGGTTTATATTAATTATTTATCGGATGAGTTTCGAGTATACTGAACAAATTTTTTCATAAGTATTTATTAATCTCATTACTATAACTAGGATTTTGTTATAATGGATATTCATTATGAAGTTGTAAGAATGTTTTGCATGTTAATTATAATTACTCCTATAATTGCCATTTCTTTTAAAATATTCAATGGCGTAGGTTGGAGATTGTCTATTATAATGGCATTATCGTCATTTATTATGTTCTTTATTTCTAATTTTTTGCGTAGATATTTTAGTTTATATTAATCTTTATTTGATGAGTTCCAAGTACACTGAATAAAGTAGCGATGGTGCTATTAATGAGTGATTATGATTTACAATGACAGATTTTACTCATAAAATTATTGAATCGCTTATAGCAACGTTTTTTTCTGGTTTAATATATATTTTTTATTATAAGTTTATTTATTATAGTTGGAAAGATTCTCTAAAAAAATCATTATTAATAAGCTCAATATTCTTTCTTGTTAGTCTTTTATTTAACGATATTGGTTTATATCAACTTTTGAGAAATATTTTATAATAGACATTTTTTAAATGTCTTAGTGTGTTTATAAAGAGCTCTATACCGCAATAGGTTTTGCTATATTTGAGTATCCTAAAAACATAGAATACCCTCTTTAATATCATCACATCAGATTTAAAAATTGACTATTCTAATCTTTGTCATTTAGTCTAACCTCACAATGAAAAGCTTTTGGAATAACTCTGCCAAAATATAAAAATACAATGGCTGATTTTTCTAAAAAATAAAAAGAGGGAAACATGACTGAAAAAATTTATCCAATATCAGAAGAGATCAAAAAAAATACTTTACTTGATGAAGAAACTTATCAACAATGGTATCGAGAAAGCATCAATGATCCAGAAAGCTTCTGGGCAAAACACGGTCAACGCATTGAATGGTTTAAACCTTTTACAAAAGTAAAAAACACTTCTTTTAACGGAGATGTCTCCATTCAATGGTACGAAGATGGGATAACAAATGTTACCTATAATTGCATTGATCGCCACCTGAAAACCCATGGAGACAAAATCGCGCTCATTTGGGAAGGAGATAATCCTTATCATGATAAAAAAATAACCTATAACGAGCTTTATGAACATGTTTGTCGTTTTGCTAATCTTTTGAAAAGTCGTGGCATTAAGAAAGGCGATAAAGTAACCATTTATCTTCCTATGATTCCCGAAGCAGCCTATGCTATGCTTGCTTGTGCTCGCATTGGAGCCATTCATTCGGTTATTTTTGCAGGCTTTTCTGCTGAAGCAATAGCAGGACGCCTTGTTGACTGTGAATCAACCTTTATGATTACCGCTGATCACGGCTTGCGTGGCGGCAAACGGATTAACTTAAAAGACAACGTTGACCATGCTATTGAGATAGCAGCGCGCCAAAACGTGCATGTGGACCAAGTCATGGTTATACGGCGGACTTGTGGACCCATTCAATGGATAGAGGGACGTGATTTTTGGTACCACGAAGAGATAGCTCATGCCAAAACAGCTTGTCCACCAGAACCAATGAACGCTGAAGATCCGCTTTTTATTCTTTATACTTCAGGCTCAACCGGCAAACCCAAAGGTGTTTTGCATACCACAGCAGGCTATCTTGTTTTTGCCGCGATGACACATCAATACGTTTTTGATTACCACCCCGATGAAGTTTACTGGTGTACAGCTGATATTGGTTGGATTACCGGTCATTCTTACTTGGTTTATGGACCTTTATGCAATGGTGCGACCACTTTAATGTTTGAAGGCACACCAACCTTTCCTGACAAAGGAAGATTTTGGCAAATTGTCGACAAGCATCAAGTCAATACACTCTATACCGCACCAACAGCTATCCGCGCCTTAATGGGAGCAGGAAATTCGTTTGTTGAACACTCAGACAGAACGTCGTTGCGTCTTTTAGGCACGGTAGGCGAACCGATTAACCCAGAAGCATGGGAATGGTTTTATCATATAATTGGAAATGACCGTTGTCCGATTCTCGATACATGGTGGCAAACGGAAACAGGAGGGCATATGATCACGCCCTTACCTGGTGCAACCCCCCTCAAAGCAGGATCAGCCACACGTCCTTTTTTTGGTGTTCAACCCCAAATTGTTGATGCCCAAGGCAATATTTTAGAAGGTGAAGCAGAAGGCAATCTTTGTATCAGTGATTCATGGCCAGGACAAATGCGCACGCTTTATAAAGATCATGAGCGCTTTATTCAAACTTATTTTTCCTCCTATAAAGGAAGATATTTTACAGGCGATGGTTGTAGGCGCGATAGTGACGGCTATTACTGGATTACAGGGCGGGTTGATGACATTCTCAATGTCTCGGGACACAGGTTAGGAACTGCTGAAATTGAATCAGCCCTTGTTTCTCATCCCGCTGTATCAGAAGCAGCTATTGTGGGTTACCCGCATCCCATTAAAGGACAAGGAATTTATAGTTTTATCACCTTAATGGAAGGGACAGCGCCGAGTGAAGAGTTACAAAAAGAGCTTATTAAACATGTAAGACAAGAAATAGGTTCTATTGCCATATTGGATAAAATTCAATTTTCCCCACAGCTTCCCAAAACGCGATCAGGAAAAATTATGAGACGTATTTTACGAAAAATCGCCGAAAACGATTTTGATACTCTCGGAGATATCTCAACTCTTGCCGAACCACAAGTTGTTGAAGATCTGATTGCTAACCGACAAAATTAAAGAACCCACGAAGAAATATAACATACGGTGGTTTTTGTTTTTTTTTGCTAAAATTATCTCAGCATTATTACGAAAACCACCGAGGAGAATAAAAAACAAAACAATTCATGAAAAGCTCAATCATTCTAACAACAAACGCTTTTCTTCATGAGAGGTAAGAAATAATTTAAGCAAAAACCTCAGGATTGGGATACGAACAAGAATAAGAAAGTAAGATAAAAAGAGCAACATAGCTTTTTAAAATCACCTAATGTCCACTCAATGCAAAAAAAGCCTCTGAGTAAGAAGGAAAAATAGTTCTGATGTTTATGCTAGAATCCCTTTGAAATTCCTGCTAAAATCATAAATAAGGCTAAAAAAAGAAAGTATAAGTGATAATATTCTTGAGCAAAAATATTTATCTATAACGAGGGTGTATAAAAAATATTGAAAACCATGAAATCTAAAATAAACAAGCTTACAACAAAAATCTAAAGCAATGAAAGTAAGAGTTATTAGAATAAATGATGCAATATAAAATCAGGAGTAATAATAAAAAGTGATTCATTTTGAAAATGTCGGCCTACGCTATGGAATGGGCCCTGAGGTCCTTCGTGATATTAGCTTTCATATTCCTCCTGGATCATTTCAATTTCTCACAGGTGCCTCTGGAGCAGGGAAAACGTCGCTGATGCGTCTTATGTTTTTAGCACTCAAACCCACCCGCGGTCATATTGATCTCTTTGGAACAGACACAGCATTACTCAAACGACAAGAGCTCCCTGCGCTGCGACAACGTATCGGGGTGGTTTTTCAAGATTTTCGTTTACTCGACCACATGACCACTTATGAAAATGTTTCCTTACCTTTACGCATTAAAGGACAAGAAGAAGCAACCTATCGCAGTGAAGTGGAAGATCTTCTCTGTTGGGTAGGTCTTGGAGATCATATTCATGTTTTACCACCGGTTCTTTCCGGTGGGGAAAAACAAAGGGTAGCCATTGCACGCGCACTCATTGATCAACCTGAAATTCTACTTGCCGATGAACCCACCGGAAATGTCGATCCGCCCTTGGCAAAACGCCTCCTGCGTTTGTTTATTGAATTAAACCGTTTTGGAACGGCTGTTATCATTGCCACCCATGATATTGCCTTAATGGAACAAGTTGCAGCACGGCGTATGCTTCTCCATAACGGACGGATGACGATTCATGAATAAATTTTTCTCCGTTTTTACCAGCAATAAAAAAAATACAACAGCGATTATTCCCAGTGGTAATATTTCTGGAAAAGCATTGGTTGCCGTGATTGCTATTATGACATTTCTTTCAAGCCTCACCTTAATCGGAGTTGATTTGGTCCAACGTGCCGCCGAAAATTGGAGTAATCAGATTAGCTATGAAGCAACAATACAGATACGCCCCATTGACAATGTTGATATCAACAAAGCACTCCGTGATGCCGTACAATTGGTTAAAACATTTTCTGGTGTACAAGATGCAAAAATTGTTGACCAAAAAGCTACAGAAAAGTTACTGGAGCCATGGCTTGGAACAGGCTTCAATGTCAATGAACTACCCCTTCCCCGCCTCATCATTGTGACCCTGAAGAGAGATGAAAAAATCAATTTTGCAGCCATTAATCACGCCATTAAAACCCAAATTCCAGGAGGTCAATTTGATGATCACCGTGTTTGGGTTCATCGTTTTGCGACCATGGCACACACCACTGTTTTCATTGGTTTTTCAATTTTAGCATTGGTTTTAGGCTCTCTTATCCTCACCATCATTTTTGCCACCCGCAATGCATTGGCAGAAAATACACATATTATCAATGTCTTATATTTCCTTGGTACTGAAACTCTTTTCATTGCTCGCCAATTTGACTGGCATTTTTTTAAAACTGCGCTGCGTGGTGCTTTATATGGTGGTCTCACAAGCATATTTCTATTTTCAGCCTTTTGTCTCTGGACGAATTATAACTTGGGAAGAGTAGAAGCTAGCCAAGTAACAGCTTTGTTTGGACATCTTTCCATAAGTTCCATCCCCTACGGAAAAATCATTTTTCTTATTATTTTCGTTTCTTTTCTTACCACCCTTACAAACCGCATGACTATTTTAGCGCAACTGAAAAAAATTGATCAATGTGAAAACGGTTTATTTTAATTTTATGACTCACAACACTTTCAACTCATTGACGCAAAACAATTTAGAACGTCCTCTTCCAAAACGGCCCCACTATAATAGTTGGTCTCCCTGCTTTTTATTTCGCTATTTTCCACCGACAACCCTTACTCTTTCAATCATTGTTTTAATTTTCTGGGGCGGTTTTATTATTTTTTCTGAAAAAACCGAACGACTTGTCCCCCCAACACCTCTTCCCAAAGCCGATGCTATCATTGTGCTTACAGGTGGAGAACACCGAATAGAGACAGGACTTCATCTCTTACAAAAGGGGCTTGGTTCACGACTCCTCATCAGTGGCGTAAATACCTCAACAAACCTGAAGAGTTTCATGCATAACATGCATATTAACCCACAGCTTATCTCCTGTTGTATTGACATTGGGCATCAAGCGATTAACACCAGAGGAAACGCCGAAGAAAGCGCTGCTTGGATCGAAAAGCATCACTATAAAACCCTTTATATCGTCACCCATGATTACCACATATGGCGCTCGATGCGTGAACTTAAATATCTCATGCCTGATATCCATTTCATTGCTTATCCTGTGAAGAAGAGCAAAGCTGAAAGCACAATACAACAGATCAAGCAAGCCCGTATTCTCATATTCCAATATATTAAAACACTGCAAGTCTATATCAGAACCGCCTTCTGACCTTTCTCCCTGATCTTTATTCTTGTGACTTTAAACCTTGCTACCCTCTGACTGCTTTACCCTTCTCTCCATACCTTTCCACACGAATTACCGCCATAAAAGCCCGCCAGAACTTCCCCCCATACAAAGCACAACGCCCCGATACACGTGTCACTGTCTTGCACATTAACCAAAAAACATCTCTTACATCCCAAACATATCTCACAACACGTGATCTATCTAATGCCATCCCCAATATAGAAGACAGCTCTTGTAAATAAATCTTCCCAGATAGCTATAAGATCAAACTTGTCATAAAAATCTATTTACACCACTGTCTTACCCTTCATAAAAAATGCAAACCGCCCCCCCCTATATTTTGCCACCCCCAAGTATTACGATAGCTCTTACGCCACTTGGGATGATTGGTAAGAGAAATGCTTTACGCCTTTCTTAAACACGCACATACCAACCTCATATGACATGCAAAGAAGTAATTTTAATAGATTTAAAATAAGAAAATTTATAATACTTAGATTTCTCATTTAACAGAGAGAACATTAAACTATCATTATAAATCAATATATTAGTAACTACTTCTTCATTCTACAAAGCATCTTCATAAGAGCATTTTAGATCACAGATAGGAATAAGCTCAAAACGCACACCGCGACAAATACCCTACATTTTTTATCGCAATCTTTTTTGAAATCATTTCGCTCTCTAAGATCACTTTTTGTCTGGTTTCCTCCTCAAAAAAGAACGAAAATTTTTAAACTCTATTGATCTGTAAACAATAATAACTCAGCTTCTTGTCTAACGCGTTCTCCCTGCTCACTTCAATATCAGAACACCTCAAAGGACAGATTTCATGAGAATTGTGATTTCCTCTCAACATCTCAAAGGACGATGATTCCTATCAGCAACGATTTGTAAACAATCCACTTTCTCTGGACAAGTTCCTCTCAGCTTCCCCATTTATATGGTTTACTCACATAAAGCTCGACAAGAAAACCCTGCCTGAGAATATTCATCACTGCCGCTAAAGCTCATGCGTCATAATTTTAGCGACCTCACTGCCTAAGGTGCTTTATCACATACAATATATTGATTTATAATGAAAATTTATTACGCTTCAACTTGAATGAGAGCTCTCAATATCATCAGATTCTCTCATTTCAAATCTGCTCTCTATTGAATCAATCAAAACCATTTTCTTGCACATCACATAGGACTTGCACATCACAAAGGAAGAGAGCCTGCGCAGCGTAAAACTGTACAAGAAAGACATGCCTCTTATGGACTTGTCTCAAGTGCCAAGGGCTGTCGCAATACCCACGAGCTGGCAAGGTGTGTGATAGTGCCAGTTTGTTACGACACAGCGCTATTTTACCGCACAATGGATAATTTAACCTTTTCAATTTCTCTCACTTCCAATTTTGGCAGGTTGCGCACAATTTTCATTGTTTCCAAGCTTACAGTAATAACCCGTTGAAACAATTCCAGAGGGTAAGCTGGATTACCCACCGTTTCAACAGCATAGCGATTGGCATCATTAACAAGTCCGCTCGCTTTATCCGTTTTGACAACCTGCCGCTCCATAACCCATTCAAGAGCACTCCTGCCACTCACCACATACTCATAAGCTTCAAGAGGAATATTCTGCATCGTGATATGCGCATTATAAATCACTGTGCTCTTATTAATAGCACCGCGCTTACCAGCAAATTTCATCGCTTCAACACGGTAGAAACTCTTCTCATCAGAAATCACCCAAGTTCTTGGATCACCCTGTTTATAGGTAACGGGATAGGGTTCAACCTCTTCATAATTCATATGCAAATCACCAAGCTTGCGCCCCGCTGTAACAAAAGCCCAAAAATCCTCTACCTTTTTAACTGTTGGAATACGCGGCAATTGTTTAGACAGATTATGCGCATAACGAGCGCGATAATCTTCAGAATGCAAAATCCCATAAACATAATAAAACAAATCATCCTTTGTTATCATTTCGCTAGGATATGCTGCCTTAAAATAAGCCAATCCTTCATCCGTGAGAGCATCACGCCGCTCTAAACCAGTTTCTTTGCTTTCCTCTGCAAAATTTGCAAACAAATGAACCTGATTCCCTTTTTTAGCTCCCAAGGACACAGCATCTTCATAAACATACCGTGGAAAACATTGGCCTTTCTCCATTGCATCCAAGCTAGGCAAGCCCCTACTCATCAGAACAGAAAATCCACTGCTTGCTCCAACTCCCGTAACTTGTATCACCTTATTTTCAGCCGCCTTTTCTAAAGGAAAGATACGTGGCATTTGGTATACTCTCTCATTAAAAACACGATTATAATAAAGCCACTGTTGTGTAAAAGGACGATAAAGGCTCTGAGTAATATACGTATCTTTAAATTTAAAAGCCTTTCCCCTTATTAATTCTTCTTTAAGGCTACTGCTCCAACTAATCTTTTTAGCATCTGTATTGACAAAATCGTTTACAGCATTTGCAAGCACCTTACGATCAGCATGTGAATAAGAATTATTAAAACGCTCTACTTCACCGTTATAAAAAGCAATCATATTGCTCATATTGTTAGCTAAAACTTCACGGCTTGAGTTATATGCCCATGCATCACGACCAGTTTGTATGCCACGAGAAAACGTTTCAAAGAGCTTTTTATCACTGCCCTTCTTATCACCTAAGGCTAGAAATTTTTCAAAATCACCATTACGTTGATCTAACCAATCGCCATGCTCATCTGGTGCAATCATCTGCCAACCGTGTTCACGCTTGATACCGTCAACACTGTCTAATCGCTTAAGTTCAGAGAGTTTCTCTTTTGTCGTGAGATTATCCCCAATATCATGATAGTAAATTTTACAAGGCTCAGAAACATTTGGATTTTTAACAAACAGTGTCACAGCAATTCCTGTCATACTTCCACTTCCAAAAATATTTTGCCCTTCTTGAGCACGTCCTTTACTCATCATATTTTTACGAATATCACCCCGTAAATTGAAAACATAAATACTTGAAAATTCTTCATTCAATTCTTTTCGTAAGCCATTCATAGAATATCCACTGATAAAACCCGCATTTGTCACAAAACCAATAACACCACAGTCTTTTATGCGATCACTTGCCCAACGAATGGCACGAATATAACTGTCATAAAGTCCATTAACATTGCTCGCTTTGGACTGAGCAGCATAAGTTTCACGGATGCGACGATCCAATTTAGGATAGCTTATATTCTGCGCATTATCGTTTTCATTTTTTTGTCCAGAAGAATAAGGGGGATTGCCAACAATAACACGAATATCCAGTTCCTTCTGGCGTGAGCGACGAGTGCTGTTATCCACCAACAAATCACTGATCAGGTCTTTTTCTTGCTCATAAAGCTGGAATGTATCGGTTAAACAAATTCCCTCAAACGGAACATAACCTCCCCCCATCAGACCATGATAGGTTGTCTCAATATTAATAGCTGCAATATAATAGGCTAAAAGCATGATCTCATTGGCATGGATTTCATGACAAAATTTGTGTTTCATCTCCTCTGGTTTTATCAAACCCGATTGTAAAAGCCGCGTGATAAAAGTCCCCGTTCCAGTAAAGGGATCAATAATGTGAATACCCGATGAGCCAAGCGTTTGCCCAAATTCATTTTGCAAGACATCATTGACAGAGTTCAGAATAAAATCCACCACCTCAACGGGCGTATAAACAATCCCTAATTTTTCGACCGTACGTGGAAAAGCATAACGGAAAAATTTATCGTAAAGATCTACAATTAATCTCTGCTTGGCTTTTGGATCCGTAATGCCACTGGCGCGTAATTTTACACTTGCGTAAAATTTTTCCAGATCTTTGGATTCCTTATCAAGATTTGCCTCATCAAGCACATCAAGCATACGTTGCATAGCACACGAGACAGGGTTCTCACGTGTGAACTGATAGCCTTCAAACAACACCTGAAAGACAGGACGCGTGATAATATGCTGTGCCAACATCTCAATCGCATCAGCTTCTGTAACAGCATCATTTAAATCATCACGCAGTTCTGCCACAAACCTGTCAAAGGCTTGACGCGCCTTAGTATCTGGCTTTGCCAGAATACCTGTTAAGCGTGCAATATGATTCTTAGCAATTTCCGCAATATTGCTCGCCCAATCCTCCCAATAATCTCGTGTCCCACACTTTTTGACAATCTTTGCCATGATGGCACGCGAAATCTCATCCACAGGGAAAGCAAGCTCCCCTTGTCCATCTGTAAAAAGGACATCACGCTCCGCTGTACCAATGCCCAATCGTGCTGGTTGTGCGCGTAGTGGAAGATTGTCTACAACAGCCGTAACAGCCTCTAACTCAGTGCTCTGCGTGACACCAATAATCTCAATCACATTGCTGATATCTTGCCCGAGGGATGCCTTATTAATCGTCGCATCAAAACGATCATCATGCGCACGCAAAGCATTTAAAATTTGCCAGATAACCCGATATTTATCATTGTTGTTCAAAGCCTGTTCCGCTGGAGTATCAGGAGGAATACCAATTGGCAAAATGACATATCCCATCTTTTTACCCTCAGAGCGACGCATCACCCGCCCAACCGCTTGCACAACATCAATCTGGCTCTTGCGTGGATTTAAAAACATGATCGCATCAAGAGCCGGAACATCCACCCCCTCAGACAAACACCTTGCATTGGTTAAAATACGACAAATATCATCCCCACTATCAGCTTTCAGCCAATCAAGTAATGCACCACGATCCTTTGCATTGAAAGTGCCATCAACATGCTCAATTTCACACTTCAGAAAATGCTCATTTTCTGTATCCTCTTTCGTATAATCAAGATATTCTCTAACAACCGTAGAAAACTCATCACGCACAAGTTCAGAACTTTTAATAGTTTTACAAAATGCTAAAGCACGATGCATAGGATATGAATCCGTACCAACATCAGCCTTCATATTTTGTTTTGTCAAAGCCTTATAACAGCCAATAATCTTTGTTGCATCATCAAGAATAAGCTCAGAATCGCTATCACTAAGGCGCTTCTGAACAGCGGAACTGACCAATTTTTCGTCCATTGCTAAGACAATAACCTTATAATCTGTTAAAAGATCATTTTGTACTGCCCATGAAAAACCCCGATAAAAAAGTGTTTTACCAAAAAGCTTTTCATCATCCATAGAAGCAAGAACAGCATTAACTTCATTCGCGCGACTTTTTGCGTTATCACCAAAAATGCGTGGTGTCGCTGTCATATAAAGGCGTTTCTTGGCGCAAATAACATCATTAGAATGCACCTTAACAAAATTGGATTCACCCTCGCCCACCAGCGTTGCCCCTGTTGTACGGTGCGCTTCATCACAAATGATAAGATCAAATGTTGGCAAACCATAGTTTTTCTGAGCATCAGCAATCACCTGAATAGATTGATAGGTTGCAAACACCACGGTCATCTTATCTGCAACACTCTTCGCCACCTGTTCTGCAAGTTTAGCAGCATCGGTTGTCGCCGGAAAAGCAAGATCAAACACATCAATTTCAGCAACATCATCACTATTTTTACGACGCTTTCCCACTTGTGTATCTGAACAAACAGCAAAGGATCTCAATCCGATTTCTGCATCCGTTGTCCATTCACGGACCGTCTGTGACATCAGTGCCAAGGAAGGAACAAGAAACAAAACAAACTTGCCTTCACCCGCCAAATCCTCAGCAATTTTAAGACTGGTAAATGTCTTACCAGTCCCACAAGCCATAATAAGCTTCCCCCGATCTGCTTGAGCAAGCCCAGCACGCACATCAAGCAATGCTTCCAATTGATGTGGACGCAACTTCTTTTTATCCTCCAAAACAACTTTGCCCTGGGCTGCAAAAATTTCCCAACAGACCGGACTTTGTTGCATATCGGAAAGATTAATTCGTATAACAGGAATATCCTGCCCCCGTATCATTGTTTCAGCGTTATCACTCCAAGCACTTTCAGTACTATCTATAATAACACGCCGCTTGAATGGAGCTTTCCCTGATGCCGAAATAAAACTATCAATATCTGCTTTTTTAATTCGATAGGCTGCATCATAAAATTTACATTGGATTGCTGCAAACCCCTCTTCATCACGAAGCTTTGCCACAAGATCAATACCGGTATCCCGACCATCCCAACCATTTTCATGAGCCCAATCTTTAAAGGTTTGAACCTTTTCATAACACCCAAACTGAAGAGGATCATATATTAGATAAGCAAGAGCAAAACGCTCAAAATATGTACCTTTATCTCGTTCGGTACGCGCTTCATCACGATATGTCTGTAAAAGCGATTGCAGCGTCGTCATGCTTCCCCCCAATGAAAAATACCTTCAATTATCGAATCTAAACCAATTCGTCAATGCCTCTTGTTCTACCCAAAAAACTTAAAAAAGCTTAAAATTGCTTGATTTTAAGACATTTCTTCTATGCTTAATTAAATCAACAATAGAGAATCTTTTGATCCTTTTGAGTATCCCCCAAATCATATGATGCATTTATTGATGTCTATATCCCTATGGAAATAAACGGTAAGGCGTGATGATTTTGAAAATATTTTTTGCCTTTTGTTAAGAATACAAAATAAAGTGCGCAATAATTTTAGGATTTAGCTTAGGAATGAGAGGGGGAAATGGATACGACACCTGCGAACACACAAGACACCAAGGAAGAAACTCCACACACAAAACAGCGCATTTTACGAACGATCATGCATATAATTTCACTATAATACGCAAAATATTAGTCGTGATATTCAAAATATTGATTTTTGAAATATTTCTTTATCTTTTGTTCTTTCGTAGACTAATTATTCGCTTCTTATACTTTATAGCGGGTGGCTTTAGAATTCTTTTTTATCTGTATCGGACTTGTAGCAGGAGGGAGAATACCATACCAACTAGACATACCATTGCTCATCACTAGCGCCATTATGTTCTTTAGCAGCATAACTGCAGCTTGGTATTACGATGTTCTCTTACTTCATCTCATACCTGCTGAATATGAGCTTATTCTTTTTCAATGAATGAAAACCCTTTTCATTCATACATCATTCAAAATAAGAAGCGATCCGCCTCTCAAACTTTTTGTCGTCCTCACCAAACTCATGAAATAAGGCAGAAAAAAGCGATGCCTTAAACAAAATATTCTAAAGAAAGCTAAGTTACTCGCATAAAGGAACAGAAAATGGCTGTGTCTTAGGTCACATTTTAAAACTTGAGCACGATCATAATTTATTTGCATAAACCTAAACACCTATAATTTGCACCACCCTCTGCAAAACTAAAAGTGAGAAATCCTCATAACCTCTTTTCCGAAAATCTTAAAAAGACTAAACGAAACCTCTTAAACTGCTCAGCTATCTCGATACCAGTTCATTTTTTTGGAAGAACGGAGGTTTAAGCTGTTTTTGGCATCAACCTTCTTTTTTGTTCTTTTGTTTGTTAGCAGATATACTATTCACTACCCCGCCTCTTTTTAAATTAAATCTTAAGAATCGTCGCGCAATATATTTCATTTGTCCTCCTCTTCATATCTCAGAAGACAAAGATTTTTAACAAAATTCAGTCTGCAAGCAATCTCATTCTAACGGGTTCCATTTAACTTCTCCTTAATAGGATTTACTTCCATAAGACTTGACAAGAAAGATTTAAAAATATTCATCATGCATTCTCAAAACATTTAATGCCTCAAGAAGGCTTATATGCCTACCACATCTCACATGATGTGGTGCGCTATAAGAAACGTTCACCTCTAGTGGTACGCTCCACTTAACGAACAAAGCGTTTTCTAAAATAGAGCAGCAAATAATGCTAAACTTTTCCCATTCATGTTTTGCTTCATAAACGCTTCATCCAAGTGGAAAGCATCACGAACAAACATGCCCAAATTGATAAAGTCTAATCGCGTGAAAGAGCGACAACAGGGTCAAGCCGTGAAGCTTGCCGCGCTGGAGAAAAGCCAAAACATATTCCTATGAGGGTTGAAAAAGTAAGAGACATAATGATCGATTCAATGGTATAGATAAGATGGATAGGTGCCTTAAACAGAAGGAACAAGCCACCGATAGAAAGCCCAAGCAAGATCCCCAAACCACCACCAATGACACAAACCAACACCGCTTCAATGAGAAACTGCTGCAAAATATCACTTTGGCGTGCACCAACTGCCATACGCACACCAATTTCATTGATCCGCTCAGAAACGGTGACCAGCATAATATTCATCACCCCAATACCACCTACAATCAGGGAAATCGCTGCAATTGAAGAAATTAAAAGTGTTAAGATATGTGTACTCTCCATGATACGTTCACGAAAGAATTCTGAATTTCTAATGAAAAAATCTTCTCCACCATGCCGCATAATGAGAAAACGTTTCACCATGTTTTCCGCTAAATGTGAATCGACATCATCAGCAATCCTAACAGTAATTGCACGAACTTCTGTTGTACCAAGAAAACGCGTTTGCACTGTTGTATAGGGCAAATAAAGCTGTAATGTATTTGATGTGTTTCCATTTGCGTGATTTTGCGAATCAACAACACCAATAATACGCGCTGGAACATTACCCACATGCACCACTTTGCCAAGAGGGCTTTCATGGCTATGGGGAAAAAGAACAGACAATGCTTCTTTTTCAATCACGAGATCAACCGCCCGATCATGCACACTTTTTTGATCAAAAAACTGTCCTTTGAAAACTTTAAGCCCCTGTGTCTGAAAGAATTGTTCTCCCACCCCCACAATGACAGCATTGACTTCAACTGCACCAAAACGCACTTTTGAGCTTGTTGAAATCTGAGGTGTTACACCAGAAACATAAGGTAACCCAGACAAGGCTTCTGCATCAGCTTCAACCAAACTGGTTATTTTTTCTGCTTGTGGATCAGAAAAACTTTTGCCAGGAAAAATGGTTAATGTATTAGCACCCAAACTTTTAAAATTTTCCAGAATTTTCTCTCGTGTACCATTCCCTAAAGCCACCATAGCAATAATCGCCCCAATACCGATAATCACCCCAAGCATTGTTAGAAAAGTCCGCATGCGATGTGCATTCATTGCCAACAGAGCCATCACAAACGCCTCACGGAATCGCTCAACAAAAGAACGAAAAAAGCCCAGTTTTTGTTGGCCTTTTAGATTTTGTTGTTCCTGAAGAGATTTTCCACCAACTTTTGTTTTTGCAACCCTTGACCGCTTATCAGCAATAATTTCCCCATCACTGATTTCGATAATACGCTCTGCTCTTTCAGCCACCTGCATATCATGGGTTACAATGATAATAGTACGTCCCTCTTGATGAAGTTCATCCAAAATATGCAATACTTCTTGCCCACTCTTTTTGTCCAATGCACCAGTTGGTTCATCTGCAAGAATGACCTCCGCATTATTCATGAGCGCCCGAGCAATAGAAACACGTTGTTGCTGACCACCGGACAGCTGATTTGGACGATGATTTATCCGATCACCCATGCCCAAACGTGTTAAAAGATCCTGTGCCCGCTTTTTCCTTGCTTCCACGGCACTTCCCGCATAAATAGCCGGAATTTCAACATTACCAAGAGCTGTCAATTCATTCAACAAATGGTAACGCTGAAAAATAAAACCAAAATGATTACGTCGCAAAGCCGACAATTCATCCGCAGAAAGGGAAGCTATTTCTTTACCAGAGATCCAATAACGGCCAGAAGTTGGACGGTCAAGACAGCCTAAAATATTCATCAAGGTAGATTTACCTGAACCGGAAGCACCTACAATTGCCACCATTTCACCACGTTTAATGGTAAGATTGATGTTTTTCAAAACGGTAACAAACGCTTCGCCCGCAGGAAATTTACGCACAATATTTTCCAAGACGAAGACAGCATCTGCTTGATTTGTGCTCATGCTTTAACTCTCGTCTTCGCTATGCATGTTAGAAGACTCGGGCATCACTCCATCAGACGAACTGGTGACGACGACATCACCCTCGTTAAGTCCTGAAATAATCTCTGCCATAACCTTATTATTCAACCCAACGCTCACCTGTTTAGTAACCAACTTATTTTCCCCCACCAAAACAGAAACCCATGCTTTACGCTCTCTTGTCTCATCGCGTAAAGCATTACTTGGAACCAACAAGACATTCTGTGCGCGCCCTAAGATAATATGAACTTGAGCAGTCATATAGGTTCGCAAAAAATTGTCCGCATTATCAACATGTAGAATTCCGTTATAATAAATAGCCGATGAGATTAAAGCACTAGAACCACTCACCATACCAGGATTAATACTCACATCAGCACGAATTGTTTCAGGAGCCGGCTCTACTTTTTCTAAAACGCCTTCATAACGACGCTGTGAATTACCTAGAACTGTAAAATAAAGTGGTTGTCCAGCTCGGACTTTAAGAACATCTGCTTCTGAGATTTGCGCCTTGATCGTCATCTTTGATAAATCACCCAAAATAACAATTGTTGGCGCCGACTGAACCGCATTCACATTCTGCCCTTCTTCCACAACTGTTGCCAAAACCGTTCCCGCTGAAGGGGCAGTGATGCGTGTATAACCTAAATTAACCTCTGCACTCTCCACATCAATTTGTGCTTGCACAATCTGCTGACGAAGTTGTTCAATTTGCGCCTCGCGTATTTTCACCTGTGTCGTAGCCTCATCGAGGTTCGCA
This sequence comes from Bartonella sp. AP88XZML, assembly GCF_042195565.1. Classification (NCBI taxonomy): domain Bacteria; kingdom Pseudomonadati; phylum Pseudomonadota; class Alphaproteobacteria; order Hyphomicrobiales; family Bartonellaceae; genus Bartonella; species Bartonella sp. AP88XZML. The sequence continues at coordinate 353,044 of NZ_JBHIOQ010000040.1, read as the reverse complement.
CGTGAAACCGCACGTGTTTCAATCATTTTTTTCTGACGCTCTAAATTTTTCTGTGCAAGAGAAAGATAGGCTTCTTGTTCTACCAAACTCGCATAATAATGCGATAATGCTGCTTTTTTTCTTTTTAAATCATTTTCCTGATCTGTAGGATCAATTTCTGCTAAGAGATCGCCTTCTTTCACAACACTCCCAGGGGAAACATGCATTGACACCACACGCCCTGTTGCTCGCGCACCAACTGCCACCAACCGGTAAGGACGTACAAGACCAGAAGCTAAAACACTTTCCTCAATATCCCCACGCTTCACCACCGCTGTTATATAAGTTGGAGTAGATGTTCCAAAAAAAACAGAACGCAACCATAAAAACAAGAGAATGAGAAATATAGCAGTTAAAAAGAAGGAAAGTTTTTTGTGTTTTGTAATGAAATTTTTGAGTAAGTTTTTTTTCATTTCCCTACCTTTGCACGCGAACGAGGTGCACCATCAACGACTTCCGGACGTGATACATCAACAACGCCATCCCAGCCCCCCCCCAATGCTTTCATCAACGTGATATATTGTGTAACCAAAGAAACACGGCTATCTTTAAGTGCCATTTGTGCAGAATAATAAGAGCGATCAGCATTTAACAATTCAAGAAAACTGGTATTTCCATTCTCAAAAAGACTCCGTGAAAGTTTTAAGGAATGAAGAGAAGCTTTATTCGCAATGATTAGCTTTTCTAAGCGTTGATGTTCTTTAGTTAATCTTACCAACGCATTTTCTACATCTTCTAAAGCTCCCAAAACAGCAGCCCGATAAGTAATAAAAGCTTGATCACGCTGTGCACGCGCGACAGCAATAGAAGCCTCAACCTGACCTCCATTAAAAAAAGGAAAACGCAGACCAGGTCCAAAAGACCAGCCAATCGTTGAATTTTTCCATAACTGATCTATCGCCGTTGCGGCTGTCGAAATATTACCTGTTAAAGTAAGTGATGGATAGCGATCTGCTTCACGTTGACCAATCCGCGCTGTCGCTTGCGCATATTGACGCTCTGCCCGTCGTAAATCCGGACGTGTTAACAAAATATCAGCTGGAATTCCTGCTGGTATCGGCCAGCGCGGTTGTGGAATCTTTGCATACTTAGCATTTTTTTGTAAAAGAGCCTTCAATGCCGTAGGCACACGACCAATTAAGACAGAAAGGCGATGAACGCTCATTGCTAAATTCGCTTCCATCTGTGATATATCTGCTTCTGTATTTGCCATTTGTGCTTGCGCATTTGAAACATCGAGCTCAGAAACATCACCAGCTGTTAATCTAGCACGCATCAATTCATAGGTTTTACGTTGTGATACAGCAATTTGACGCACAATCAACAATTTCTGTTGCCAACCACGCATTTGTACATAATTTGTTGCCACATCTCCTAACAATGTCACCATGGTAGCACGCATATCTTCCACAGCCGCATCAAGACCATAACGCGCTGCTTCAACCGCTCGTTTATGCCCACCAAAAAAATCAAGCTCCCAGCTTGCATCAAAACCACTACGGTATTGGTTTAACAATGCATCAGACTGTGCAGAATGACTACGGGTTCCTGAAATTGAATTGGACACATTTGGCAAAAGAGTTCCCACAACCTGTCCTAAACTCGCACGCGCCTCACGTACCCGAGCTTTGGCAACAGCAACATTATTATTTCCAGAAATCGCATAATCCATTAATGCATCTAGAACAGGGTCATTCAAACGCCGCCACCATCCGGCAAGCGCAACTGGCTGTCCAGCAGTCTGTGCAGATTTTTCTCCCCAAACTGCTGGAACACGAAAAGATGTTTTCTGGTAATTGGGACCAACCATACATCCTGACAAAAGCAACCACAACAAGACAATAGAAAGTAATCCACGAGAAGCGCCCCTTTTGAGATTTCTGATATACATCTAGTCTCCCGCATTCTTTCAGAATCATTATTTAATATTAATACTTTATTTACCTCTTATTTCAAACTTGACGTGAAAAATCAAATACAGTTTGCACAGGAATATGATCTGAAGGGCGTTCCCATCCGCGCGCATCACGAAAAATCGAAAGATCTACAACAAAAGGTGCTAAATCAGGAGAAGACCAAACATGATCAAGCCGCCGCCCATAATCGGTAAATGCCCAATCGCGTGCACGATAACTCCACCATGTATAAAGCTTGGTAGGAGCAGGAATATGCAACCGCATCAGATCAACCCATCCACCTTGACAACACAAATCCTGTAAACGCTTGGTTTCAATAGGAGTATGGCTTACAACCTTCAACAATTGCTGATGAGACCAAACATCCTCTGCCAAAGGAGCAATATTTAAATCGCCCACCAAAAGAGAAGAAAGACCATCTCCTTGATCCGCACGTATGGAAGACATTTCTTCTAAAAAATCAAGCTTATGACGAAATTTTTCATTCACATCAGCATCTGGAATATCTCCCCCAGCAGGAACATAAAAATTATGAATCCGCAAGCTTCTCCCATGGGCTTCCACAATAACTGAGATATAGCGACAATCTTGGTTTTGGCAAAAAAAACGCTTTTCTACCTTTTTAAAAGGCAAACGAGAAACAATAGCCACCCCGTTATAAGATTTTTGTCCACTCAATGCGATATGCTTATAACCCGCTGCTTCAAAAGCCTCCACTGGAAATAAAGCATCTGGACATTTTGTTTCCTGTAGACACAAAACATCTACGGAAAAGAGATCCAAATACTGAAAAACCTGTGCAAGACGCAAACGAATAGAATTAATATTCCAAGTTGCAATACGAAAGAACATTTGTTTTAATCCCAATGACGTAACACTCTTTCTTCATTTCTTCGAAGGAAGTGTGAACATCCCATTAGCGAACCGGACGTCTGTCCGCACATTCATAATCTGCACAGTAGTTTCCAAATTTTGTTGGTCAACAATTGTCCACTGTCGCAAAGCAGAGCCTTTAGAATCAAAAACCATCCTTATTTGCCCTGCCCCAATCGTTTTATCATGCAGAACAATCGTTACAGCCCCTGGATCTTCGCGAAATGCGAACAAGCGCCCAGAAGATACATCAATTTTATCATCCAACAAAAATTTCATTGGCGTTTGCGAAAGTTGTGAAAAGTTCCAAGTATTCAAAGCCCGATTGTTAATACCTACAAATTGGCCATCTGAAATAATCTGTAAAGGCATTTTTTTGTAAATGAAACGAATTTTCCCTGGGCGCTCTAAATAAAATGTCCCCTGAGACATTTTTCCCTTTGGACTAAACTGAATAAAATCACCTGTCATTGTTTTGATTGCCGCAAAGTGATTCACAACATTTTGCGCCTTTATCACTTTATTAGATGCTTGCGAAAAAACAGGAACAGTTAAACACCAAAAGATAATAATTCCCACCAACCCAAAGACTCTTCTTTGCGGTAAAAAAGACGTTTTCATAAAAAATGCTCCCAAGCAATACTTAATTGACTTTATAATTCATAACTTAAGTGATCAACGACGAATAAATACCCTTCTTTATAAGATAAAGATATTGTTTGAAAAAAATATCAAAAGATTTTTAAAAGTATTCTTCTTCGACAATCTCCAACACTTTTCGCTTACCCATATCATTAGCTGGACTAATGATGCCTTCTTCTTCTATCCTTTCGATCAATGTGGCGGCACGGTTATAACCAATGCCTAAACGACATTGAATATAAAAAGTTGAAGCCTTACGATCACGAAGCATAATAGCAACAGCTTGACAATAGGAATCATCTGCTAAAGAAAAAGCTAAAGAAACATCCTTTTTTATTTTTTGCGGTATCGTTTCCAAATAATCAGTCTGCGTTTAAGTTTCCGAAAGCATCCAAATTTCCTGCTTTTCTAAACGCATAATATATTCTTTTCCACCCCTAATCTATGAAGCAACATAAATTATAGTCAATACATAATGGATTAAGGACTAAACATATTACTCGCAAACCTGAAAGCTCTTTTAAGTATCAAAAATACTTTTTTGACTTCCTTCTCACCCAAAAGAATAAAAATTTTCACCACAACCGCTCTGTAAACAGTTTGGAGTTTAGCAAATTTCACTTAGCTTCCCACCCCATATAATTCATTTATATTAAGACTCGACAGATCAGCCTTGCCCTAAATATTTAGAGCGCACTTAAAAAGACACTTAAATATCAAGTCTTACATGCTTTTACACCCCTACATTCGCAATAACATTATTTTATACCAAGATATTGATTTATAATAATTTATCTTTTTAACTTAAATCATAACGCCAAATACAATAAGATTCTTTCATCACATACTCTCTCATATTGAATCAACTCAAATCATTTGCTTGCACATTACAAGCAAGGTTGGTGTGTGGATAAAAGTTATATAAGATAAAGAATCCCCTTATAAAGAGTTCCAAGTGCCAAGGAGCTATCGCAAATCGAGAACTGGTGTATGAAAATGCAGACTTTCTACGATACAGTAAACAAACACTTGTTTTATAAGATATTATAAAAAACAACTATAAAGATTTTTCAAAAGCGCTCTTCTTCAGCAGGCACTAAAATTTCTCGTTTCCCTGCGTGATTTGCTGGACTAATGATACCTTCTTCTTCCATCCTCTCAATCAGTGTCGCAGCACGATTATAACCAATGCCTAAACGGCGTTGAATATAAGAAGTCGAAGCCTTACGATCACGAAGCACAATAGCAACAGCTTGACTATAGGGATCATCTTCTGAAGGAGAAGCCAAAGAAACATCAGCACCATCCTCTTCAACTTCTTGCGTAATTGTTTCCAAATAATCAGGTCGTGCTTGCGCTTTGAGATGCGCAACAACCTGCTCCACTTCATCATCCGCAACAAAAGGACCATGCACACGTTGAATACGTCCTCCTCCCATCATAAAGAGCATATCTCCTTGTCCCAATAATTGCTCGGCCCCCTGTTCACCTAAAATTGTTCGGCTATCAATTTTTGAACTCACAGAAAAAGAAATACGTGTAGGAAAATTGGCTTTGATCGTCCCAGTAATAACATCGACGGAAGGACGCTGTGTCGCCATAATCACGTGGATACCGGCAGCACGTGCCATTTGTGCCAAGCGTTGAACCGCGCCTTCAATGTCTTTACCAGCAACCATCATCAAATCAGCCATTTCATCAATAATGACAACAATATAGGGCATAGGACTAAAATCAAGTGTTTCCGTTTCATAAAGAGGCTCACCGGTCTCGCGATCAAATCCAACTTGAATTGTCCGCACCATTGTCTCTCCCTGACTTGCAGCTTCCCTAAGACGTGCATTAAACCCATCAATATTACGAACGCCTAGTTTTGACATTTTACTATAGCGTTCTTCCATTTCACGAACAGCCCACTTTAAAGCAATCACGGCTTTTTTAGGATCTGTCACCACGGGTGTTAATAAATGGGGAATGCCATCATAAACCGAAAGCTCAAGCATTTTCGGGTCCACCATAATGAGACGACATTGTTCAGGTGTCATACGATAAAGCAATGATAAAATCATTGTATTGATAGCAACAGACTTTCCCGATCCTGTTGTACCAGCAACCAAAAGATGGGGCATTTTTGCTAAATCTGCAACAACAGCTTCCCCCCCGATTGTCTTACCCAAAGCAAGTCCTAGCTTGGCTTTGCTGTCAATAAATTCTTGCGCCTGCAACATTTCTCGTAAATAAACCATCTCACGCTTTGCATTAGGCAATTCTATTCCAATAACATTACGTCCTGGAACCACCGCAACACGCGCCGAAATCGCACGCATCGAGCGTGCAATATCATCTGCCAAACCAATGATACGGGAAGACTTAATGCCTGCAGCCGGTTCAAATTCATACAAAGTTACCACCGGTCCAGGACAAGCATCTATAATTTTTCCTTTGACCCCAAAATCTAACAAAACCCCTTCAAGCTCTTGAGAATTTGCTCTTAAAATAGCAGGAGAAAGTTTTGCATCCTTAACAGACGGTGGTGGAACCGAAAGATAATCTACAAGAGGAAGAACAAAACCACCCTTTGAAGAAGCTGTTAAAGACTTTCGATTTTTAACAGGAGAAATATAGGCTTTATTTTGATTTTCCTCACACTTTACTTTTTCACCTAAAAAAGTTGGCTCAATCCGATCAAATGGCTTTCCTTGCCCTTTACTCTGAAAACGCCTTTTGAAACAGAATAAACGAAAAAAACGCGCTTGAAAAAAATAAAAAAGATGCAAAAGAGCGCCACAAGTTGTCGCAAAAAAACCATGATTTTCACGATCCTCCTCTGCGGCATATTCCGTATCTTCTTCCAACTCAAAGACTGGATTAACGATTTCGTCTTTGGGAATGCTTTTTTCTTTTCTTTTCTTTGTTCGACGCCGCCATATCACATTACCAGCAAAAGCAGCGGTGAAAAAACCTAAAAGAATAAAAACAACACTGAAAAACACCGTGTAAGGAGGAGAAAGAAAAAGAGGAAAGACTGAAGAAGCAACACTTAAAACTTTATCTCCTAAAACCCCTCCTAATCCCATTGGCAATGGCCAATAAGTAAAAGAAGCAACAGGTGACATAAGGGCAAAAGCAATTAAAAAACAAATCGTTGATAGCACCCATAAAAAAAAGCGCAAAGTCAAATTGTAGATATTCTTTTGCGCCAACAAGAGAAAAGACCAAAATAACGGTGGCAACAAAACAGAAAGACTTGCCAAGCCAAAAAACTGCATAATAAAATCTGAAAAAATTGCCCCCATCCACCCCATAAGGTTTGTAACCTCATTTGTACTTGCATGGGTTAAAGATGGATCCTCAACATTCCACGTCGCCAAAGCAAACACACAAAAAATAATAAAGCCCAAAAGCCCAAGCCCAATAAATACCCCTATCTGACGTAAAAACATCTCAATAAGACGCGAACCTTGAGAATTTCGCACTTCTAATGAATCATAAGGAGAAGAACTTCGGTGCATCTATCAATTCCAAATACAAAACTTTCATATTTTAAAGAGTTATAACTCCCTCTCTCTCTTAAAAAAGGATGAAGCTTAAAACTCTGTACCGATCTGTAAACAAATAGCCTGTAAACAATCCGACGTCTTATCTAGCGCGTTCTACCTTCTAACCACTTCATATCACTCATATATCACCACCCTAAGAGACTATCCTTCATAAGGCACACAAAAAGCTCTCCCAAGATATTTATCACACGATCAACCAAAAAACACCTCATGTGTTAAAATGTCACATGGGTCCTATAGGCACCTTCCTCAACAAATAATATTTTTTATGCTACATCATGATAACGGCAAAATATGAATACTGTTTTAACCATCACGAATGACAACAATTTTTTATCTATCATACTAACTAAATATCCCCCTTCAGGACAGGCATACTGAAGTAACTCACACAACTTAAAAAATACACGACCATCTTTGTTTATTTTTAGTTTTCTTTTTTATCAACCAAGTGTAAAAAGAATTGAAGAGGAATATTCAAAAAAGCTTATCCGATAAATCTGTAAGATGAATCACATAAATGATTAAGCAGAAAAACTCTGAAAAACCAATCCGTCATCAGATTGGCGCCAAAAAGAAACCTCGTTCTTGTAAAGCAGAGAGAAAAGTAAAAGTTAAGATATTTTAGGCAATGTAAAAAGATATTCTTTTTAAAAGAAAGCAAACTATAAACAATGGAAGAAGTATTGTGTGTTCTAATCGCAATAAAAACGTACAACCCAATAAAAAAATTAAATCTCATAAAACTAAACAATGTGATCTGCTCATTGCAGGGGGGGCAGCTGTCGGTTTAACCCTAGCGACAGCACTCAAGCAAACAGCCCCTAATCTGAAAATAAAAATCGTTGATGCTGCTCCACAAGGAGATACCCCTGCTTCTAACATACGAACCATTGCCCTTGCTGCTGCTTCTATTCGTATGTTAAAACAATTACAATGTTGGGAATCTATAAAACCCTATGCGCAACCCATTCATTCAATGATCATCACAGATACAAGCACAAATGATCCTGTCAAACCTACTCTTTTAACCTTTGAAGGCGACATTAATCCCGGCGAGCCCTTTGCTGCTATGGTAGAGCATAGAGAACTCATCAACACTTTAAAAAAACGTGTCAAAGATCTCAATATCCCTGTTATTACAAACACCCGTGTCATTGATTTTCATCAAGAAGACCAACATACAACCGTTACTTTAAATAATGAAGAGGTTTGGCAAACAAAATTGCTTATTGCAGCTGACGGAGCCCATTCGAAATTACGCCAAAAAGCAGATCTTAAAAACTTTTCTCATCTCTATAAACAAACAGCAATTATCTGCACAGTTGAACATGAAAAACCCCATAATGGTCAAGCAATTCAACATTTTTTACCTGCCGGTCCTTTTGCTCTTCTCCCTCTCAAAGGCAACCGATCCGCCATTGTGTGGAATGAAGATCATAAAACTGCGCAATATTATCTCAAAGCTGATGCACTTATTTTTGAAACAGAACTCGAAAGACGCATTGGCCATCGATTAGGCAAACTCTCTTGGGATGGCGAACGTCAAGCTTTTCCTTTGAGTCTTTCTTTAACACGTCAATGCGTTAAACCACGTTTTGCTCTCGTTGGCGATGCCGCCCATACCATCCACCCCATTGCAGGACAAGGACTCAATTTAGGATTACGCGATAGCGCTGCCCTCGCTGAAGTGATTATTGAAACAGCACGACTAGGTCTTGACATTGGCTCCCTCACGGCTTTAGAGCGCTATCAAAGCTGGAGACGTTTTGAAATTGTCCGTATGGCTTTAAGCAATGATTGGCTTAATAAACTCTTTTCTAATGATAGCCTTCTTTTACGGATGCTCCGCGATACCGGACTTGGAATCATTAATCAAGCACCAAAAATAAAAAAATACTTCATTCAAGAAGCTGCCGGACTCCCTCCAAATGCCCCACGTCTTCTACATGGCTTCCCACTTTAAGCAAAAATTCATACTATTTCACTTTTTTTACAACCTTTGCCTTCCTCCTTCAAAGAACAAAAAATTCCTATCTCATCCAATCTATTTACAAACCGGATTCCTGTCGAGTAATTTTTTTTTGACTTCCTCCTCCCATATTTCACTTAACATAAAACTCGACAAGCAAGCTACATTCTAAGAATATTCACCATGCACTGAAAAAACGTTTAATGTCTCAAAGAGGTTACCTTATATCACCACACCTTAAAAGAAGCCATTTCACGGCATAACAAAATAAACAAGACTTTTTAGCACACAACACTTTATTTACAATAATAAGTTCATTGTTCTCATATTGAGTGAGAAATCTAAAGATCATAAAATACCCTTATTTCAAATCTCTCTCACGTTGAAGCAATCAAAATCATTCGCTTGTACATCACAAGTGAGAGTGTCGTATAAATAAAAACAATTAAACAAAGCAACAAAAAGTCTCCCCCTCTCAAGAACTAAGGACTTTAGCAACATTGTAGGCGAGTAAAGTATATAATGGCGCCGGCTTATACTTTTTATTGAAGTAAAAATGGTGGTGTACAATGAATTTTATATGATCATAGGGGCTTTTACGTTATACTATTCATGAGAAGCGCCATAAAATAAGCTTAGTTGCATTGAAAAATTTTCTTTTAAAAAAGCGCGTAAATTGGAAACATAAATGTATTCCGTTTGGGGCATTCTGCTTCTCAGACAAACTCTTTAACTTATTGTGGAATACCACACAATTTTAGAAAAAATATTCCGATATATAACAAAGTGTTCCGCACTCTATACCATCACACACAATTGTAAACCTGCATACCCCCCTATTTCACACCATAAAAGAAGATAAACCGCAATAGAAATGATCCAATCCTTTTATTTTCAAATACACTCTTTATTCATTATTCATAAACGCTCATAAATGAATTTTAATCACAAACGCTCAGAAATATGTCATAAATTCTATAAAACCCATAACAGCCATAGAAATTTTCCATTTTTCTACACACTCACTCATCTCAACTAAACGAACGATAAATAAAGTAAATGCCTCATATATAATCTTACAGAAAAAAGACCAAACAAAATCTATAACATCAGGCTTGTTCTACAGAACAGTATTTCAAAAATATAAGTATGCTAATTTATTAACATATTAATTGATAAAATTATCATTTTACATATTGAGTTAAAATCCCTATGCAATAAATTATTCTCATTTCGACCATTTTTGTAAATAATCAATAAAACTATTTATTTACATAGACTAAAAAGAGCAACGTTAATGAAACGATAAAAAGAAGTAAAATATCCCCCCTCTCTCACATGCCAAAAGCAATTACAATATTCCAATCTGGCATCATCATTATGCTTGCCAGATTATGACAACAAGACCTTTTGCATTTAAATAAATTGTTCACGCTCCCTATCATTGTATTTGGTAACTCAATACTTTAATATATTCGTTCAGTATATTTATACAATTAAATTACCCAAAAGAGCATACTTCTTGCATTTACATTCCTTGGTATTCCCTTATCTTGTAAAGATCGCACACGTGTTACGTTACTTCGAGTTCATCAAGTGTATACCCATTCTCCAACCACTCTTTAATCCACTTAGGTCTACGTCCACGCCCATTCCATAATTCCCATTGGTTATTGGGATTTCTATAATGGCGCTCTTTGCTCACAAGATCAGCGATATCAATTCCATGGGCATTAGCAATTTCAAGAATTTTTCGTCGCGCATTTTGCTTTTCCTTTGCTTGCCGTTTTTTTAATTCCACATCGATTTGTGTACGCATCTCTTGTAGTTCATCAAAATTCATATTTTTGAGATCATTCACCTTAATTACTCCCCTTGCAAAAAAGAATTTCTTTTTGACATATTTTAAACACAATTATAGACAATTTCTGTCTATTTATTATCGAAATTAAAATTACGATACATATATCACTTTGACGGAGATGTGCTTTGAGCCACAAAGAACTGTTTATTGGTATATCAATTACCGCCACTGCATCTTTTTTCAGCTCAATCGCTGGAACTGCTAAATGCAGTGCTCAAACACCATCACACCTCTCTGACTCTTATGAAACAGTAGTCAAAAGTAAATATAAATCGTCACTCTATAAGTTATGGCAATACGCAACAAAGAACAAGCCCTCTCTGTATAATGATAGTGTAGTTCATTATGACAAGAAAACCTCCCCTCATACACAACGGCTTTTTACTTCGTATAAATTTTTTTTGAAAAGATTTTTGCAACTAGAGAATTATATAAAACAAGCAGCTTCAATACAGTATCAAAGATTATTATTTTTTAAAAGCAGCGCCTTTCTTCGTGATTCCAATAATATTGGTTGGCGTAATATGCTCTATTTTATTCCACACTTTTATCTTGTTGGTTGGATATTCGCATATGTTAAAAGTATTCTTAGAAGGGAACAAAACAATAATCACAAGGAATATTCTAAGCTAAACAATCTCATTCTGCAAATTTATAAAATCAAAAGACAACGAGAAAAAGCACAACACAGAATTAGCATTTGTATTAATAAAATTCTTCATAATAAGGTGTATTGCTAATGATTGTTCCAGATTTCACATTTTTTGCTGCTGCATACATATCCAATACGCCCCCCATAGCATTTTCAGTTATCGCCAAACAAGAAGCGCGGGACAATGTCTATGTAACAGATAATAAAGATAACTTCTTCTATCAAACATCTCAGCTTAAGGAAACAATCGCAACAGCTGAACAGAGTGAACATAATTTTAACATAATTTTAGGGCAAATTGGTGTTGGAAATGTGAAATTGTTTTATCTTTTTGATGCATTTGATTTTTGCAGAAATCTTACAGCTGCACAAAGCGCTTTAACTTACTGCTATGAACAAACAACATCAAAGTGCATCTTTGAAAAAGCGACTTTGCAGTCTGTGCTGAATTTTTACAATACAGAAAACTCAAACCACGCCCATATGCAAAAAATTACTTCATATATTGGAGTAAAAGCTGCTGTACGAGGAAATGAAGGCTTGCAGGAGCCTATAAAGCTTAAAAAAGAAGAACCAGAACAGACAACTAAAGTAGATTCTCTTTCTCTCTCTTCAAAAGGAGAAGAAGATGCATTTACACATAAAGAAAGTAGCGCCAGAGATGCTTTTTCAGCTGAAGATTTTCTTCATCGAGAAGATCACTGAGTGATGACTGATATTTTCACGAAAACCCAGAATTTTGATAGGATATTATAATGAAAGGTAGATAAGAAAATGTTAAAGCTCTAATTAGTAAGATTGAACAAAATCTCTTCTAATTGAGGGCAAAGATAATGAAAATGATAGAACAAAACAGCGTTGATATAGCATTTAGTCAAAAAGCAGCACGTGAGATTACAGTCGTGATGCTTTCAGAGAGGGAATGGTATTTCACGTTTATTTCCGATGATCCAATCACCGGAAAGCAAAATAAATATGCGTTACTTACACAAAGAGGAAAACTAAGAACTTGGGCTGATCCAAAATATCTTTTTAAGTTTCTTCATGAAAGAGGGGTCATTTGTGGGAGTTTTAATCTTAATCAGGATAAAGAACATGAAACAATTAAATATTCTTCACACAACAGCTCGTAATAAAATTGCTGCGTTTTCTGCAGCTTTAACTGTATTTTTTATGACCAATCCTGTACCCGCCCAAACAGCGGGTTTAGCTCCTGCAAAAAAAGCTTTAGAGGGACTCCAAACAGATTTAAAAACGATTATCCCTATCGCTGCTGCCGTTATACTTTTGTGCTTAGCAATTGGTTATGCAGGGCGCTACATCGGAAAAGACACATTTGTACGGTGGGCAATCGGTGTTGTTATCGCTGGTTCAGCAGCTGAACTTGCCAATTTATTATTTAAATCCAACTGATAAATCTATTTAAACATAAAATGTTTCTTTCATGAAATAAGAAACTTAGATTTCTGTATTTTTATTTAGCACAATAAAAACTATATCGAAAAAAGAGTTTATTTATACTAACTGTAATCTAAATTGGAATAAGCAATATGAAACAATTAAAAACTCTTCAAACAATAATTTGGAATAAAATTACTAAAGCCTCTGCAGCTTTAACTGTATTTTATATGGCCAATCCTGTGTTAGCCCAAGCAGTAGTTTTAACTCCTGCAGACAACGCTTTAAAAGCGCTCCAAAAAGACTTGAAAGATATTATCCCCATTGCTGCTGCCGTTATACTTTTGTGCTTAGCAATTGGTTATGCAGGGCGCTATATCGGAAAAGATACATTTGTACGGTGGGCAATTGGTGTCGTTATCGCTGGTTCAGCAGCTGAACTTGCCGGTTTATTATTTAAAACTGCATAAATTTTCATGAAAGAAAATTTAGATTTCAGTATTTTCATTGTATTCAATAAAAAACATATTGAAGAAAAGAGATTACTCATACCAATGTGATATAAATTGAGATAAAAATATGAAACAATTAAATATCCTTCAAAGAATAATTCATAATAAAACTATTAAAAACTTTGCAGTTTCAGCTGTATTTTTTATCGCTAATCCTGTGTTAGCCCAAGCAGTAGTTTTAGAGCCTGCAAACAAAGCTTTAACTGCACTCCAAACAGACTTAAAAACGATTATCCCCATTGCTGCTGCCGTGATACTTTTGTGCTTAGCAATTGGTTATGCAGGGCGCTACATCGGAAAAGATACATTCGTACGGTGGGCAATTGGTGTCGTTATCGCTGGTTCAGCAACCCAACTTGCAAATATGTTATTCACAGGCGCGTAATGAGAATGAATATTAAGTCATTCAGTATAAAATATCTTTTTATTCTAAAGAGAAATCTAAATTGAGACAAACAATATGAGACAACTAAATACCCTTCAAACAATAGTTAGAAATAAAAATATTAAAATTTCTGCAACTTTAATTATATTTTTTATGAGCAATTCTGTATATGCTCAAGTAAAATTAACAAATGCAAAAACTGCTTTGGAGGCTTTACAGAACGACCTCATTAAAAACATTATCCCTATTGCTGCTGCTGTTATACTTTTATGCCTAGCCATTCTCTATGCAGGGCGTTACATCGAAAAGGATACATTTATACGATGGGCAATCGGTGTTGTTATCGCTGGCTCAGCAACCCAGCTAGCTAAGCTTTTATTCACAGGTGCAGTTAATTAAAATTAAAGATGATAGCTATAATACAAAATGTTATCTATAATCTTAGTGAGAGAAATATGCAAAAACTAATTAGTTTCCAATCAAAGAATAATAACAAAATCATCACACTTTCGGCAGCTATAACTGTATTTTTTATAACACATCCCGTATGGGCCCAAGCAAACGGTTTAGCTCCTGCAAAAACAGCTTTAGAAGAACTCCAAAAAGATCTTAATACTAATATTATTCCTGTCGCTGCTGCTGTTATACTTTTATGCTTAGCAATTGGTTATGCTGGACGCTACATCGGAAAAGATACATTTATACGATGGGCAATCGGCGTTGTCGTCGCTGGCTCAGCAACCCAACTTGCGAGCCTGTTATTCAAGGGGCAAGCGTAAGTCTATATAATGCATAATATTTTTATCATAAGGTTTTATATCTAATTATTATACACATATAAAAATCTCATATGTTTTATAATAATAAATACAAAGTATTAATAAGAGCATTAATTAAGAGTAAAATATGAAAAAATTAATTGATTTCCGATTTAAAAATAACAACAGAATCACAGCAATTTCTTCGGCTATAAGTGTATTTTTTATAGTACATCCTGCGTATGCAAAACTAAAAGCTGAAGATGCTTTAAAAACTCTGCAAACAGATCTTACTACTAATATTATTCCTGTTGCTGCTGCCGTTATCCTTTTATGCTTAGCAATTGGTTATGCTGGACGTTACATCGGAAAAGATACATTTGTACGGTGGGCAATCGGTGTTATCGTCGCTGGCTCAGCAACCCAACTTGCGAGCCTGTTATTCAAGGGGCAAGTGTGAGTCTTTATAATACATAATGTTTCTAATGTGAGAGTTTATGTTTGATAAATTTAAAAATATTATGTGATATTTCGTTTATATTAAGAATATACAAAGTATTGATAAGAGTAAAATATGAAAAAATTAATTAATCTCAAATTAAAAAATAATAACAAAATTATCGTAATTTCTGCAGCTCTAAGTGCCTTTTTTATAACGAATCCCGTATATGCAAATGTAAAATTAGATCCTGCAAAAAAGGCGTTAGATGCACTCCAAAATGACTTAAAAACGATTATCCCTCTCGCCGCTGCTGTTATACTTTTGTGTTTAGCAATTGCCTATGCAGGGCGCTACATTGGAAAAGATACGTTTGTACGGTGGGCGATCGGCGTTGTCATCGCTGGCTCAGCAACACAGCTTTCTACACTGTTATTTACAGGTAAGTAATGAACTGGTATAATACATAATGTTTTTAATTAAGAGTTTATATTTGCTAATTGTAACATATAAAGATAGTAATTTGTTTATGTTAAAAAATATAAAATATTCATGAAAATTTAATGAAAGTAAAATATGCGAAAATTAATTAATGTCCAAACACAAAATAACAACAGAATCATAGTAATTTCTACAGCTATAATTGCATTTTTTATAACACAGTCTGCATATGCAAATGCAAAATTAGCTCCTGCTGAAAAAGCTCTAGATGCTCTAAAAAAAGATCTTATTGATCACATTATTCCTGTTGCTGCTGCCGTGATACTTTTGTGCTTAGCAATTGGTTACGCAGGCCGCTATATAGGAAAAGATACGTTTGTACGGTGGGCAATCGGCGTTGTCATTGCTGGCTCGGCAACCCAACTTGCTAAACTGCTATTTACAGGTCAAGCATAAATTAGTATAATACGTAATGTTTTTAATGTTCGTTGATTATAGATTTGTACCAGTAATAATATCGCTCATACTACGAAAAAAGGAATATTATTTATAGCAACTTTAATTAAAAGGGGATAAAAGATATGAAACAATTAAATACGCTTCAATCAAAAATATGTAAGATTAGTACTATTTTTATAACTTTGATTATGTTATTAATAACTCAATCTGCATATGCTCAAACGGAAACAAAGAGTTTAAATGTTTTCATAGGGATGCAATATGGATTAAGTATAATTATTCCTATCGTTGCTGCTATCATTCTTTTATTACTTTTGCTTATTTATATATTTCGCATTATCGCAAGAGCTACATTTATGCGATGGGCATTCAGTATCATTATTGCTGGTGCAGCTTTTTATATTAGCCACATATTATTTCACCTCCAGTGACGAGAACATTCCATGAAATCGCAAGAAAAAAAAGAATTCCCCCTATTCAAGGGAGCAACACGTGTTCCAACGATATGGGGTGTCCCCATGATGCCATTTATCGTTATGGTTATGGGGGTTGCTGTTATTGCTATGACAGTAAGTATCTTTTTGTGGATTATAGCACCTCCATTATGGTTTATTATGGTGCAAATTACTAAAAACGATGATAAGGCGTTTCGTATCTGGTGGTTATGGATCGATACTAAATTTCGCAATCGCAACAAAGGTTTTTGGGGCGCATCAAGTTATAGTCCCTCTGATTATAGTAAAAGGAGATAAACATGACAGCTGTTGAAAGCAGCAAACGCCTTGCATCAGAGGCACCTGTAAGCCTGTTTCTGCCTTATTCACATCATATTACAGATACGATTATTTCTACTAAAAATGCGGAATATTTGTCAATTTGGAAAATTGATGGGCGTTCGCATCAAAGCGCTTCAGAAGAAGATATTTTTCAATGGATAAAAGAGCTTAACAATACTCTACGGGGTCTTGCATCAGCCAATTTATCATTTTGGACGCATATTGTGCGCCGCCGTGTTTATGAATATCCTGATTCAACATTTGATCAAATGTTTTGCTATCAGCTTGATGAAAAATATCGACAAAGCTTTACTGGTTATAATTTGATGGTCAATGATTTATATCTGACTGTCATTTTTCAACCGATAGCGGATAAAATTATGTCGTTCTTTTCTAAACATGAACGTGAAACGCTTGATCAAAAAAAGATGCGACAAGACACATGTATCAAAGAACTCAATGACATCAATCGTACTTTAGGCCAATCTTTAAACCGTTACGGTGCAGAACTTCTTGGTGCTTATGAAAAAAATGGGCATGCTTATTCTTCTGCACTTGAATTCCTTGGAATGCTTGTCAATGGTGAATATCGCCCTATGCCAATTTGCCATGACCGTTTTGCTGACTATATGTCTGTCAATCGACCTTTTTTCTCAAAATGGGGCGCTCTTGGTGAACTGCGAACAACCAGTGGAATGCGTCGATTTGGAATGCTTGAAATTAAAGAATATGATGCAACAACCAAACCAGGACAATTAAATGTTTTGTTGGAAAGTGACTTCGAGTTCGTATTGACGCAGAGCTTTTCAGTTCTCTCCCGACATGCTGCTAAAGATTATTTACAACGGCATCAGCGTAATCTTATTGATGCACGAGATGTGGCAACGAGCCAAATTGAACAAATTGACGAAGCACTAAACCAGCTTATCAGTGGGCATTTTGTCATGGGAGAACATCACTGCACATTGACGATCTATGGTGATACAATTCAACAAGTTCGCGACCATATGGCCAAAGCAAGTGCAGCATTACTAGACGTTGCGGTACTGCCTAAACCTGTAGACTTAGCGATAGAGGCTGGCTATTGGGCACAACTTCCTGGCAATTGGAAATGGAGACCACGTCCTGCTCCGATTACATCATTGAACTTTTTATCATTTTCATCTTTTCATAATTTTATGTCAGGAAAACCCACTGGCAACCCATGGGGACCAGCCGTCACAATTCTTAAAACAACCAGTAAAACACCGCTTTATTTCAATTTTCATGCCTCCAAACTTGAAGAGGACTCGACAGATAAACGTTTACTTGGTAATACCGCACTTATCGGACAATCTGGTTCCGGTAAAACCGTGTTACTCGGCTTTTTGTTAGCACAAGCACAAAAATTTAAGCCGACAACTGTTGTTTTTGATAAAGATCGTGGTATGGAAATTGCCATTCGGGCGATGGGTGGAAAATATTTAACATTCAAGCCAGGCAGAAAAAGTGGTTTCAATCCTTTCCAACTCCCACCCACACAAGAAAATCTTATTTTTCTGAAACAATTTGTTAAAAAATTGGCAGAAGCTGGTGGTGAAGTCACGCATCACGATGAGGAAGAAATTAACAAAGCTGTTATGTCTGTTATGAGTGCTAACATTGACCAATCACTCCGTCGTTTGTCCTTTCTGGTACAATTTTTACCAAATCCACGTTTAAGTGATTATAATGCTCACCCATCTGTTCATGCTCGCTTACTAAAATGGTGTGAAGGTGGTGATTATGGATGGTTGTTTGATAATCCCCACGATGCTCTTGATCTCTTAACACATCAAATTTACGGCTTTGATATCACGGAATTTTTAGATAATTTTGAAACTCGCACTCCAGTGATGATGTATTTGCTTTACCGCACAGAAGGCATGATTAGCGGACAGCGATTTATGTATATCTTTGACGAGTTTTGGAAGCCTTTGCAAGATCCGTACTTTGAAGATTTAGCGAAAAATAAACAAAAGACTATCCGTAAACAAAATGGTATTTTTGTTTATGCAACACAAGAGCCTAGCGATGCCTTGGAAAGTAATATTGCCAAAACACTCATTCAACAGTGTGCAACTTACATTTTTCTAGCCAATCCCAAAGCAAATTATGAAGATTATACAAAAGGCTTTAAACTAACAGATGCCGAATTTGAACTCGTTAAAGGACTCGGTGAGTTTAGTCGCCAATTCCTCATTAAGCAGGGTGATCAATCTGCGCTTGCAGAACTGAATCTTGGTAAATTCCATCTGACACGCGATGGAAAAACCATCGAACACGACTTTAGTGACGAGCTCTTAGTGTTATCAGGAACGCCTGATAACGCAGAGTTAGCCGAAAGCATTATCGCAGAAGTTGGTGATGATCCGGCAATATGGTTACCAATTTTCTTACAGCACGCAAAAAATGACAGGAGGGAAACATGAAAAAAAAGGTCATTTCAATAGTAGTTGTAATAACTTTAGGGATTTCAAACCCAGCGATGGCTTGGGTTTGGGGCGCTGGGGCGGCGGATTTATCGGCATCCGTTCCAACGAAGTGGCCCAATTTTTTTGGAAGTTCATCTTCAAATACATCAAAGTCTAAAAAAACTCCACAGCAAAAGAAAGCGCCACCTGATGCCCAACTTCTCGATATGCTAAAAAAACACCTTGAGGAAGTAAAAAAGATACACGAGTCTATAACGGGAAGCCAAAAATTCGATACTAAAAAACTTAAAAATGTAAAAACAGATCACAGTAGTTTTTTTCTCAAAAATCCAGAGAATCTCTACAATAGAAATAAACCTTCTGCTCTATCTACATCACTTGAAAATATTTTAAAAGAAGAAGAAATTCCTGTCACTATCCATGAATCTAGCAGTTTTATCAACAAGCGTATCCAATATGCAGCCATCACTGATAAAGCCGTAAGTTTAAAAACTTTTCAAGAAGCAAACAATCGTTTTCAGCAAATTGAAGAACTATTAAACGAAATCACAACAACAAAAGATCTAAAAAGTATTACCGAGTTACAAGCACATATAATTGGAATGCTTGCTATGCTACAAAATGAAACAGCAAAACTACAAATGGTTACACATTTACGCAATGCTGAACATACACTTATCAAACAACAGAAAGATAAACATAACATAAAAATTTTGAATAGTAAAAACACGAAAATGCCTACCATAAGATTTATTAGATAAAGCTTTTTGTAACAATATTTTGTATAGTAAAAAGAAAAAGTTAATGCGTAATACTCAATTCTCTCTCATAGATCGAAAAGGTCTACAAAGTTTCATTTTATCCTTAAAAAATTCAACGAAAAATGCTTAAAAAGCATATAAAAAGTTGAAAATTTGTTAAAGAGAAATTCCATGGACTTTACAGTTTTCACGCAACTTTTCAATAAAATTGATCAGATAACAAAAACATATGTCACGGATATTTCCTCAAAAGCAATTGTTACAATTACACCCTTTGTATCAATCGGTATCACAATCGCTTTCATCATCTACGGATGGCTCATCATCCGGGGCGCTATCGATATGCCTCTCTCCGGATTTGTAAATCGTTTCCTGCGAATAAGTATTATTACTTCAATAGCCCTTACCACAGGACTTTATCAAAGTGAAATTGCCAATTTAATAACACAAATGCCCTATGAGTTATCAAAAGCGCTCATGACAAATCCACTCGATGATACACAGTTAATGAATTTATTGGACAAAGCAGCAACCAAAGGATTCCAATATGCAGGTCGTCTTTTCCAGGAAACCGTCTTCTTCGAGGCCAATGGATTGCTTTACAGCCTCTTAGGTATCCTCATCTTGCTGGCAACAAGTTCCGTCGTGGCAATCGGCGGTGGTCTCGTCATACTGACAAAAATCGCTATTACACTTCTCGTAGGATTGGGCCCTATCTTCATCATTGCCTTACTGTGGCAACCAACCTATCGCTTTTTTCAGCAATGGTTAATCCAAGTCGTAAATTATATAATCCTCTTTCTACTCTTAGCGACTGTATTTAATCTGATGATGAATATCTTTGCAAACTACTTGAGTGATATGAAACTCGATTATAACCAGAATGTAGCAGCCATGTTTGGGGGAGCTCTCATCTTGTCCATTATATCCATCATGCTGTTACTCAAACTATCAAGCATGGCCAATTCTCTCGCAAAAGGCATTACATTTGGACATCTATGGAAACATAGAAACTAGAGGATGTAGCTAGAAAGAAATGATTCTCGTAACAGAAACTTTAAATGCACACGATAAAATAACAAGAATATCCAATCCTAAAGTAAAAAATATTCGCACTGAAATTGAGCTATTTTCATAAATTAAAAAATGAAATTAAGAAAAGATAAATTATCGTAAACTATACACTTTACTTTAGTGTCAAAATTATAATAATGACAACAAATATCAGAATGTATATAACAGTAAAAAGAGTCATATTAAAATGAAAAATATCATTCTTGTAATTTTGATTGCAAACCTTTTATCGGCTTGTGCATTAGCACCAAAGCTAAAACAACCTAATGATAGAAATCGCGTGCCTATTAATAAAACAATCCCTGCCGAAATCAAGCGAGGAGACAGATGAAAAAGCAATTTATTATAGTAGGAATGGTTACCCTTTTGGGAATACTGAATCTAGCTCCAGCAAATGCAGCTGTAAGCGTAAGTTTCGTCCCCCAAAAACCACCTAAGGATCCAACTGTAGACTCACCACCTGCCCCACGGCCACAACCTGCTTCACCGCCACAATCTTCTCCACCGCCACAACCTGCTCTATCAGAACAATATCTGAAAATTATTGCGTTGCTAACAAAACACCTTGAGTTGAAAAAAGAACAACTTTCACAAGTAGAAAAAGCTTATCAGGCTATAACAAAGGATCAGAAAACAAACCCAAAGCAAATAGACTTTTCTAGTTTTTTTCTTAAAAAGCCAGAATTGCTCTATAAAGATAGTAAGCTTTCAGGGAAGTCATATCAAGAGGTCTTGAATGATGAAAACAGACATTCTCAGTCTTTTGATCAACTCGGTAAACTTCTTTTTGGGCGTTTACAAAATATATCGATTATAGATAAAGCTGTAACTTTAAAAACTTTTCNACTGTAGACTCACCACCTGCCCCACGGCCACAACCTGCTTCACCGCCACAATCTTCTCCACCGCCACAACCTGCTCTATCAGCAGAATATTCGGAAATCCTTCAGCTTTTAAAAAAAGGAGAAATTATTGAGCTCTTAAAAAAGCAGCTTGATTCGAAAAGACAACAACTTTCACAAGTAGAAAAAGCTTATCAGGCTATAACAAAGGATCAGAAAACAAACCCAAAGCAAATAGACTTTTCTAGTTTTTTTCTTAAAGAGCCAGAATTTCTTTATACAGACAGTAAGCTTTCAAGGCAATCATATCAAGAGGTCTTGGAGGAAGAAAACAAAGTTTCTGGGAATTTCGATCAAATCAGCAAAGCTATTTCTGGGCGTTTACAATCTGTATCTGTTCAAGATAAAGCTGTGAGTTTGGAAGGTTTTGAAAACGTAAAAAGTCGTTTTCAATACCTCAGAGGACTACTCGATGAACTTCAAACAAAAGAAAAACTGAAAGACATTGCAGATCTTCAAGCACATATCGATGGTACATTAGCTATGATCCAAAATGAATTTATAAAAATGGAAATGGTAGCGTATTTACATGATNCTTCAAACAAAAGAAAAACTGAAAGACATTGCAGATCTTCAAGCACATATCGATGGTACATTAGCTATGATCCAAAATGAATCTATAAAGATGCAAATGGTAGCGTATTTACGTAAAGCTGAGCAATCACTTCTCAAAAGGAAAAGACGCGAACTTGATATGATGTTTTTTAACAATGAAAAAAAACAGATACCGATCATACGATGAACACAAAAGCTAATTTACAGGGTTCAGTACTATCCCAATAATTCAAAGAGACACAGAGATTTTATCAAAGCCAAGATATCGTGGTGAAAATACTTAGGGACTGTATAAATGCAAATGAAGTGTTTAGCATGTATTTATATTCTAAGATGATGAAAAATTGAAAATTCGTTAAAGAGGAATGCCATGAACTTCACTATGTTCACGCAACTTTTCGATAAAATTAACCAGGTAACACAAACATATGTCACGGGTATTTCCTCAAAAGCAATTACTACAATTACACCTTTCGTTTCAATTGGAATCACGATCGCTTTCATCATCTACGGATGGCTCATCATTCGGGGCGCTATCGATATGCCANAAAATTGAAAATTCGTTAAAGAGGAATTCCATGGACTTTACAGTTTTCACGCAACTTTTCAATAAAATTGATCAGATAACAAAAACATATGTCACGGATCTTTCCTCAAAAGCAATTGTTACAATTACACCCTTTGTATCAATCGGTATCACAATCGCTTTCATCATCTATGGTTGGCTCATCATTCGTGGCGCTATAGATATGCCTCTCTCCGGATTTGTAAATCGTTTCCTGCGAATAAGTATTATTACTTCAATAGCTCTTACCACAGGACTTTATCAAAGTGAAATTGCCAATTTAATAACACAAATGCCCTATGAGTTATCAAAAGCGCTCATGACAAATCCACTCAATGATACACAATTAATGAATTTACTTGACAAAACAGCAACCAAAGGATTCCAATCCAATATGCAGGCCGCCTTTTCCAAGAAACCGTCTTCTTCGAAGCCAATGGACTGCTTTACAGTCTCTTAGGCATCATTATCTTGCTAGCAACAAGCCTCGTAGTAGCAATCGGCGGTGGTCTCGTTCTCCTAACAAAAATCGCACTTGCACTTCTCGTAGGATTGGGACCACTCTTCATCATTGCTTTGCTCTGGCAACCAACTCATCGCCTTTTCGAGCAATGGATAATCCAAGTCGTCAATTATATAATCCTCTTTCTACTCTTAGCCACTGTATTTAATCTGATGATGAATATCTTTGCAAACTATTTGAGTGATATGAAACTCGACTACGACCAAAATGTAAGCTTCATGTTTGGGGGAGCTCTCATCTTGTCCATTATATCCATCATGCTGTTACTCAAACTATCAAGTATCGCCAATTCTCTCGCAAAAGGCATTACATTTGGACATCTATGGAGACATAGAAACTAGATGAGATAAAAAGCAATGGTTCCCATAACAAACGCCCCTAATATCCATATGACAAAATAACGAGGATATCCAATCCTAAAGTAAAAAATATTTGCACTGAAATTGAGCTGTTTTCATAAATTAAAATGGAATAAAAAAGTAAAATAATTGCACACAACGCACTTTACTTTATGTTCAAAATAGGAATAATGACAATAAATATCAGGATGTATATAACAGTAAAAAGAGTAATATTAAAATGAAGTCGATCATTCTTGTGATTTTGATTGCAAACCTTTTATCGGCTTGTGCATTAGCACCAAAGCTAAAACAGCCTAATGATAGGAACCGCGTGCCTATTAATAAAACAATCCCTGCCGAAATCAAGCGAGGAGACAGATGAAAACAAAACAAGCAAAACCAGTGAAAGCCGAACAACTTAGAAGTTATTATGAAGAAAGCCGTGGCTTAGAACGTGATCTTATCAATGAATTTATAAGGTCGCGCAAAACGGCATGGCGTGTTGCGAGTACTGTGGGTCTTTTTGGCTTATTCGGTATGATATGTGGAGTTGTTGGATTTTCTCAACCAGCTCCAACTCCCTTAGTATTGCGCGTTGATAATACGACGGGTGCAGTTGATGTTATCTCAATCATGCGTGAACACGAAGAAAGCTATGGTGAAGTTGTAGATAGATATTGGCTAAACCAATATGTGCTTAACCGCGAAACTTACGACTACGATACTATTCAACTGAACTATGACACAACAGCACTTTTAAGTGCGGCATCTGTTCAACAAGAATATTATAAAATCTATGATGGAGAAAATGCACGGGACAAAGTGCTTTCCAACAATGCACGTATCACAGTTAAAGTACGATCAATCCAGCCTAATGGACTCGGTCAAGCAACTGTACGTTTTACGACTCAGCAACTTGACAGCAACGGTGCTGCTACTGGACCAAAACAGCACCAAATTGCAACAATTGGTTACACCTATGTTGGTGCACCCATGAAATCATCTGATCGATTGCTTAACCCCCTTGGTTTTCAAGTAACAAGTTACCGTTCTGACCCAGAAATACTGTTGAATGATTAAGGAATTGATTGTTATGAAAAAACTTGCGTTCGTTGTTCTATTGTCTTCGTTTTCTTCTCTTTATACGGTACCTGTGCAGGCGCTCAAAAGTCCATCAAATTCACAATATGATCATCGCATTCGCTATATAACATATAACGAAGCCGATGTGGTTCAAATTGAAACAGTTCTTGGTGTGGCAACACATATTATTCTTGAAGAAGGTGAACAGTACATAACTCATGCCTTTGGCGATTCTGAAGCCTATGCCTTTGCTCATAAAGGGCGGCATATTTTTATTAAACCAAAAGCAGAACTTGCCAATACCAATCTCATCGTTGTAACCGACAAACGGAGTTATAAATTCCGACTACAATTTCGGAATGACCGTGCGGGATCAACATATGAATTGGCTTTCCATTATCCCGATTCAAACGATGAAAAGTCAAAAGAAAACAATCGACGCCTTGCGATTGAACGTGGTTTTCACCAAAGCGTCAACGGCTATAATCTCAGTTATACCATGAGCGGTCACCAAGATATTGCTCCGATAAATGCTTGGGACAATGGGCGTATTACTTACTTCAAATTTCCCGCTAACATGGATATGCCATCGATTTATGTCGTAGATGCTGAAGGCAATGAAAGCTTAATACCACGCACCGTTATCGGCAGTTCTAATGATATTATCGCCGTTCATAAGGTCAATCCTAAATGGCTCATACGGCTTGGTAAACGCGCTCTAGCTGTTTTTAATGAAGCCTATGACCCCAATGGCGTACCAAACACAACAGGGACAGTATCTTCGGTGGTTTATCGTATCAATAAAGGAGGAAAATGATGTTTGACAATAAGGAAGGAGAGGGAAAAGGTACAAAACTGGACAACGTCGAGCAAAAACATATTGAAGGTGCCTATGGAGGATCCGAACTAGGTTCTGAACGTCGTCCAACAATTCCAGGTACCCGTGCATTGTTAATGGTAGGACTTATTGTCATAGTAGCGATACCGATTGCCTTGACTTGGAAAGCTTTTAAAATGCGTAATACCGTAGAAGTTGAGGAAGAAAAACCACAACGAATAGTACAGCAAATTATACCAAACTATGTCCCTCGAATTATAGAAGAACCAAAGATTGTAGAAGAAGCAGAAAAATCAACACAAATAGAAGATTCAAACTTGGATATTCCACCGGCCTTGAGTAAACTTCTTCAAACAGCCATTCCTCCACATATGCTCCAAGATTCTGAAGAATTAGCACGCAAACGTATGCTCAGTTCTAGCCTTAACAACGGTGGTAGCGAAGGATCTACAGATACAAATAATAAAGCATCGAATAATGATAGAGGTAATGGCGTATTATTTGATAACCTTCAGCCCGTGCGTTTAGGTCAATCACATGCGATGCAACTTCGTAACCGTGACTTTTTGATTACACAAGGAACGCAAATAGATTGTACGTTAGAAACAAAAATCATTACATCACAACCCGGAATGACGACGTGTCATTTAACACGCGATATTTATTCCACGAGTGGACGTGTTGTTTTGCTTGACCGTGGTTCTAAAGTCGTTGGTTTTTACCAAAGTGGCATACAACAAGGACAAACGCGCGTGTTTGTGCAATGGTTACGCATTGAAACGCCTTCTGGTGTTGTTGTCAATCTTGACTCACCAGGCACAGGTCCTCTGGGTGAAGCGGGTATTGGTGGCTGGGTTGACAGACATTTTTGGGAACGATTTGGTAGTGCAATTATGGTAAGCATTATCGGTGATTTAGGAGAATGGGTAAGAGGAAAAGTTGGTAAAAGCAGCAAAGAAAATAAAGATAACTCACAAAATAAAGGAGCTCAGAATGCTGAATCTATAGCAATCGATGTTCTTCAGAATTCCATCAATATCACACCAACACTTTACAAAAACCAAGGCGAACGAGTAAATATTTTTGTTGCTCGTGATCTGGATTTCAGCGATGTCTACAGTCTCGTCACACGTTAACCCGATACAAAAAGATCAAGCAGTTTTTCAGCTTCTGCAACCGCTTGATTGTTTTTTAGAAGATCCCACGATCACTGAATTATCGATTTGCCGCCCCTGTGAAGTATGGACGAAAAGCTTTAAGGGTTGGCAAGTACATAGCGTACCAGAGTTAACAACCACTTTTTTGCAAACGCTTATTACAGCTATTATCGTTTATAACGGTATGGCTCCCAGAAGTATTAATTATGTGCTCTTGCCTGGTGGGCAACGTGGTACAATTATACAAACACCAGCTGTTGTTGATGGTGCTCTTTCCTTTGTAATTCGTAAACATTCTCTCATAGTTAAGACGTTAGAAGAACTCAAAGAAGAAGGGGCTTTTGACGATTTTTCTGATGTAAGTTTTAATAAGCCTTCAGCAAAAGAAGCCAATAACTTGTTATCGAGGCAGGACTTCACACGGTTGGAACCATTTGAAGTTCAACTCTTACAAAGTAAACGTGAGGGAAAAATTCTTGAATTTTTGGAAAAATGCGTCCTTCACAAACGCAACATTATTATCGCAGGCAAAACAGGATCTGGTAAAACAACATTTGCTCGCTCTTTAATTGAAAAGGTCCCTGTAGAGGAGCGTATTATCACAATTGAAGATGTTCATGAGCTTTTTCTACCCAATCATCCCAATCATGTACATATGATTTATGGTAACAATGTAGGCCGTGTTTCAGCTGAAGAATGCCTAGATGCGTGTATGCGTCAGTCGCCTGACAGAATTTTTCTCGCTGAATTGCGAGGCAATGAAGCATGGGAATATCTCAATTCGCTCAACACTGGTCATCCCGGATCGATTACAACAACGCATGCCAACAGCGCTTTGCAAACATTTGAGCGATGTGCCACCTTGATTAAAAGATCAGAAATTGGCCGGCAACTCGAGTTAGAAATGATAAAAATCGTTCTCTATACAACAGTTGACGTAGTGTTGTTCTTTAAAGATAGAAAACTCTCTGAAGTCTTTTACGACCCGATTTTTGCTAAATCAAAAATCGCTTAAGGGGAGCTTCCTCTCTCGGTAATATGAAGCAAACAAAAATAGCCGTAACTAGTTGTTACGGCTATTTTTTTAACTTTTCCTATTCTCTTTGCTTCTCCAATGGATTTTCTACACTCTTCATGAAGAAAAAAAGTTAATAGACAACAACTCTACGAGAAAACCAAATTATACATAAGGCTCTCTTTATTCTCTTGCCTTTGATCATTCTTTCCATTTACCTTTTGAAAAAGTATCTTTGATGCAAAAAAGAAAAAATAGCTGCAAAATAAATATTTAAACAAAAGAAAAGAATAAATTTTGATTCGCCTATCAATGAAAGCTTCGTAAAATAGGTACTTTCGATCATCATAAATAATTATCGTCATCAAAACCAAAACTTATCGTTTTAAAATTCTAAGCGCTATTTTCAAGTGATTAATAAATATGTTTTTTAACCAAACAATCTCCAAATACGGAAAACCTCATACGAAATAAATTATCATTTCGATTTAGCATCCATAAACCACGTTCTATTTGGTAATAAAAAGTATAGTGGTATATCAACGTCTTCTTCGGACGAAGAAAGATTCTTAACCTCTAGTTGTTCGTAAACAACCAAATTTCTCTTAAGTAAGCTTTGCTAACCATATCACGTGGCTTATGTCCCTCTCCTAAAGATGATATCCATAGACTACATAAGGTAAACTCTACTCTGAATATTCCTGCTCTCTTCTCTGCACCACAAAAAGCAAAAATTCCTAAAAGAACAGATCTACAATCACTCTTCTTAAGCCACGTCACATTGATCTATAAAGAGTGTTCATTATTTTGCGTGTTGGATAAAAGATCTTAGTACCGTAGGATTCTCTCATTTCAAAGCTGTTTATTAACCAAAACCATGTCTCTTGCACATTATAAGTAAATAAAGCCGTATAGAATGAAACTGTACAAAAAGCACTAAAAATGCCTTTTATAAACCATCCAAAATGCCCAAAATTGTCACAACATTGGGAGTTTGCAAAGTATCTAATGGCGCCCAACTTGCTCTTTTATGAAGTGTAAAAATGGAGATGCTCTATAAATTTTATATTATTCACCGGGGCTTTACCATTATACCATCCACGAGCTCTGTAGTGAAATAAGCTTAGGCACCTTAAAGAAAGGTTTCTTAAAAACAAGCGTGTAAATTGACAAGCAAAGTGTATTTGGCTCGGGGCGTTCTGTTTTACATAAGGGTTTTGATCTTATTAAAGAACGAGAGAAACAAAAGCGTGAAGCAATGCGTAATCTCTATTATTTAAAAGACATTACTCTAGATGCTTTTGAAAGTCGTAAAGCAGAATTAAAAAATGATGCTAAAAATGGAAACTGGTTTGCACCTTTACAGCTTCATATTCTCCTCAAATTAGGAAGCTGTAAAGCGACTTTCAAAGATTGCGCCAACAGAGATACATAATATTCTTAACTCCCATCTGATAAATAAAAGCTGCAACAGCAAAAGCTCTTTTAGAAAAACAACGCCATAAAGTCATTAATAAACCGGCAATGAATTGGAGAAATGTTCCAGATTTTTATCAAACACTCTGCAAAGCAACAATAATGATACAACTGGCTTTGCATCTGCTTATTCTTACAGGTGTTCGTACCCATCTCTTGCATCAATTCGTGAAGATCAGATTGAAGAGGATATATGAACAACTCTTGGCTCGAGAATACGAACGGTCTGCGTGATACTACAGGAGATTTCGCATGTCACTATGATCACAAATATTAAAAATTTTAAAACAAGCACGCTTGTTTTTTCGCAATGATTTCTGTTTTCTGTAACCGGTCGTAGTCCTTATTAAGGTGAATTTCCTATCACAATATATAAGAGAGGTTAGGTTAAAAACCTGTCCACGTAGATTTCGCTCTCATTTACGTAATTGGCTAACAGACTCCACCTATCACACCTCAAAGGACGAAGCCTCTTAACACGCCACTGATCTGCAAACAATCCGCCCCCTCACTTAGCAGATTTCACCTTCTAACCACTCTAATTACCACATCCTAAATAAGATAGTGTTTTACAGCACAACAGAATAAATACCAAAACAATGGCTGATTATACCGTTAATACTTGGACACCTCTCTTTCATGTTAAGAAATATCTTTTATGCTAAAAAATAAAAAACACTTTTACTGCTTAAATAACTTTCTTCAGCATATATACAAGAACAATGAAATACCCTAACATAATAAATAAGACCTAAACCTAGAAATCTCTATTTTTTATAGATAAAAACATATAAAATCAAAACCTATGAAACTCATAAAAACACAACATGTTTTCTTTGATGATTGAATTCATTCAACTCAAACGAACCTATAAACATCCCTATTCCACATTCGCAACACGTGTTCTTAGAATTCTCACTAGCCTTTTCTAAATTTTTGGAAAAAACTATAAATTTGATATTTTTTAAAAACGCCTTATTTGCTCTTTAATGAATTTAAATCTATGACGTTACAATAATTTTAAATTACTTCCCCCTTAACTGTATGATCTATCTCTACAATAGAGAGGGATTTTACGTTCTCCATTTTTTAAGAACTATAAATTTTGCTTTTTAATGCGATTAACAATCCAATCTTTAAAACAAAAAATATGACCTTTATATATATAATGATATTATCAAAAATTCCTAATCCTTGAATATTAGCAATGTTTTCGATATTATAATAAACGTATCGTAAAATGACGAATTGTCATAATGATCACTCCTTTGTATTTCATTTAGATAATTTACATGCGTTTAATATTTGTATCAGCATTTATTTTTTGTTCTATATTTATACAGAGTAATCATTTTTTATAAAAAATGATTACTTGAATCTGCATCAAAGTATAAATTATGATGCGAATTTAATAAAAATAAAAACACATGGCATATTGATTTTATTGTTTTTACATAGAACGCTATTTAAAGTATAGTTTACTCGAAAGACTAATGCCTTTTTAAAGGCAATAATAACTATACTAACCACCTCATAGAAGCCAATAAATTTTTAGAGATTAAGCCTCAAAGAGGCACAAAAACACGCACAATTTTCTATTTTTCTTTTTA
Organism: Bartonella sp. AP88XZML; assembly: GCF_042195565.1. Lineage (NCBI taxonomy): Bacteria > Pseudomonadati > Pseudomonadota > Alphaproteobacteria > Hyphomicrobiales > Bartonellaceae > Bartonella > Bartonella sp. AP88XZML. The sequence continues at coordinate 322,005 of NZ_JBHIOQ010000040.1, read as the reverse complement.
CTGTTCGTTAATCGGTCAAATTTCAAAGATAATATTCAACTATGAGTTTTCTGCTCAGCCATTGCAAGGATTGCTTAATTTTTTAGGGATTACTTCACTTTTAGAATGATTATAGCTACTGCACCCTCATAAGCAGCCGATCTTCTTTTAGAGATTTAATTGCTAAAAGGAGATACAATTTTTTCCACCTTACGCTTTATTTTGATCAATCAGTAAATTTTCAAAGGCGGCGTTCAACCATGAGTTTTTTAATTTCAGCAATCGCTTTCGCTGGATTTAATCCCTTTGGACAAGTTTGCGCACAATTCATAATCGTATGGCAACGATAAAGGCGGAAAGGATCTTCTAAATTATCAAGACGTTCACCACACATCTCATCACGTGAATCCGCAATCCAGCGATAAGCTTGAAGCAAAACAGCGGGCCCCAAATAACGATCACCGTTCCACCAATAACTTGGACATGAAGTCTGACAACACGCACACAAAATACATTCATAAAGGCCATCGATTTTTTGGCGATCGGAGTGACTTTGTAACCATTCTTTTGCAGGTTCAGGAGAAACTGTTTGCAACCAAGGCTCAATGACTCGGTGTTGTGCATAAAAACGCTTTAAATCAGGAACCAAATCTTTAACAACCGGCATGGAAGGCAACGGATAGACCTTAATGGGATGTTTTACATCATCCATCCCTTTGGTACAAGCTAATGTATTGGTTCCATCAATATTCATCGCACATGAACCACAGATGCCTTCACGGCATGATCGACGAAGTGTCAAAGTTGGATCAATATGGTTTTTAATAAACAAAAGCCCATCAAGAATCATAGGACCACAAGCAGAACGATCCACATAATAAGTATCTAAATGAGGATTTTCCTCATCATCAGGCGACCAACGATACACGTGAAATTCCGTCAGCTTTGTAGCACCTTCAGGTTTAGGCCAAACCTTTCCCGGTTTTACTTGAGAATTTTTGGGAAGCTTAATTTGTACCATATTGCATTCTCCCCTTAATAAACCCGTTTTTTAGGTGCAATGCGCTTTAAATCGATCCCACCATCAGCTTCAGATGTTAACGGATCCACATGGACAGGTCGATATGATAATGTCACCTTACCCTCTTTTGACAAATGTGAAATCGTATGTTTACGCCAGTTTTTATCATCACGCTCTGGATAATCTTCACGAGCGTGAGCGCCACGGCTTTCTGAACGTGCTTCGGCAGAATGAACAGTCATGATTGCATTCGCCATAAGATTTTCAAGCTCTAATGTTTCAACCAAATCAGAATTCCATATCAGAGAACGATCTGTGACTTTGAGATCCGACAATTCCCCCCAGATTTTATTCATCCGTTGACATCCCTGTTTCAAAGAATCTTCTGTACGGAAGACTGCTGCGTCTTCTTGCATCGTGCGTTGCATTTTTTCACGCAATACAGCTGTTGGTATTGCCCCTTGTGCAAAACGTAAACGATCAAAACGCGCTATAATTTCGTCAACAGCTTCTTCATTGATGGGTGGAATTTCTGCATTCCGATCAATAACTTCACCCGCGCGAATGGCAGCAGCACGACCAAACACCACAAGATCAATTAATGAATTTGACCCCAAGCGATTAGCACCATGAACAGAAGCACATCCTGCTTCTCCTACCGCCATCAGCCCTGGTTGAATACGATCAGGCGAATCAGCCGTTGGATTGAGAACTTCCCCGTAGTAATTGGTAGGAATCCCACCCATATTATAATGAACCGTTGGCAAGATGGGGATAGGCTCTTTTGTTACATCCACCCCTGCAAATATCCGTGCTGATTCTGAAATCCCTGGTAAACGCTCATGCAAGATTGCAGGATCAATATGATTGAGAACCAAATGAATATGGTCCTTCTTAGGTCCAACGCCACGTCCTTCACGAATTTCAAGTGTGATACAACGCGAAACCAAATCACGTGAAGCCAAATCCTTAAAGGAAGGTGCATAGCGCTCCATAAAGCGTTCACCTTCAGAATTGATTAAATAGCCTCCTTCACCACGAGCTCCTTCTGTAATTAAGCAGCCAGAACCGTAAATCCCTGTCGGATGGAATTGCACAAACTCCATATCCTGAAGTGGCAATCCAGCACGTGCGATCATTCCACCACCATCACCCGTACAGGTATGCGCCGATGTCGCAGAAAAATAAGCGCGTCCATAACCACCGGTTGCAAGAACAACCATTTTGGCAGAAAAACGATGTATTGTACCATCATCGAGATTCCATGCCACAACCCCCGTACAAACCCCATCCGTCATGATGAGATCGAGTGCAAAATATTCAATAAAAAATTGCGCATTATGCTTTAAGCTTTGTCCATAAAGCGTATGCAAAATGGCATGGCCTGTACGGTCAGCTGCTGCGCAAGTACGCTGAACAGGCGGACCTTCACCAAATTGTGTCGTATGTCCACCAAAAGGACGCTGATAAATTTTGCCTTCTTGCGTTCGCGAAAAAGGAACGCCATAATGTTCTAATTCATACACAGCAGCAGGAGCATTACGCACCAAATATTCCATTGCATCGGTATCGCCCAACCAATCAGAACCTTTCACGGTATCATATAAATGCCACTGCCAATTGTCAGGTCCCATATTTGAAAGCGATGCAGCAATTCCCCCTTGTGCTGCAACCGTATGTGAGCGCGTTGGAAAAACCTTCGTAATACAAGCTGTCTTTAATCCTTGTTCTGCCATACCCAGTGTCGCACGTAATCCTGCACCACCTGCCCCAACAACAACAACATCAAATTTATGATCTACAGTGCGATAAGGGGCGTTACCTGCTTTAGCACCCAGAGATGATCCTGTACCCGCCATACTTGTTTAACCCCCTAATGCAATTTTCAAAAGAGAAAAAATAATGATACCACCTATGAGAAAACAAAATAAAATATTTAACGTCAAAAAGAATATCCGAAAACCTTCACGTGGAATATAATCTTCAATCACCACCTGCATACCAAGTTTCATATGATAAAGGACCGAAAAAGTCATCAATCCCATCAAAATAGCAACAATAGGATGTGCAAGTCTTGCACGCACAATACTATAATCCTTGCCCACAAGCGAAAGAATAAGAACAATAAAAAATATCAAAAGTGGTAGATTGATAAACCCCGTCAAACGTTCTAGCCAAAAATGCTCTGTTCCTTCATGAGCACTGCCACGCCCCCGTACTTTTCCAAGTTCCGTTCGAAAATCTTTTTTCATGTCTCTTTTCACCCCCAGCTAAACAACGGTATATCCAATAATCCAAATCGCAAAAGTAACAATAAGAGAAATAAACACTGTCGCCCAAGCAGTGACTGTTGCCTTTTCTTTTGCCAAAAGGCAAGGCTTCAGATCCCAAACAATGTGGCGAACACCACCAACCATGTGATGAACCCCTGCCAAAGTATAAAGAAACAAAATACACAATCCAAACCAAGAACTATAAATCTCATGAACTGTTTTAAATGTCTCCTCGCCACACGCAATAGCAATTAACCAAACAGCAAGAAAAACCGTTCCAACATAAAGCGCCATACCCGTAATTCGGTGTGCAATGGACATGGCCATAGTAATTGTCCAACGATAAATACTTATATGAGGGGAACGAGGGCGCTCTTTTATCCTAGTTGTCTCTATCATAAAATATCCTGACCTGGTTTTTGCAACCGCAATGAACGAGAAAGTTCGCGCAAAACGACTAAACATACTCTCTCGTTTTTACTTGTTTGGCATCTCAAGATACCGATATTACAGGTCGGTTGTCTCAAATAACGGATTAAAGGTCACGCATAAAAAAACCGATTACTCCCCGGATATGATCCGCAAAACTCGCCTTAATCTAATACACTTTTATCTTCACGTCAAAGGTCTAAAATCTTTTCCAAATATAAACAGACATTTTTTCAGATTAAACTTATCCTTTTGAGTATCCACGATATATGCAATGGTCTCTTAAACTGCACCCATGATTAAGAATAAAAAGAGGAAAAATTGATAGATTAAACATTTTTATGTCCCCTCCAAGCCTTTTAAAAGGCAAAACGAATCAAGAAAGACACAAATAAGCGGCATAAAAGCCGCTTTTGCATAAAGTTTAGCCGATACAATCTTTACTCAGAAACTTGCTTTTCAACATCTGTGCTGACAGATGCTGCTTCTACTTTCTCAACAACCTTTTCAGCTTTTTTCCGATAATCTCTCTTTTCAGCGATACGTGCAGCTTTACCTCTCAAGCCACGTAGATAATAGAGTTTTGCACGGCGCACTTTACCACGGCGCACCAGCTCAACACCTTCAATCAAAGGAGAATAAACAGGAAATACCCTCTCCACCCCTTCACCATAAGAAATCTTGCGTACTGTAAAGGTCTCATTCAACCCACCGCCTGAACGCGCAATACAAACACCTTCATAAGCCTGAACACGCGTTCGTGTACCTTCTGTCACACGCACCATAACACGAACTGTATCTCCTGGCTTAAAGGCTGGAAATTGGCGCTTTTCTTCAATTTTTGCACATTGTTCAGCTTCAAGTTGTGCGATAATATTCATTTCTTTTATCCTTCATGTTCTTTATCGAACAGTCAGAGCGCTCAACTCTTACCAAAAAAGCCTTTATTAAGAATAAGGAGCTCTTTAGGCTATGTCTTACACAGGAGCGAATACACCATTCCTTCATTTTAATTTTGGAACTACAGAAAACCTTTTATAAAAAACTCTCTAAAAAGAGAGCCATGCAATACACCACCTTATCATATGAATCAAGTTTTCTGATGATTTTTATTATAACGCGCATAAAGATCAGGGCGACGTTGACGTGTTAACAATTCGGCTTGGCTTTGACGCCAATCTGCGATCGCTTTGTGATGACCTGAGAGCAATACAGGCGGAATACCCCGCCCTTCGAAAAGAGAAGGGCGGGTATATTGCGGATGTTCCAGCAAGTCATTTTCAAAACTTTCACACCTTGCAGAAGCTGCATTCCCCATCACTCCAGGCAGAAGACGTATAATAGCATCTAAGATAACCAATGCGGCTGTTTCACCCCCTGAAAGAATATAATCACCAATAGAGACTTCTTCTAGTTCTCGTGCCTCTATGACTCGCTCATCAACCCCTTCAAAACGTCCACAAACTAACGTTACACCCGTATCACGAGCCAAGCTATGCGCGTAAGCTTGGTCAAAAGGGCGCCCACGTGGACTCATCAACAATCTTGGCGAATCCTGTGGACAACAATCAAGAGCCGCCGCCAATACATCCGCCCGCATTACCATACCCGCTCCCCCACCAGCAGGTTTATCATCAACGCTATGGTGTTTGTCTAAAGCAAAATCCCTAATCTGTACCGTCTCCAGTGACCAAATTCCGCGCTCTAAAGCTTGCCCTGCTAAAGAATACCCTAAAAAACCAGGAAACATTTCAGGATAAAGAGTTAAAACGCGCGCCTGAAACTTCATTTTATTTCTCATCCTTATTTTCTTAAACAGACTCTTAATAGCAAAAATAGCACAAACAAAATATTTAACGCTATAGCGTTAAATTGAATCTCCTTGATCTGCGCCATATTCAATACGATCCTTCTAAATACTTGCACTAAAAAAGACTCTAAAAATTCAGGACTATTTCGAGATAAAGTGCTTACAATATCTGCTCAAAAGTGTATTTTTAATATTTCCACACATTCCACTTTTTATTGACGAAATTCATCTGTTATTTTTTCCTTCATCTTTATTTTTAGATTCAAGCTATTTCCTTTTTATCATTGTCTCCCCCATCACTTAAACCAGCTGCCATGGGATCAACAACAAGAAAACCAGAATCCATATAAATTTCTGGTACCGCCGCCTTACTAAAGGGAATAAGAACTCTTTTACCTGTATTCAAACGTATTTCAAGCAAATCACCAGCCCCGAAATTAAAAAAACCACACACTTCACCTAAGATTTTTCCCCCACAATCTTGGACACACAAGCCTATTAAATCGACTTGATAAAACTCATCCTCCATCAAATCATCCATTAATTGATCACGCGTCACATAAAGGCGAAGACCTTTTAAAGACTCAGCCGCATTACGATTTTCTACCCCTTTAAAACGTACAATCGCCTTATTTTTTTGTATGCGAAGAGTTACAATTTCATAAGAACGCCCCATATCATCATAAAGAGTGCTGTAAAACTTGAAACGCTGTGGCTCAGCACTTAGAATTTTAACAAAAACATCTCCTTTTATACCATGAGGCATACCAATAATGGCAAGATAGACTTTATTTTTAAGCTTTTCTTTATTATACTTCATGCAAAAATATTATCTCTCAAAAATGAACCCTTCAATCTTATAGTTTTCTATTCAATCTTGTTGCCATATGAGACAATCTTCTAAAAGACCTTTCTTGGTAACAAAAACAAATTAATAAAGGAGAAAGTCTTATGGCAAATATTATGCTATTTTACAAAGATATCACACCAATCAACAAAATTTCCCATAAAAATCTAAAATTTGCTCCTCCAACTGATATGTCTTTTGCCAAGGATACTCATTGGGTTCCTTTAGCAAGTACTGAATATTTTCAAGCAGCACTAGACTATCCTATTTTATTTATGTGCGCCGAAGATGAACAAAAAAAACGGCACTACACATCCGCGGCTCTTGTCGGTCTTTCTAATGACGAAAATGACTATATCGCTTCTGATAAAAGTTGGAAAACCAATACTTATGTTCCCGCTTTTGTCCGTCGCTATCCTTTTGTTTTGGCACAAATTAGCAATGAAAAAGAACTTTCTGTTTGCTTTGATCAACAGTCCGGTATGTTTAATGAAGTTGCAGGAACAGAACTTTTTAATTCCGACGGCTCTATTTCTCCTTTTATGGAAGAACGTATTCGTTTTCTTGAAAGTTTTAAAGTCGCTATGGAAAAAACCTCTGAGTTTATTGATGCTCTTGTAGAAATGGATCTTCTAAGCCAAAAATCCATCAATGTGAAAAACGATAAAGGTCTCTCAGCTCAATTGGAACATTTTTGGGTTGTTGATGAAGAAAAATTGAATAAATTATCAGCAAGCCAACTTGCCAAACTTCATAAAAATGGCTTTTTAGGATTAATTTTTGCGCATTTGATGTCAACGCACAATCTTGTGAAAATACTCTCTCTCAAAGGTGAAAAGCAACTTATCAATCGTGAAGAGCAACCCCAAAACAAGAATGGTCATTCTAACGATGAAAAATCTAAAAAGAAAGAAACTCTCAACTAGATAATGCCTATCAAAAACGACAAGAGAAAAGATGAAAATATTCCTCTCATTCCAGCAGACCATGCAATTTTAAAAGCAAGGAAAAATTGGTTAGAGTGTCTTACCCAAACACGTCGTATGTCAGCACAAACAGTGCAAGCCTATGAACGTGATACGCGGCAATTTTTGTCTTTTCTCTGTCAACACTTAAATCATACACCAATCCTTACAGATCTTGCTCATTTACGCATCAGTGACTTGCGTGCTTATCTTGCTTATCGGCGTACAAACAATGTAAGTGCGCGCTCTTTAAGCCGCGGAGTAGCAGGCATCCGTTCTTTTTTCAAATACTTATCACGTGAAGGAATCGTCAATGTTCCCGCGGCTCAACTTATCCGAAGCCCCAAACACCCCAAATTGCTCCCAAAACCTTTAGCGATAAAATCAGCACTTCACATAGTCAAACAAGAAAATCAACTGGAAAATGAACCTTGGATCAGCGCTCGTAATGCTGCTGTCCTCATGCTTCTTTATGGCTGTGGAATGCGAATATCAGAAGCCTTAAGCCTCACACCAGAACAATTTTCTGATCCTAAAAAAACAAGTTTATTTATAACAGGAAAAGGCGGCAAAACACGCCTTGTTCCTCTCATCAAAATTGTTTACGAAGCTGTACAAAATTATCTCAAATGTTGCCCATATCCTTTATTGGATAACCAACCCATATTTCGCGGGGCGCGAGGCGGTCCCCTACAGCCCGCCATTATTCAGAAAACTGTACGCAACTTACGAACAAGCCTTGGTTTACCAGAAACTGCAACGCCTCATACACTGCGCCATTCTTTTGCCACCCATCTTTTATCACGGGGGGGAGATTTGCGCACGATTCAAGAACTTCTTGGGCACGCTAGTCTTTCCACCACACAAATCTATACCCACGTCGATACAGACCATTTGTTAAAAATCTATCAAAAGGCCCATCCCCGTTCCTAAAAACGTCTCATCAAAAAATTAGAGTGTTTCAACCTCAAGTGCCAAAGCATGAACACAAGTAGCTAACTCTTCTTGTAAAACTTTATAAATCGCTCGATGTATTTCTACGCGTGTCATATTAGAAAAAGAAGAAGATAAAATTTTCACTCGAAAATGTGTTTCTCCTTTACCATCAAAAGCATGTTCATTATGAGGATGCCCCTCATGAAGATGACTTTCGTTAATCACTTCAAGCTTTTGCGGATGAAAAGCATCCTGAAGCTTTCTCTGAATTATTGTTTCTATAAACATTTTTCATTCCTCAAACAAAATGAACGTGCAAAAATACACCTTTTTCATAATAGAATAAGTGTGAAAACAAATTTTTCAAAAGTCAATTCTTGTAAAATTAATCAATTTTGCATAAACCAATAATATGACAATAACATCTAAATTATTCGATTCAATTCGCATAAGCTCAAATAAAAAACAAAAAGCTGAGCCAGAAGCACAACAGTGTCAGTGGGAAGGTTGTGAAAAAACAGGGTCCCATAAAGCACCAGCAGGTCGAAATCACGAAGGACAATATTTATATTTTTGTATTGAACACGTACGCGCCTATAATAAAAATTTTAATTACTTCTCTGGTCTTAGCAATAAAGATATCGCAAAATTTCAAAAGGATGCTCTCACAGGACATCGTCCGACATGGCCTACAGATCTGAGCAATGGTACATCGAAAAAAACAGCCGCGAATTATGCAAAGATTCGCTCTGGCACAGCTGCCTATCAAAATCGCATGCGCGATCCCTTCACGCTTTTTACTGGGCAGCATTCAAGCAATAAGTTCTCACGAAAATTAAAGCCCTTAGAAGCAAAAGCTTTTGATACACTGGGACTACAGGCAAACGCTTCAGCAGAAGACATCAAAATGAAATATAAAGAGTTGGTAAAAAAGCACCATCCTGATTCCAATGGTGGTAATCGTGCTTCAGAAGAGCGCTTTCGTGATGTTTTACATGCTTACAATTTGCTAAAAAAGTCTGGTTTGTGCTGAAAACATGCGCTTATATGAGTCTATTTTCATTTAGACCATCATTATTTGCGCAAAATGTTACTTTTTTGCAAAACATTATAGAATACGTAAAAAAATCTTTCTTCAATATCTAAGGCTCTCATTATAGAGCATTGCATAAATACTTTAACTCTTGTATCGTTTCTAATGAATAAATAGCGTCCTCTCCCTTTCAGAAACATAATGACAAATCTTACCGTTGAAAATTTGCCCGATATTACACTTTGTGCTCGCGATCTATTTCATATTGAAACAGATCTGAAAGTCCCTGCTTTTAGCACAAAAAGTCCCCATGTTCCTGATATCGATCCTGATTATCTTTTTGATCAGCAAACAACTTTAGCGATTCTCGCAGGTTTTGCCTTTAACCGCCGTGTAATGGTTTCTGGCTATCACGGTACAGGGAAATCAACGCATATTGAACAAGTTGCTGCACGTCTTAACTGGCCTTGTCTTCGCATTAATCTTGATAGTCATGTAAGTCGTATCGATCTTGTAGGAAAAGATGCTATCGTTTTAAAAGATGGCTTACAAATCACTGAATTTAAAGAGGGCATTTTGCCATGGGCTTATCAAAATAATATTGCTCTTGTTTTCGACGAATATGATGCAGGGCGTCCCGATGTTATGTTTGTTATCCAACGCGTTCTTGAAACCTCTGGAAAACTAAGCTTACTTGATCAAAGCCGTGTCATCTCTCCCCATCCAGCATTTCGTCTTTTTGCAACGGCAAACACCATTGGTCTTGGTGATACAACCGGTCTCTATCATGGTACCCAACAGATCAATCAAGCTCAAATGGACCGCTGGTCTATTGTTACGATACTCAATTATTTACCCCATGATAAAGAGGTTAATATCATTTGTTCAAAGGTCAAATCTTTTCAAACGGCTGAGGGAAAAAAGACAATTTCACAAATGGTTCATGTTGCTGATATGGTACGCCAATCTTTTATCAATGGAGATCTTTCAACTGTCATGAGTCCACGTACCGTCATTACTTGGGCAGAAAATACAACAATTTTTCAAGATGTCGGCTTTGCCTTCCGATTAACCTTTCTCAATAAATGTGATGAACTCGAACGTGCCACTGTTGCAGAATTTTATCAACGCGCCTTTGGACAAGAGCTTCCCGAATCACTCATTCATGGTGTTTCGCCTTAAGGAATCTGTCACTCATGGCTACCGATATTGGCGACAACAAAAATCTGGCAAAGGACTCTTCCAACAACACTCTTAATGCTGAAGCTTTTAAAAAAGCACTTTCCACCTGTATGCGTGCAATTGCAGGCACAAACAACCTTGAAGTTTCCTTTAGTCATAACCGACCATCTTTAAGCGAAAGTTGCGCGCGTTTACCAGAATTACCTCAATACGCAACGAATAAAGACATCACCATTACCCGCGGACTAGGTGATTCCATGGCTCTGCGCAAAGCATGGCATGACAACCGCATTCACATGCAATTTTCTCCACCAGAATCAGAAGCACGTGCTATCTTTGATGCCCTCGAACAAACACGTGTTGAAGCAATTGGCACTTTAACCATGGAGGGACTTGCAAAAAATCTTGATATCATGCTCGCCGATAAATACAAAAGAGCCCATTATCATAAGATTAGAAACCAAAGTGAAGCCCCCATCCAAGAAGCGATTGCACTTTTATTGCGTGAAAAAATAACAAAGCGCACAGCTCCAAAAGAATCAGGTCCTGTCTTAGAATTGTGGCGTCAAGAACTCGAACAAAAAGCAGCAGCAGAACTCAATGAACTCCCACATCATATTTACAACCAACAAGCTTTTGCACAGATTGTTCGCCAAATGCTTGTTACACTCAAAATGACAGTGCAACAAGCTGAAGCTTCTAACAGTGAAAACAATAAAAAATTAAAAAATGCGTGTGAACCTCAAGACCAAAGAGAAGAAGAGAGTAAAAACAAAAAACACGCTCAAAGTGAAGAACAAACCAGCACTGAACAAGAAAGTGATGTGCAAGATGATGGAAAAACACAAGCGACACAATCAAACAACAATGATCAAGCTGACGGCGAGCAAAAAAATGGACCTTGGCAAGAAAAGCCGAGCAAACCCAAACACCTTTTTTCTGATTCGGAACAAATGCAAAGACTTGGCAATTATAAAATCTTCACCCGTCAATTTGATGAAATTTTGGAAGCAACAGATTTTTGTTCTGAAAACGAGTTAGATCACTTACGCCGTTATCTTGATAAGCAAATCAATCATCTGCAAAACATCGTTGGACGTTTAGCAAACCGTCTCCAGCGCCGCTTGATGGCGCAACAAAATCGCAACTGGAACTTTGACCTTGAAGAAGGATATCTTGATACAACACGGCTTCCACGTCTAATTATTGACCCCATGCAACCCCTTTCTTTTAAAATGGAAAGCAACACCCAATTTCGGGACACAGTTGTTTCACTCCTCATTGATAATTCTGGCTCAATGCGTGGACGCCCCATTAGCGTTGCTGCAAGTTGTGCTGATATTTTGGCACAAACTCTTGAACGTTGTGGTGTCAAAGTTGAAATTTTAGGTTTTACCACCAAAACTTGGAAAGGGGGCAAATCGCGCGAACAATGGCTTACCCAAAACAAACTCCATAATCCTGGACGCCTCAATGATTTATGCCATATCATCTATAAAAGTGCTGATACCCCATGGCGTCGCGCACAACGCAATTTAGGTTTGATGATGCAAGAAGGATTATTAAAAGAAAATATCGACGGAGAAGCTTTGATTTGGGCTCATCAACGCCTTTTATCACGGCGTGAACAACGTCGCATCCTCATGGTCATTTCTGATGGTGCTCCTGTTGACGATTCGACACTATCGGTCAACTCCAGCAATTATTTAGAAAAACACTTACGCGCAGTGATTCAAGAAATCCAAACACACTCCCCTATCGAACTCATTGCCATTGGAATTGGTCATGACGTCACACGTTATTATCAACGTGCTGTAACAATTATGAATGCTGAAGAACTCGCCGACGCCATAACAAAACAATTAGAAATACTTTTTAGTGATAAAAGAACTCATATTCATAAGAAATAAACCTGCCTTGAATCAGCAACGATTACATTTTAAAAAATTATCTCTATCATTAAACCATCGGAATTTGATGACTAACAACCTGAGAAGATAATCCCACAAATTGAATATCGAACTTTAAGGAAGCTTCTACTTTACTGGATGCATTATGAATCCTAAAAGAAATGCTCCAACCATCTTCAAAATTATAATGAGTTTGTTTTTACTTTCTGGTTTTAGTGCAACGGATAAAATTTTGCTTGGAATTTTCCATTTACGACCATATCCTAGAGTGCCATTCAAATTAAAAGACTGAATAATAACCCGTTTTTGTTTAGATCTTGTATCTATCATAATCTTATAAAAATCATAAGAACCTATAACATACTGAAACAATAGCTTCACAAATTTATCTTGATAATCTAAACAAAGCCTTTGAAGTTCTTTAGAAAAAGCTTCTAGGATTGGAAGATAAACTCTGCTGTCTTTATCCTCTATATCTCTAAAGAACATCTTCTTATCTCTAAGCTCTGCTAAATAATCAAAAATAGGACTAACTTCATTGAAATAAACGCTGCTACAAGAATAACCTGTCCATTCTTTACCAAAATCTATTTTACTGGAAAGGCGAGGATGTTTGATAGCGCTATGATTATGTTTTGCAGAAATACCAATAGGATTTTCAGGAACTTTTAAAATAATATCACGGACATCTCCTTTGATCCCAACAAAATCTTCCTGAAGAACAATAGTTTTCGTGTTTCTAATATTTTTATCATGTAACTGTAAAAAATGGCTGCTTCAATAGAAGCAAGATTTAAAAGCCTTTTTTCAGTATCATTAAATAAATTATAAAAAGACTCCGCTATTTGAAAAGACGAATTAAACTCTATAGAAGCCTTTGTTGCTTTTTTAAAACCCATAGCCAAAGCATATTCAAAGGCTTTTCCATTTTCTACCTGATTCATGCAATTTCCTAAAGATCCTTACTCAAAATTACGAGTTCATTTGATTTTTTATTGTTTCCCATACCGTAAGTCCATTCAGGATTAAGTATTGTATGTCCTTTATAAAGTTCTCTAACTTCCACACAATCATTATAAGATAAAACCCATCCTTGACGCTTTCTCAAAAGTTCAGCAAGAGCTTGATGATCAAAAGAATTATGTTTATCGCCTTTGTGACCGTAAAGTTTTTGATTAATAAGGTACGGAGGATCACAATAAAGAAAATCGTTAGAGTGTTTAGGAATACTTTCTGTAAAATCTCTGTGTTCCACTATGAAGTTTTCAATCTTAAAATCTTTAAGCCGTTCAATAGAACGATAATTGAATCGGGGGTGTCCTGGAGACATACCACCAGAAAGTGTCGTTCCGGAAAAAGAAGAACGATTAAGAACAAAAAAACGGCAGCAATCTCTAATTGATTTTTAATATTCCCAAAAGTTTTTTGGAGATTATAAAACATTACGGGAGTCATATCTTCATATTCTCTCACTTTTTCTGCAAGAGCTGAAGCATCTTTCAAAAGCATCTGCCAAAAAATAACAAGCGGCTTAAAAGCATCATAAGCATAAACCCTTGTTCCTCTTTTTGCTAAGGTTAATTCAATTGAACCGCCTCCTACAAAAGGAGAACATAAAGTTTTCTGTTTCCTTATATAGTTATTAATAATCATAGGAACAGCACGACTTTTCCCTCCCGGATAACGAAGAAGTGATTTTACAATAGGCAACTCCCTAGTCTCTCTCTGTTTTTTCAAGGAAGTTAATACAAAATTATCAAATAAAGCCTCTGTATGATCTGTTTGATTTATCATTTTATTCATACTATCAGCTCCAAGTATCGCATTTCTAACCTACAATTATCTAAAATAAACACTCGAAGCGTTTGCCAAATTCTACAGAGATCGCATTATAACAAATTGTAAATTCATTAACATATCTGCACAAACATTTGTTACTAAAATAATGATAAATATCAGTATAACCAAATTTTAAAACTGTCAAAAAATACTTGATACCATTGGTATTTATTTTTCTATTTATATACTACCCAAATGTATATCGAAATGTTTTTTCCTTTATAAGAACCAAGTTTCTTATAGCTCAAATAATCATAAGTAAGACATCACAACTCTTAACAAAACATTTTTGATCCTTTATAAGAGCTTTATTATCTGTTTTTAATGCTGATAAGATGCTCTTATCCCATACTGAATCAGTCAAAACCATTTCCTTACACATCGTAAGCATAGATGATGTATGGATAAATACAACTTGAGAAAAGAATCAAAATACCTCTTATAAATCCGCTTAAATTCTGCCCTTAGAGGACAGAACTCCCCTCCCCTCTTCTTTAGCAAAACAAAAGAACAAAGACCATTATTTGTTACAAACAAAAGAAGAATCATCCTTTGAAGGACTTTGATAAAGAGGAAGCTTTACAATATTAAGAATTGTTCCATAAGGAATCAACATAAACAGGCTCATAATAATTTTTACCGAAAAATCACCAAAAGCAAGCGATAACCAAACTGGCATGCCTATCCCTCCCAAAACAGTACTCTCCACTAGTGAACTATCAGCATAGCCTGTTATCTTATCAAGAACAGCAAACGAGCTAGAAAAAGCAAGAGCAAAAAACAGCACTGTATCCAAAGCTGAACCAACCAACGCTGCTGCTAAAGGTGCTTTCCACCATGTTTTACGTCGCAAAGGAGTAAAAACAACAATATCAAGGAGTTGCCCAAATAAAAATGCAAAACTAGAAGCAAGTGCAAGCCGTGGTGTCGCCAATATCCAAGAAACAAAGACACCCGTAAAAAAACCAGCATAAACCACACGCCGCGCAGCAGATGGACCATAAAAACGATTGGTCAAATCATTGATTAGAAAAGCAAATGGATAGGTAAAAGCCCCATAAGTCAACAGCGCATTCAAATCAAACCAATAGACAGGATATTGAACTAAAATATTAGAAGCCGTGACAGCAAGGCACATTGCAAAAATAGAAAAAACAACATACCTTTTCTTTTGCTGTTCTAATAAAAGACCGCTTGAAGACATTTTTTTAACCTGGGATATGGAACCAATAAAACAGAGCGATCAAAAAGAAAAAAGCCAAAAACAATAACGCTGAAAATTACGCTGCTTGTTCAGCCTTCTGCTCACCTTCTTGCTCAGCTTTTTTCTTAACGATTTGGCGTTTTAACAAACGCGCACGTTGTGACAACTCTTTATCGTCTGCTTTAATCAAAAAACCATCAAGACCACCGCGGTGCTCAACAGAACGCAACGCATTTGCTGAAATACGCAAGCGATAACTTTGCTGTAACACCTCTGAAATCAATGTCACATTGCAAAGATTTGGTAAAAAACGACGCCGAGTCTTATTATTCGCATGGCTAACATTATTACCATACAGAACCGTCTTCCCTGTCAATTCACATGCACGAGACATAAACTTCACCCTTAAACTCTAAGAAACTTTCAAATCCCCATACCCAAAGGACACAATGAACGCAAAACACGCGCAATGCAACCTTGAACGGGCATCATTGGGAAGTTTCTTTCTAATAGGGGGTCGACAACAAAAGGTCAAGTCTTTTATAAAACCTTTTTCATCTCTTGTTGGCTCATTTTTCATCTTTTTCCTCAATAAGGCGTGCAAATTCCACCAAAACGCGTACAAAATGTTTTTTTTAATATATACATGTTAGAATAAAAGCCTATTGTCCCGAAAGGAAGCACAAATCATGAGCAAAAAAGAGCCCCCTATGACAAAGCTTCAGGGAAATTCTTGCCGTTTTTCTTCTTTTTTATTTGGAACTTTATGTATTTGTTTTTTTCTTCTCTTCAGTGCATTAGGTATATGGCAAGTACAACGGTTAAACTGGAAAACAAATCTTATCACCAGTACCAATCAACGCATTCATTTGCCCCCCATAAAAGCCCCTCCAAAAAATCAATGGTCAGATGTTACTTTTGAAAAATATGAATATCAACCTGTTATTATCACAGGAAAATTTTTAACAGATAAAAATATTTTAGTCACTGCTGCCGCTCAAAATACTACAGGCTATTGGGTTTTGACTCCTTTAAAAACTGCTGATAATACACTGATCTTTATCAACCGTGGCTTTATCCCCATGGATGAACGTAACAATTTTCAAAACACAGAGCAATCACATACAAATGCCTTATCTCAGCAAAATTCTACCACAGACACAGAACAAACAACGATTATAGGTTTATTACGCATGAGTGAAAAAAATGGATTTTTCCCGCGTAAAAATAATCCTGACAAAAATTTATGGTATACGCGCGATCTCCCCGCTATGGCACAAAAACTTGGTTTGTCCACTGTTGCCCCTTATTTCATTGATGCCAGAAAAACATCTCCACAAGCAAAACTTCCCGTCGTTGGTCTTACGATTATCCATTTTCGAAATAATCATCTCGTTTATGCAATCACGTGGTTTATTTTAGCTACTGGTGTGTTAGGAGGTTTTCTTTTTCTGCTACGGCAAAAAAACTAAAAAAAAATACCTCTTCCATCTCAAGTAACAAAAATTTTTAGAATCTTGAAAACTGATAAAGAGAATAAAAGCTACCAACTTGCGCCTTTGTTAAATTAAAGATCATAAGCATACAATGAACTTTATACCATCCACAAAAGATTTACGCGACACTCTTATCAAAAAAACATCATAAAATAGGGTTGATTCATTAAAGATGTAATGCCCCAAAATGTGAAGAAATGCATTATCTTCACTCTTAAAAAGAATTGTCATAAACGCTTTTAAAAAATATAAAGCTAAATTTTAAAATAATAGAAAAGATGAGCACTCATTTTTGCCTTTATAATTTTATATTCTTGCTTCATTAGATTGTTTCCCATTTCAGAGATTACTCCAATTGATATACGCAATACTTTCGCCTTCATCTAATATAAAAGCTAATATAGCAAAGAACATACGGATACATTTTTTGTTTCACAACTGCTATGAAGATGAGATATTGAGTTATAAGCAACAAAAAAATATTTAATGTCTCAATGAGACTTTTATACCTATCACCACACCTCAAATGAGAGGTTTTTACAGGATAATAGAAAAAGGTGAATCATCCTATATTCTAAAAAGACAGTTTATCCTTTCAGTGTATTTTGCTAAAGGCTTATGCTATAAACGTATAAGCGTGTTTTACTAGAATTTTAACTCTTTCATTTTTAAGGCTGCTGTTATGGGTGTTGTTGCCAAAAATTTTCCCATACCTGATCTTCATCGGGTTCGTCGTGTTCTCTTTTCTGTGTCTGATAAAACGGGTGTGGTTGCTTTTGCACAAGCCCTTCATGCTACTTACAATGTTGAATTAATTTCAACAGGAGGAACAGCCAAAACCCTCATAGCGGCTGGTTTACCCGTAAAAGATGTTGCTGAAGTTACCGGATTTCCTGAAATAATGGATGGGCGTGTAAAAACACTCCATCCTTTGATTCATGGTGCTTTGTTAGGGGTAAGAGAAGATCCTAACCATAGGGAAGCTATGGAAAAGAACAGCATTCATGTAATTGATCTTTTGGTGGTGAATCTTTACCCTTTTGAAGAGACGATCCTTTCGGGAGCTGATGGGCAAACGATTCTTGAAAATATTGATATCGGTGGACCGGCGATGATTCGCGCCGCGGCAAAAAATTATGCTTATACCGGTGTTGTAACAGCGATAAAAGATTATGATTCGATTCTAGCTGAATTAAAGCAGCATAATGGATGTTTAAGCTTATCTATGCGTCATCAGCTAGCAATGCGCGCTTATGCACACACCGCTGCTTATGATACGGCAATAGCATCATGGTTTGCACGGGATTTAGAAATTGAAACTCCATCGTGGCAGAGTTTTTCTGGTCATCTTGAAAACGTTATGCGCTATGGAGAAAATCCACATCAACAGGCAGCATTTTATCGCAATAATGAAAAACGTTTTGGTATTGCAACAGCAAAACTTTTACAAGGCAAAGCGCTTTCTTATAACAATCTGAATGATACAGATGCAGCCTTTGAACTCGTGGCAGAATTTGATCCGCAAAAAACCGCTGCTGTCGCTCTTATTAAACATGCCAATCCTTGTGGTGTTGCGGAAGGAGAAAATTTGAAAGAAGCTTATTTGAAAGCTTTTATGTGTGATAATGTATCGGCATTTGGTGGAATTGTTGCTTTAAATCAAATCCTTGATGAGGAATGTGCTGAAGAGATTGTTAAAATTTTCACAGAAGTGATTATTGCTCCTGATTCCACAATGGCGGCACGTGAAATTATTGCCAAGAAAAAAAATCTTCGTTTGCTCATTACAGGTGGAGTTCCTGATCCACGCTGTGGAGGACTTCTTGCGAAAACACTTGCAGGAGGTATTTTAGTGCAATCACGTGATAACGTGGTAGTCGATGATCTTAAATTGCAAGTAGTGACAAAGCGGGCACCAACTCAAGATGAAATGCGTGATCTTCAATTTGCTTTTCGTGTAGCAAAGCACGTTAAATCAAATGCTATTGTGTACGCGAAAAATAGCGCAACAGTTGGAATTGGAGCCGGACAAATGAGCCGCATCGATTCAGCCAAAATTGCTGCAAGTAAAGCAGCAGAAAGTGCGCAAAGAGCAGGCTTAATAGAAACTCTCACAAAAGGATCTGTTGTTGCATCAGATGCATTTTTTCCTTTTGCAGATGGTTTATTAGCAGCAGCTGAAGCAGGAGCAACAGCAGTTATTCAACCAGGAGGCTCCATGCGTGATGAAGAAGTTATCGCCGCTGCTGATGCACAGGGGTTAGCGATGGTTTTTACAGGAACACGTCACTTCCGCCATTAATAATTTTGCTGCTTTTCTTTTCGTATGAGACAAATGTTTCAAGGAATTTTTCATAATTATCGTATGACTATTGATAACTGTTGAAATGGAAGCAGTTATTCAATCCAAAGAATCTACACGTGAAGAAGTTTATCACCGCAGAAAATGCACATAATTTAGCCATTGATTAGGGATAAGATGTTCTTGTTGATATTTTTAATGGTTACCCTTTCGCATGAGGAAAATGTTAAAGGGATATTATCTTGTATGTAGATGCATACCTGCTATGATATTATAACACAACTCTTTTTAGTAATATACTCTATTCTTAAACTAAAGAGTGTAATGAAAAGTTTGAGTAGAGGATATGAATATTCTACGTTTTTATAGTAATTGGCGCCGTTATCGTCGAACCGTTAATGCGTTAAGTCGTCTTTCAACATATGAACTCAGCGATCTTGGAATTTGTCGAGGTGATATTGATTCAATTGCACGACGTTATTCGCGTAAATCTTTATGAAAATTGTTTGAGATATTTGAGAGAATGCTTTGCTATAAAAAAGTGCGCATTTTGTGGTTTGTTATTATGACTTCATTTTTAGTATAATAACAAAGAGCAGAAGGGTTATTTTTCTTGGCCATTGTAATGTATTGTTTCTCGAATTTTCAATGCTTCTGTGATGTACAACATTTGATTTGTAATAATAATTTAGCGTTATTCATATTAAATTAGAACCCCGAATACCGTAAGTTTCTCTCATTTCAAATCTATGTATGTTGAATCAACCAAAACCATTCGCCTGCACGTTACAAGCGGGGGGAGCTGTATGGATAAAAGCCATTAAGAAAAGGCTAAAAATGCCTCTTATGAACCATCTCTAGTGCCAAGAACTGTTACAAACATTGGACACTGATAAATAGTGTGATAGTGCCGAACTGCTCTTTCATAAGCATAAAGATGGGGGGTGCTTAATGGATTTACCGTTATACCCATCACGGGCATCGTCGCAAAATAGGCTTGGAAGCGTTAAGGGATTTTTCTTTAAAATAAGTCCGTGAATATACAATAGCGCTCTGTTTTTCGTGAGGAGTGTAGCCCTATTAATGCAACTCTCTCAGAGAGAAATATTGATCCCAACATCACACTTAAAAACTTATCGAAGATAAGCAACTACTTAATTTTCTCTCCATATCTTTAAAGGATCAAAATCCTTAACTAGTACTCATCTGTCAACAAGGGTCTTTCAAAAACTTTTTTTCTGAAGCCAATCCCTTTAGCATCACCTCATGAGATTCTATGAGCAAACCTTGCCTAAAAACATCCAACCCATACTCCCAAAAAATGCTTCGTGTATAAAATTGATATGATCTTCAAATTTTGAGAATATTACCACAATAAACAATAATGTTTTGCGACACGCAATATAAAACGCAATATACTATGGGTTGGAACAATGTTCTAATTTTTTATCAAACGCTTTACGGATAAAACGCCAACGAACTTTTTCCTGAAATGCAGGACGAAAATATAAAACAATCTGTTGTGTCCGTTGTGGACCTGTTAATTCTGCAAAATCAATCGAATCTTCAAGACAAATATCTGCGTCAGGCGATATAAAATACCATATTTGTTCGCTCTTCACGTTCTCGTTCTTTACGGCTAAACACACACGTTTGCCATCATAGTTAACTTCAACTTGTGGATGAAGATGAAATCGAACAGCAACATAATTTTGTTCATTTTGCACACTCTTGTGTCTCTTTCTCCCTTTACTTGGCATAAAAAAGCGATCAAAACCTTCGATCGTATCTCCATTTGTCGCCAAAATAAGACCACGCTCATGAATAAGATTAAAGGGTCGCACATAACCATTATGACTCGCAATAAAACCCGTCTTCTCTGAATCATCTATACGGCACACTTGAACATCTGTTGGTCCATCAAACAAAAATGGCGCGCCATTTTTCTTTTTATGATAAAAAGAACCCACTGAACAATCATTAAGCGTAGCTGTTGAATGTGCTGCAGTAACACGCCCTAAATGTCGATAATCTTCCCTCCCATCAGGATTAACACCGGTATTGATAATAAAACGGTGCCCTTGTGAAGACATTTCAAAAGACAAACACCCCGAACAAGCCTGCTGTGCTACAGAGCGGGGTGGAAACTTTCCTGTATCTGCAAGCACTGTTGTTTGATTGGCTTTTAAGCGCTGAAATCCTGAATAACGGGCATAACTAAAAGGATGTCCTCCTGTTTCATCAAGCTCCAAAAGTGATGATAACCGTTCCGACACAAGGGGACCAACCCCATTAAAATGGGCCAACGTCTGATCCTCATGGATAAAGAATCGTAAAGCTGGCAACATACGCTCAACAGAATCAATCAAAATACGGGGTGCCGTTTCATTGCTACGCATAAAAAGATGCCGTAACGACAATAAATCCGATAACAAATTCAGCAAAATAACAGGACTACGGGAAATATGCCCACCATCAACTAGGATTTGACGGGAAAGCTCCTCTATAAGCGTCGTTTGTACCTTTTTTTTCACTGCCACAGAAACAGGCAAAGCAAGAGATGCGAATGTCAAAGCCACTGCTGCTTGTAAACGTTGATCATTGTGCTCCATACTACAAATTGTCACGCGCAAATAACGAAATTGCAAACCAAGTGCACGCAAAAAGCGTTTTTCAAACCGCTCACTTGCCCCTTCTAACAACATTTTCGAATGACAAATCCATGAAATCAAGCGCCGCGCCACAACAGGACCACTCCAAGCAAGTCCTTTTACCTTCTTGCCAGCATGGTCAAACCAATCTTCTAAAAGAGAGCGTGCATGTGCAGAAGCTAAATCACTTCCTGCTGCCTCCATATGGCGCAACCAATGAAAATCATGTAGAGCCGCTTCCCATTCTAGCGTTGGTGGAACCAATGAAAACGGCGAAACAGCACCAGAATGAACAATGTGACCAGCAAAAGCAAAACGACCATGATAAAATTCATGCGCCATCATAGAGTCTGCTACATGCAAATCCATGGGATGCGCTAAAATTTTATGAGGACGAAACCCTGAAAATCGCCAACGAAACAATGGTCCAACCCATAAACGCCGCATAACATTCTGTATCGTATCGATACAGGCTGCCACTTTTACCTGAGGAGCTTTTACCGCAACTGCCAAAATTTCATCTCCATTTATGCTGAATCAAATACAATTTCGACCATTTTTGTAAATGAAGCGTTAATTAAGCAATTTTTCGTAAGCGCGCAGCGAAAAAACCATCCATTCCTAAAAATACGGTTTTCTCAGCATCAAAATTTTTATGACAAAAATCCGCAGGCGTTGTCCGTAACACCCCCTCACAAAGCAAATGCTCCAGTGCTCCTATTTCCTCTGGACAAATAGGGTCTAAAACAATGTCATTGCGTGTCGACAAAATTTTCTCAATAAGATCTTCACCTTCTTCTCTTGCCAATGAACAATTGGAAAAAACAATCCGCCCCTCTACCTTCACCAAAGAAATTGCTGCGACAAGCAAATCATATTGCAACGCCGCTAACTTGACGATATCATCCTTCGATTTCGTCCATAAAATATCTGGATGACGACGGATTGTTCCTGTAGAAGAACAAGGAGCATCAAGAAGAACCGCATCAAAAAGCTGTGTGGGATAGAAATTTCTCACATCGCCCTGCCAAATGTGAACTGAAAAATGAAGCCGTTCCATATTTTCTTTTAAACGCTTTATGCGGTTAGCAGAAAGCTCAATTGCAGTCACCTCAGCCCCTTGCAAAGCCAATTGTGCTGTTTTTCCCCCAGGGCTCGCACAAAGATCAGAAACGCGTTTACCCTCAATACTCCCAAGTAAACAAGCAGGCAACGATGCAGCGAAATCTTGAACCCACCAAGACCCTTCACGATAGCCTGGTAAATCAGAAACAGAACACTCCAGACGATTCAATCGAACAGAACCATTGGGCAATACCACACCACCAAGCCTTTCAGCCCATCCACCACTATCAGATTTCACTGTCAAATCGAGAGGGGGTTCCACACTTTGAATTGCGATAATCTGATGTGCCTTTTCTGTTCCATAAGCTGACACTAAAAGTTGTCCAAACCACGCTGGAACACCTTCAATGGTAGGAACTTGTTGGCGTAAAGGCTCTGCCTCACGCGCAACATTGCGCAAAAGAGCATTCACTACCCCTGAAAAACGGCGCATTCGAGGATCAAGTTTCGCCACACGCACAGCTAAATCAATAGCCGCATGATCAGGAATATCAAGATAAAGAATTTGTGCAACACTGATATGCAAAAGATTCTGAAGTGAAAGTGCTTGTGAAGGC
The DNA here is from genome assembly GCF_042195565.1 of Bartonella sp. AP88XZML. NCBI lineage: Bacteria > Pseudomonadati > Pseudomonadota > Alphaproteobacteria > Hyphomicrobiales > Bartonellaceae > Bartonella > Bartonella sp. AP88XZML. Next base: position 298,446 of record NZ_JBHIOQ010000040.1, on the reverse strand, counting down.
AAAGGACGCGCCAAAAAGCGTGAGAGAGCCGCCATAATCTGCCCTCGATGACGCAATGAAGCTGTTAAAATAGCCCGACATAACAAACGATCTCGTTGTGAAAGTTTTAAATATTGTGGATTTCCGTGTTCATTATCTGTCAAACCAGAAAGAGGCGTGTACTTATCAACTACCGCCCCAAAAAGACGCACACATACCTGCCGAACAGCTAATCCTGGAACATTTTTTTCAGACACATGCCCCGCTTTTTTGTGTTTCAAAACACCACCTTTATATCACAGTTTTCTCAAAAGCTCCCTCAATAACTCTATGAACGAGATCTTTTTGAATTTTCATAACGAAGCCAAGAAGGACGTTTTGTAACACGTTGAAAAGAACTGTTTTCCTGTTCACCTAATACATGAGTCTGACCACTATGAAAATCTCCATAGTTCATTCCGCTGCTTTTTTCATGTATAGCGTCTTCTTTATTCCATCCCACACTTTTGGCAAGAGCCCCTTTCATCTCTTCTGCTTGATGATAAAGAGCAGCGATACGATTTGCAGTTGCTGGATGTGTCGAAAAAAGACTATCCGCTCCCTCACCGCTCAAAGGATTAATAATAAACAGATGCGCGGTTGCTGGATTATGCTCTGCTTCTTCATTATATACCCCACGTCCCCCATCAGCAATCTTACGCAATGCCGAAGCCAACCATAAAGGATTACCACATATTTCAGCCCCTCTACGATCCGCAGCATATTCCCGTGTACGGCTAATCGCCATTTGCACCAGCATCGCTGCAAAAGGCGCCACAAGCAATGCAATAAATCCTCCAATTGCCCCTGCGCCATGAGAATCTTCTGAAGAGTTACGCTGTCCTCCCATAAAGAAAGCAAAATTACCAAGCATTGAAATTGCCCCTGCAATCGTTGCGGTTAGAGTCATTGTTAACGTATCACGATGCTCAATATGTGCGAGCTCATGCGCCATAACGCCGGCAATTTCCTCAGCGCTTAACCGCTCTAACAACCCAGTACTTGCAGCAACAGCTGCATTTTGCGGATTACGTCCCGTCGCAAAAGCATTTGGCTGTGCATTCTCAATAACATAAATTTTTGGTTGAGGAAGAGAAGCTTTTTTAGCTAAATCGCTTACAATCTTATAATAAACTGGTGCTGAATGCTGATCAACTTCACGCGCCCCGTACATGCGTAAAACGATTTTATCTGAATTCCAATAAGAAAAAAAGTTTAAACCACTTGCCATCAAAAGAGCAATGACCATGCCACCACCCCCTCCAACAAGATAACCAACTCCCATAAAAAGAGCAGTTAAAAAAGCCAAAAGCATAGCTGTACGCATTATATTCATTACTCAAAAAACTCCATGATAAAAGTCAATCAATACTATATGATGGTGTTTTCTTTCTGCTTTTTCAATGGAATAGGTGTAAAATGAATAAAAAAGATGAGAAAACAAGCAAAAAAAATGCAACTGTCATTAAACAGCAATCTCTTTCTCCCGCAGCACAACGCGCCCTTAAAGAAGCTGAGGAAAGACGAAAACGCGCAACAAAAAAAGAACAACCTTTAGAAAACGGCGGACGCGGCGGCAAAGACCCTTCCCGCTATGGAGACTGGGAAATTAAAGGCCGCGCCATTGATTTTTAAAAAAAACCAGCGCGGTTTAAACAAGCAGCTTTTTAAAGAAAATCCGTTTTTGATAGACAAAAACGGATAATATTTATTTTTCTAAAGCTTTTAAAAACACGTTGATTAAACAACCATGCTTCTTATGCTGTAGCAGATTCTGCTTCAGCCGCTGCCGCTGCTTCTTCTGCCGCTTGCTTTGCTGCTGCTATACGTTCTTGTGCTTTTTTACCCGGTTCACCTTTATGTGGATTATTACGAGTTGGACGCTTTTTCAAGCCAGCTGCATCTAAAAACCGTAAAACGCGATCTGTTGGTTGAGCCCCTTGCGCAAGCCAATATTGGATACGTTCTTCATTAAGTTTCACCCTCGGTCCATCTTTAGGCAACATTGGATCCCATGCACCAACACGTTCAAGAAACCGTCCATCGCGCGGACTACGAACATCTGCAACGACGATATGATAGTAAGGACGTTTTTTTGAACCTCCACGGGACAAACGAATTTTCAATGCCATATTTTATCTCCTATTGTCAGCTCTGGCTTTCGTTTAAATTGACTTTTTTTGTTTTTTGCTCTTCAGCAATAACTTCATGATGACTCACAACTTCTTTAATAATAAATTTTAAAAATCTTTCAGCAAAATCAGGATCAAGATGACTATCTATAGCCAATTGCCGCAAACGCGCTACCTGATATTGCTCACGCAGAGGATCTACTTTAGGCAAATCATAATGGGCTTTTAAGCGCCCAACAGCTTTCGTACAACGAAACCGCTCTGCTAAGATATGAATCAAGGTTGCATCAAAATTATCAATGGATGCTCGTAAATGTGCCAATTCGTTTAATACTGTTTCCTGCATTATATTCCTTTCCCTCTTTACATCTTATTTTTTCTTAGGATGCTGAGGAAAATTTCCCCCATCGACAATGCCATTGGAAAAACCAGGAAATGTAGGTCCACGCTTAGGAAGTCCGGGCAAGAGCTTCCCTCCATTACCATTTTCAATTTGCTTTTGAAGCATTGAGAATTGCTTTGGATCCAATCCCGACAAATCCGGCATAGCTGAAGAATCCCCTCCCAAGTTTCCCATACCACCAAAACCCATTTTGGAACCAAGGCCTCCCAACATTTTTCCCATAAAACCACTTTTTCCTTTACCACCCATGGCTTTCATCATATCAGCCATTTGGCGATACATCTTCAAAAGTTTATTAATATCAGCCGCTGTCGTACCAGACCCCTTAGCAATTCGTTGTTTGCGGCTATGTTTTAAAAGCTCTGGATTCGCCCGCTCTTTCGGTGTCATAGATGAAATAATGGCCAATTGACGATCAAACAAACGATCATCAAACCCCGCAGCCGCAATCTGCTCTTTGACCTTCCCCATTCCTGGCAACATGTCCATAATACCGCCCATTCCACCCAGTTTTTTCATTTTCTGCAACTGTTCTGCAAGATCATTCAGATCAAATTTTCCGGCTTGCATTTTTTTTGCAAAAGCAGCAGCTCTCTCGTGATCCATTGTTTCTGCAGCTTTTTCAACCAAAGAAACAATATCCCCCATTCCGAGAATACGATCAGCAATACGACTGGGATGAAATTCTTCTAAAGCATCTATTTTTTCACCAGTTCCAATTGCTTTAATTGGTTTACCTGTAACAGCACGCATAGAAAGAGCAGCGCCACCACGCCCATCACTATCCATCCGTGTTAAAATAATCCCCGTAATCCCTACACGCTCATCAAAAGAACGAGCAAGATGAACGGCATCTTGCCCCGTCAAACTATCAGCCACCAACATAATCTCATGAGGAAGGGAACATGCTTTAATTTCAGCCAATTCGAGCATCAAAGCTTCATCAATATGATTACGTCCTGCTGTGTCAAGAAGAAGCACGTCATAACCACCCAATTTAGCAGCCTGCACGGCACGTGATGCAATATCAACGGGCAGCTGACCCGCAATAATAGGCAAGCTTGCAAGTTTTGCCTGCTCTCCCAATTGGCGCAATTGCTCCTGTGCAGCGGGACGGCGTGTATCTAATGACGCCATGAGAACTTTTTTATTGTGCTTATCAGTAAAACGTTTTGCAAGCTTTGCTGTTGTGGTTGTTTTTCCCGAACCTTGCAAACCAGTCATCATGATAACAACAGGAGCTGGTGCATTTAAATCACTCAGAACGCTTTCATTTCCAAGAATATGAACCAATTCATCATGAACAATTTTAACCACCATTTGGCCTGGTTTAATTGATTTAACGATTTCGGCCCCAACAGCTTTTTCCCGAACTCTATCGGTAAAAGAGCGCACAACATCAAGAGCAACATCAGCTTCCAATAAAGCGCGACGAATTTCACGCAGCGCCTCTACAACATCCTGATCCGATAAAGCGCCACGTCCCGTCAAATGAGACAGGATAGAACCAAGTCGCTCTTGCAAGGATTCAAACATCATTTACCTCATTGTTGCATAACAAACAAACCAAAATAGCATCCGAGAACGCATCGCGCCGTCGGATGTTGACCTCTGAGATCTCTTTATACCCTTAAACCGGGGTCTCAGTCGGTGGCTCCAAGTTAATTTTGTCACTGAAAGCTTGCTCCTTCAAACAATAAAACCCCAGCTTTGTCAAGTTTTATCATAAAATATCTTTTTATACGAAGAAATAAAAACAACAAATACTATACTTCAAAACTTTCAACTTCAACACGCATAAAACAACCTGTTTCCTGTTCCATGCTCCATAATTTTCCGCTAGAGATATCAAACCAAACCCCATGCAATGTCAAAAAACCTTGATCTTTGCGAAGCTTTATCCACGGAAACGTCTCTAAATTTCTCAACGAATGGCGAATAGAAAGCTGCTCTAATGCCGTCTGTTTTTCTGGCCAAGACAGCGACTTATTATTCAAAACGATTTCTGCTGCTGGAGCTAAGAGACTTATCCATTGACCGATAAAATCATTTGATAATAAAGATTTATATGTCTCATTAAGAGCAGTACGAATGCCTCCACAATGGGCATGACCAAAAACGACAATATGTCTCACCTCAAGCAATTGCACAGCATATTCAAGAGCTGCTGATGTTGCGTGATATTGGTCATCAGGAGAAAAAGGAGGAACCACATTCGCCACGTTGCGCAGAGTGAAAATTTCCCCTGGCTTAGCATCAAAAATCATTTCTGGTACTGCACGCGAATCACAACAAGCAATGACCAAAACTTCAGGTTTCTGCCCCTCAATCGCCAATTGCTGATAATCTGCTATTTTATATAAAAAATGATTGTTTATAAAGTTTTGGTAACCACTTAAAAGTCTTTCTGGTAAATGCGCCATTCTCTCTTTACTTTTGCTTCTTTTTTTACTTTCATTTTGTATAGTTTAAAAAACAAACTATTAACATACAAAAATACTAAAAATGCCCTTTCCTTGAAGCAAAATATTTCTTTAAAGTACAAAATATTACTAAAAATAGCAAAAACAAACTCATTCTTTCCAAATAAAGAGCTATTTTCTTCAGAAAGAAGGTGTTACAGTATATAAAAAATATAATGGTCTGCTTTTAAAAAGAGAAGAAAAGACCCCTTAAGAGCAAAAAGGGAGAGTGAATGTGTTGCAACAAAAAAAAACAGAAACAAAAAACACCCAAGATAAAATAGAACAAATCCTTTTTGCCCAAACCGATAAAGAAGATATTACTTATTATGAAAATGAAGAACTTAAAAAGGCCACAGCCATCGCGGTAAAAGCTTTTAATCTCCATCAGACGGGAAACAACACCATCTGCTTTGAACAAAATTTAACCCGTAGTAACAGACCTGTAACCGTTATCACGCTTGTCAATGATAACAAACCCTTCCTTCTCGATTCTATTTTAAATGTTTTCAATCAACACAAAAACCATATCTATTTGATTGCACACCCCATTATTGATTGTGCTTCTGGAAAACGCATCAGTCTGATGCAAATTCACATCGAGTCATTAAACAAACAGCAAATACAAAAACTTGAAAATGAACTCACCTTAGTTCTTGAACAGGTTAATGCTGCTGTACAAGACTGGAAACCTATGCTTGAAGAAGTTGAAAAGCATATTCATGCCTACCAAATAAGTCTTCCCCCGCACTACAAACAAGAAGGCGAAAAAGCCATTGAGTTTCTTCACTGGCTAATGGACGATAATTTCATTTTCCTTGGTATGCGCACTTACAACTTCATCAAAGACCAAAAACCCCTAAAATCCTTTACAGCGAGTAATATTGAACTTGGTATACTCACGGATGCTTCTATTCATATTATTGACGATAAAAGCATGAAAGAACCTCCTCAAGAAGTTTTATCCTTCATGGAAAGCGATAATCTGTTTATCGTGACAAAAGCGAACAGCCGCTCCAAAATTCACCGTTCTGTTTGGCTCGATTATATTGGTCTTAAAATCTTTGATAAAGAAAACCAACTCTGTGGAGAATTACGCATTGTAGGGCTTTTTACCTCCTCAGCTTATACACGTTCTATTTTGCAAATTCCTTTCTTAAAAGAAAAAGCCCGAACTATTATTCAACGTCTTGGACACAATCACGCCGATTATTCAGGAAAAGCACTCATCAGTGCTTTAGAAACCTATCCAAGAGATGAAATGTTTCGCTCTGATGTTGATACATTGACAGAAAACACTAAGCTTATTCTACAATTAGATGAGCGCCCACGTTTACGGGTTCTTGCCCACACTGATTCTTTTGGACGCTTTGTTTCTATCCTGGTCTACGTACCGCGTGACCAATATAGCAGCAGCCTGCGTGAAAAAGTTGGCGAACATTTTGTTGAGCTTTATAAAGGTGACTTTTTTGAATCTTATCCGCTATTTTTGGAAAGCACCCTTATACGTGTCTATTATATCATCCATCGCAAAGGAAATGAAACTGTTCCTCTTCACGAGCGCTCCACACTTGAACAACATGTACGTTCGATTGCACGAAGTTGGGAAGACAGGGTTCAAGCCATCGCTTTTAACAAGAAAATAACAGAGCAACAAACACGTCTAGCCAGTGAATTCCCCAACAGCTATCGTGATTTATTTTCAGCTGAAGACGCTATTAACGATGCCGGACATATTCTAAGTCTTCATGATGAAAAGCCCCTTTTCGTGATCTTTTATCACGCACAAAACAAAGAAAAACAGTGCATTTCTCTTCGGCTTTTTCACCGCCATGAAGCACTTGCCCTTTCCAAACGTGTACCACTCCTTGAAAACATGGGGTTTCGCGTTATTGCTGAACAAACCCTTGAATTACCAGATGGCAATGGGCGCTCTGTGTATCTTCATGATATGCAGCTAGAAAGTACTTTCCAACGCTGTATCGATTTTGAAAAAGACGGTCAAAAACACGCCGAAACCTTTGAAGCCATTTGGGCACAAAATGCTGATAATGACGGCTTTAATGCTCTCACCCAGACAGCTGAGCTTGATTGGCATGAAATTGTTATTTTGCGCCATTATGGACGCTATCTCCAACAAGCTGGAATTCCTTATTCGCAAGATCGCGTTGCCCAAACTTTAAATGCTTATCCTGACATTACCCAAGATCTTTATGCTTTATTTCATTTAAAATTTCATCAAAGCCATACAGAAAAAGAACGGGAAAAAAACCAACAAGTCATTCAAAAGCGCATTGAAGAAAAATTACGGAAAGTCTCTGGTTTAGATGATGATCTCATTTTACGCCGTTATTGTAACCTTATCGAGGCGAGTTTACGAACGAATGCCTTTACACCTCTTCCTGATGGAAGTCCACGGCGTATTTTAGCCACCAAATTAAATCCGCGCCAGATTGAAGGTTTGCCTGAACCGCGCCCTTACCGAGAAATTTTTGTTTATGGACCAGAAGTTGAAGGGGTCCATTTGCGTTTTGGACCTATCGCTCGTGGCGGAATTCGTTGGTCTGACCGTGCATTAGATTATCGCACCGAAGTGCTTAGCTTAGTCAAAGCCCAACAAGTTAAAAATGCGGTTATCGTTCCTGCAGGTGCAAAAGGTGGATTCTATCCCCATCGGCTTCCCCAAACAAATGACCGTGCTGTCATCATAGAAGCAGCACGACAAGCTTATACAGACTTTATAACAGCTTTGCTCTCCATTACAGACAATCTGATTAACGGCAAAATAAGTTCTCCCCACAATGTCATCTGTCATGATGACCCTGACCCCTATTTTGTTGTTGCGGCAGACAAAGGAACAGCAACTTTTTCTGATACAGCCAACGCCATCAGCCAAGCAAACCACTTTTGGCTTGATGATGCTTTTGCCTCTGGAGGTTCAGCAGGTTACGACCACAAAGACATTGGTATTACAGCTAAAGGTGCATGGGAAGCCGTCAAAAGACATTTTAGAGAATCATTTAATCACGATATTCAAACAACGCCCTTCACCTGTGTCGGTGTTGGCGACATGTCTGGTGATGTTTTTGGCAATGGGATGCTGCTTTCCAAACAAACAAAATTGATTGCCGCTTTTGATCACCGCGATATCTTTATTGACCCAGATCCGAACATAGACGAAAGCTATGCAGAGCGTACGCGTCTCTTCAAACTGCCTCGCTCAAGCTGGCAGGATTACGACCAAAGCAAATTATCAAAGGGCGGTGGTATCTTCTCACGAAAAGAAAAAACCATTACTCTCTCACCTGAAGCAGCACAAGCCATTGGTTTCGAAAAACAAACAGGAACACCCTTTGAAATTATCTCTGCTCTTCTCAAAGCCCCTGTTGATCTTTTATGGTTCGGTGGCATTGGTACTTATATCCGTGCTGCAACAGAAAACGATGCCCAAGTAGGTGATCGCGCAAATGATGCAATACGCATTACCGGAGAACAAGTGCGTGCAAAAATTATTGGTGAAGGAGCTAATCTTGGTGTTACACAACGTGGACGGATTGAATATGTCTTAAATGGTGGTCGATGCAATACGGATGCCATTGACAATTCTGCTGGTGTGAATTGTTCTGATATTGAGGTCAATCTCAAAATTGTTCTTGCATCAGCACTACGTGCCAAAACGTTAACCCGCGAAGATCGCAATAAGCTCTTGAAAAAAATGACGCCTCAAGTCGAGCAACTCGTCTTGCGCAACAATTATCTACAACCCCTTGCGCTTTCTTTGGCGGAAAACCAAAGCACTACTGATTTGCCCTATCAAATACGCTTTATGCACGATTTGGAACAAAAAAAGCTTCTAGATCGTAGAGTTGAAATACTCCCTGATGAGCAAATTTTACGACAAAGAACAACCCAAGGCAAAGGTCTTCTCCGTCCAGAACTCGCCGTTATTTTTGCCTATGCTAAATTGACCTTAAAAGAAGAAATTGCTAATAGCCCCATTGTTGATGATCACTATTTCAATACAGCCTTGCTGAACTATTTTCCAACCCAAATTCAAGAAAATTTTAAGAAGGAAGTTATTAACCATCAATTGCGTCGTAATATTATCGCAACGCTGATTGCCAACGATATTGTAAATCGTGGAGGCCCCACTTTTGTTAATAGACTACACGATGCAACAGAACAAAAGACTGAAAATATTATTCGCGTTTTCATTGCCATCCGCGATGGTTTCGAAATTCCTCAATTGTCTGAGCAAATTGATAAGCTTGATAATAAAATACCCGGTCTTGTCCAAAATAAATTCTACGCAACAATGACCCCAATGCTCTTTGAAACAACCAATTGGGGTTTGCACAACATAGATCTCTCACGTCCATTAGAAGAAATTGTAAAAACAATAAAGCAAGCCCGTAGCGTTATTGAAAAAGAGCTTATGCATTCTCACGACAACGATATTAAGCAAAAGATTGAAGAAAAAGCATTACACTACAGCGAAGAGGGAGCACCAAAAGCATTAGCGAAACAATTAGCCCTCTTGGAAGCTGCTTCAACAATCTGTGATATTTCTTTAATTGCAAAAAAAAGCAACAGTGATCTTATTAAAACCGCAGAGATCTACTTTTCACTTGCGCAAATCATTCGTATAAACCGCATTAACGAAGCAAGTCGTATAATCCCTGTAGTAGATTATTATGATAGTATGGCTTTAAGCCAAGCCAAAGAAAATGTTTCTGAAAGCTTTCGGCAAATCGTTATGAAAATCCTCAAAAATCATGGAAAGAAAAAAGATCCTTTTGACACTTGGAAAAAAACAGAAGAAGATCATATTCACAACATTACAAACCGCATTAGCGCCCTTATTGAAAATGATCTCAATATTTCTCGTTTTACCTTTGCAGCAGGATTGATTTCTCAACTTCAAAATATTGGCTTTCAAACCTAAAGCAAATACAAAACGACCCACTCAATCTCCCGTTCTATCCCACCACTACAACAAACCAACAAAAATAGAGAGCGGGAGTTTGCATTTTTAGGCAAGGTTCCAAAAATAAAAATCTCGCTATTTATCACAATAGAATTGTTTGCAACAATTTCAAACAAACAACAGGATTTATTTTTCACCCTAAAAACATAAACTTTCAGACTTAAAAGCTGTACAAAACAGCTAAGCTTTTGCTCCGTTCTATCCATCCATGACTAATCAGCAAGGGAAGAACGGAAGCCCTATCCTGCATTTTTAGACAGAGCACTCAAAATAAAAAATAAATTCAAATTTTACTGTCAATTAACCCCATTTCCCCTTGCATATTGCAAATGGGAAAACCGAATAGATAAAAACAGTAAAGAAAGGACTAAAAATGCCCCTCATAAACCGCCCCAAGTGCCAAAAGCTGCAGTAACATTGGGAGTTAGCAAATATAATATGATGGTGTTGCCCCCTAGCTTATTACTCCATAACCGAAAAGATGGTGGTGTTTAATGGCTTTATCGTTATACCATTCATAGGCGACATCGTGAAATAAGAAGCACTGAGAAATATTGTTTTAATAAATACGTAAATATGCAATACAAATATATTCTGTTTTACGTGGAAGACATATGGCTTCATTAAAAAATATCAGAAATAAAAGGATAAGTTTAATCCATTATTTAAAAGATATAACTGTAACTGCTTTTGAAATGCATAAAATCGAATAAAAAATGACAGTAAAGATGGATGTTGATTTTCCCCTTTACAACTTCATATCTTCCTCCAACTAGGCTATTTACTTGTTTTAAGAGGTTACACCCAAACAAATATATGCAATATGCTCATTCCATATATAAAGAAAAAGGTTCCTAACAAAAACCACACCACCTGTATAAAAAGGCAATTCAGCATACTTTAAAATGCCACTTTTTCCATACAAACACTGTTGCTATATGTAGTTTGACATAAGATTTTGTACTAAGTGAAAAGAGGTTGGACGAATTAGGAGTAGGTGGTAATTTTTTATTTTTATAGCTATTTTTTTACCATTAAATACGCATTTTGTTAAAATAGATTTTGACACTCTAAAATTGCAAAAAAAGTATGAAAATCAGAAAAAATCGAAATTTGGTAGTAAAAATGAAAAAAGACTTTGGTACAACACCTAAAGCGGAGCAAGACGACCAAGTTTTAAAAAGCCTAATTTTACCCACCCATTGTTAATGAGCAAGGAAAGAACGGGAGTGCCGTCCGCATTTTTAGGCAAAACACCCAGAATAAAAAATAACGCTTGAAGATTATTGGCTTGCGCGGGAAATAAGTGCTGCAGAGTGTCAAGAAGCTTCATGGACTGAATAAGGACAAGTTCAAATTTTGCTGTCAAATATCCTTCATCATCAAAAGAAAAAGGTCCACTAATACGCACTGCACCACCTGTATGAAAAGTCAATTCACCTTGCTTTAAAAGTCCACTTTTTCCATACAGTCGCTGTTGCCAATTTTTTTCTTCATCTTCAGACTGAAAAGAGATGTCATTTAAAATCCATTTCAAATTGCCATCAATTTTAGGAATATCAACAAAAGAAGATTTTAAAAAAGGAGAAGCATCAAAACCGTCAAAAGTTATATGTCCCGATAAATTATTCTTTTCATGTTTTAGATCAAAACGCAAAAATTCTGCCGTTATTTTTTGAGGCATATCTTGTGGCTCTAACGGCTGAATAATCACGTCATGCGTATTTTGCAAAGATGCCGGATCTTCAATATTTTCTTGTGTCGTTTTTTTATCTGCCGTTTGTGCTCTTAATGCTTCTTGAAGCTTTTGATCTTCAGGGGAAGAGGAAAAAGATGAAATATCAAGCCCTTCAGCTATAAATTTCAATGTTTTACCCGTTTTCCAATAAGGCTCTGTTTCAATCACCAAATTGCGCCAATGCGATACTATGGGAGTTTTTCCGGAAAAAACAATTAATGCAGGAGAATGAACATTAAACTCGACCAAATGAGGTGCGTAAATTGGTGTACCAGCTGTCAAACGCCCCGTCGATAAAGAAACCCCATGTAAAGGCCAAGAAAATTGAAACTTGTCACAAACAACACCGACACGTAAAGGATAACCATCCTTGTGCACATTCTCACATACCGCCGCCATATTATGGGAAGATACTTTTGTGAATATATCAGAAACATAGTCTTCTATTTTACGTGAAAAAAAAACCAGAGTGCGCTATAAATAAATATCAGAGCAAGACAAAAGAGCCCACAAATTAAATAACTCAAAGAAAAACTTTTTTGTGATGATGGTATTTGAAAGGATTTAGACAATATTCAAACTTTCTTTATCTCTTAACTTCCTCCCCACCCTAAAAAGGATAAAGATTCCCAACCACGTTCAGTTTATACACAATCCAACTTCTTAATCGATCGGATTTTATCTACTGATCACTTCAAGAAGCCCCTATACATCGTTCTAAAGTATAGTATCTCATAAGCTTAATAAACAAGATTTTCTTAAAAAAAACCCATTACACCCTTTAACAAAAAACACCTCATGTGTAAAGTTTTACATAGATTTTCTACCTCTGCCTTAAACCATACTGTTTTACAGCACAACAAAAATGATAATGAATAGTGTCTCTTAACGATAAAGCCATTGAGCCCCCCATCTTTACGCTTATGGAGGAGCCAAGCCAGCACCATCATTATATTTGGCTAGCCCCCAAATGTTGCGACAACCCTTGACACTTAAGACAGTTCATAAGAAGCATTTTTAGTCTTTTCTTATACAGTTTTTGCCCACATACCAGCCCTACTTGTGACATGCAAGCAAGAAGTTTTTATTGAGTCAACATACACAGATTTGGAATGAGAAAACCTTACTATATTCGGAGTTCTCATTCAATATATAAAACCATGAATTACCTATATAAATCAATGCTTTGTCAATAATCACACAAGTACGGGCGGTGTACAAAAAATCTGGTGTAATGCGCTTTCAAACCATTGGCTCAAAGCTCGATCATAGATTAAACGACCTTTCAAATGTGCACAAGCAGGTTGAGCACCTTTTTCAGTCAATTTATGTGCCGAACGCACGACCAAACGCCGCATCATAGCGCGTGTAAATTCAGCATGAAACTGCAAGCCCCATGCATTGTTTCCATAACGAAAAGCTTGTGTAGGATATGTATTCCCTGTTGCCAAAAGCATTGCCTCTTTCGGTAAATCATAAATACCTTCATCATGGAAATGGTAGACCATCTCTGGCCAATTCATCAATTCCTTCCCTTGTGGGGTTGCTTCTAGTGGATACCAGCCGACTTCAACAGTCCCATCACTTCTTGTACCAACGCGCCCCCCTAGATTTCGCGCTAACATTTGTGCTCCAAGACAAATACCCAAAAAAGGCTTATTTTCCTTTAGTGATAACGAAATCCAATCAATTTCCTCACCAATATAGGCTTCGCTGTCATTCACACTCATCGGTCCCCCTAAAATAACAACGCCGGCATAATGCTCTAATGTATCAGGGAGTTTTTGTCCAAAAATAGGACGATAAATATCAAGAACAAAACCATTTTGTTGTAAAAATTTTCCCAACCGACCAGTATAAGTAGAGCGCCGATGAATAACGACAGCAATCCTTGGTTTGTTATTTTTTTGTTTTTTATCAAGACATCTCTGATTTAAAAACATTTTTTAACCAATCACCTCTGCTACCAAGCAAAACTTTATTTTTAAAGCATAAGAGAATAATTTTATTGGACAAGACTAACGATATTTTTTCTTCTAGGTCAATTGTTTCTTCTGAGAAAACATTCGTATTATCAACATTGGTGCAATTTAAAATAAACGAAATTTTTTCCTCGATAAAGATGTTTCTTCTTCTGTTTTAACCCCTGGATCATCAACATTTAAGTGAGTTTGACTGAACATTTTTACATCTTTTTCTTTTATATCTTGTTTCTCCACCTGCACATTATGCAAAAGAGAATCATCTACAGGTGTTAATTTTTCAAGCTTCTTATCTCCAACATCATCACTTTTTCCCATAACATACTCTTTGTCTTGCCTTTTCGACACAATATTGTCCGCCTCTAATGTGAGAGAAGGCATACAAGGAGGCGCCTTCCATTCAAAACAGCCCAAACGTCCACTGATTGGAGAAACCACTGACCAAGAAGAAAAAATGGCCCCATCACACATCCACACTGGATCACGTTCAGCACGAAGTGCTAAAGAAAGCCATTGACGCACAGCACCTTGATTGTTTCCCTGTGCCTCTTCAATATCTGCCAACAATAAATAAACACTTTCCCGTGGATGACATTGTAATGCTTTTTGTGCCTTCTCTCTTGCTAATGCTGTTTCACCAGCATCCAAAGCTGCTTTAGCAATAAGGAAAGCCGACTCAAATGCATCTTTATTATAAGAAGCAAGTGTCTTAGCCCTTTTCAATCGCCCAATGGCTCCTTCTTCTCTTTCAAGATAAAGCGCTCCCAAGTCAGGATGAGGCTCCTTTTGCCAAGCCGCTATAATCATTTTATCCGCTTTACGCGTTTCGTTTAATTTATAAAGAATATCAGCAGCAATAACTATTATTGGAACAAAATCAGGCGCCAATTTATGGGCTTTCAAAATAGCTTCACGTGCTTGTACAGGATGTGTATCAAACAAAGAAAGTGCCTGCCCACTTAGTAGTAAAACCTGTATATGCTGCCGCTCTGGAATCGCGCGAATAGAACGCGGGAGAGCTTTTTGCGTTCTTTCAAAAATAGTAAGTGCCTTATCCCATTTACCCTCAGTACTTAACCGATCAAGCACCGCCTGATGCGCCCATAAAAGTGCTGGCGATAAAGTCAGTGCCTCTTCAGCATATTGTTGCGCTGCCTCATAAGCTTTACTCTTCATTGCTTCACGAAACAAACCATAAAGTCCAACCAGTTTTGTCGGATCTTCCTTTCTCATCTCTTCATAAAGACCGATGGCGCGAACAGAGTCATTTTGTAAAGACAAGGTTTGCGCTTGTAAGAGTTTTACCAATGGCTCTTGTTTCCCTGCAAGATATTTAGCAACACGTGCTTCCATTTTTTGCGCAACCATACTATCACCAGCAAAAGTTGCAAGAATCCCCTTTGAAAGAGCTTCGTAACCACGCTTTTGATGGCGTTTATAAAAATAATTGGAAAGAGCATTCGGTATGGAAAAAAAGAAAGACAATAACCACCATAAAAGCACCAGCGTTACAAAAAATAAAATAAGCACACTTAACACTGTAAGAAATGAAGCAGAAAATCTGAAATGCAAAAATGTGAGAACAAAAATACCATTGTGATTAGCAACCCACGTGAAAGCTAAACCGAGGATACAAACAACAAAAATATAAATAAAAACACGTATCATCTTGGGCCTATTTACATCTTTGTTGCTTTAAAAGATCCTTGTTGCACAGACAATAACAATTGCTGCAACAACTGTTGAATAGCAATATGTCTTTCAAGCTGCTTAACAAAATCCATTGAAACATCTTTTGCACTTTGGGGCAATGATTGCCATTCGCTCAAAGCCTTTTCGTAATCACCAGCTTGAATGGCAACTTCCATGCGTGCCGCAATAGCCCCCAGCGTTGTCCCTTCAACATTTCCAATCGGTCGCGAAACAATGAGCCCTTTTATCCACGCTAAAATTCGGTCAAAAAAACCAGCATCTGACGCAACAAGATTTTGCGTACCAACAATTGCATCAGCAACATGAGCAAAATCAACTGAAAGTTGTGCTGAACTTGGAAGACCCACAGTAGCTGTTTTTTGCAACACATCAAGTCCATTAATCGAAGGCGATAATTGCCGCAACAGCTTTAATTCATTATTATAAGATCCACCACGCTCTATAGCATTTTTTAATGAACTAATTGCAGTAAAGAGCGCGGTATCTATTTCTTTTTTCTCACTATTTTTAACAGCAGTTTCTTCCTGTAGTGCTTCTAACTGTTGTTTTAACGCAGCAAGATCATTTGCATTGCTCTGCCCAACAGACAAAGCCGTCTCTATCTCTTTCGACTTTCTAACAAAAGTTTGTACAGTTTCTTCAAGAGCTTTTACTTTTTCCTCTAAAATCGCAAAAGCTTTTTTGCTTTCTTCTTTCGATAGTTCATCATTTTTCGTTGTTTTAAACTGTTGTGATGAAAAAGAAGAAAACTCTGTTTTTAACGTATCAATTTCTTGAAAGACCCGCCTCAATTGTTCCTTTGTGTCTTCACCTTGACTTTTTGCGGCTTCAGCAATCTGCAAAGCTTTTTCTCCTCCAGCAGAATTTTCCACAAAAGGAGAAGGAAAAAAACCAGCCCATTGAAGCCCCATAAAAACTCCCAAAGCAATGAATCCTCCCAAAATCCCAGAAAGGGACAAGAAAAGCCAAGTTGTACTAGAGATACTTTTATCCTGACCTTGCATATTCTGTTTTTCTCGCGCATGAGATTCTACAGAATTATGGATTTTTTCCTCTGAATCATGGGGAACAGCTTCATGTTCAATAACTGGTTTCTTACGGCGCGTACCAGCATAATGTGGTTTAACTTTTGGTTTTGAAGAATCGACCATCTCTGTCACTTTTCGTGCACACTTTTTTTAATGATAAAATAATAAAATGAAAAAAGTTTTAAAAACGCAGCTTTTCTCAATAATATTTACAATTATCGCCTTTAATAGACAAGTTTTAAAAAAAACATTTGCATTTTATACTCGAAAATACAGCTTTATTTTTTAATCCATGATATCATAAAATTCAAAGAAAATGCCAAAACACATATTTTTCATAGAAAAATCAATTCTAAGAGAAATACTTTGCATCTTTTTCTGTTCATGGTACGCACGCAGGAAAGAAGCTTCAATATAAGGTTTTGTTTAAAATGCGTCTGCTGGGAATAGAAACAAGTTGTGATGAAACGGCAGCAGCTGTCATTGAGTATAACAATGAATCAAACAGCCAAATTCTTTCCAATGTTGTTTGGAGTCAAATTGATCACCATGCACCTTACGGCGGTGTTGTTCCTGAAATTGCTGCTCGTGCCCATGTTGAAGTTCTTGATCATTTAATTCTGCAAGCACTAACAGAAGCAAACACAAAATTAAAAGATATTGATGGCATTGCAGCCACCAGTGGACCTGGTTTGATAGGAGGATTGTTGGTAGGCGTTATGAGCGCAAAAGCACTCTCTCTTGCCACTGGCAAACCATTTATTGCGGTAAATCACTTAGAGGGACATGCTTTAACAGCTGTGTTAACGCACAACGTCAGCTTCCCTTATTTATTACTTTTAGTTTCAGGGGGTCATACACAAACAATCATTGTTCATGGAGTAGGCAACTACCAACGTTTAGGAACCACTATTGATGATGCATTAGGAGAAGCCTTTGATAAAACAGCAAAACTTTTAGGTCTTCCTTATCCTGGTGGACCAGCACTTGAAAAAGCAGCTTTATTTGGTGATAAAAATCGCATCCCTCTTCCACGTCCTTTAAAAGGTGAAAAACGATTAGATTTTTCTTTTTCAGGACTCAAAACTGCTGTTCGACAAGCCGCAACAGCCATAGCTCCTCTTACAGAAAATGATATTGCTGACATTGCCGCAAGTTTTCAAGCCGCCGTAACCGATACAGTACGTGATCGCGTTCACCTCGCTCTACAGCACTTTGCCCACCAATATCCTCTCTCTCATGATCAAGAAAAGCGTTCTCCTGCTTTGGTTGTCGCAGGCGGTGTTGCCGCAAACCAAGCCATTCGCTCTACGTTGCAAAAACTTGCCCATCAACATGGTTTTGAATTTATAGCCCCTCCTCTTTCCTTGTGTACCGATAATGCTGCAATGATTGCTTTTGCCGGTGCACAAAAACTCGTACGAGGAGAAACAAACTCTCTTGACATTGCACCCCGCTCACGCTGGCCATTAGATGAAAAAGCCCCGCCCTTGATCGGGATGGGACGCCGTGGAACAAAAGCATAATAAAATTGACGTCCTACACACATCTTAAAGAACGAAGATTTCTACTCAATCCGGTCTATAGATAGTCCGAATTCTCTATCGAGCAGATTCCACCTGCTTCCCACTAACACAATTCACTTAACCCAAAGATCGACACGTAAACCTAAATATTCACCACACATTCTTAAAAACTTCATGTTTCAAAAAACTACCTTATATCATTACACTTCAAATGACGGTATTTTACAGCATAATAAGATCTACTCTCTCCCACGAAGCATAGATATGAATGCCATTCGTTGACCTCATCATCTTTGATCATTTATTCGTTTCATTGTCATTGTAATCTTAAAGCTTTTTAGAACCAATTTTCTTAATTTTTTCCAACAAACTCTTATAGTAACCGCATTTCAAACCATAGCTGAAAAGATAAGCAAAGAGCAAAATACTTTTATACAACATGAAATATCAATGGAGCGTGTCTCTCTACTACACATTATTTTGAAACAAGAAAAAATAGATAATAGTCGTTCTTTACCCCATTTTAAAAATCATCGTTGATGGTATTACAAAGATGCTTATAAAAATGCATAACAGTCTATGAAAAAGGAGAACTCATGGCTTATTGGCTTTTTAAATCTGAACCCCATAAATGGTCATGGGAGATGCAAAAGAAAAAAGGAGCTGATGGCGAACAATGGGATGGTGTACGCAATTATCAAGCCCGTAACAATATGCGCGCTATGAAATATGGTGATAAAGGTTTTTTTTATCATTCAAATAAAGGTTTAGAAATTGTAGGAATTGTAGAAATATGTGCTGAAGCGCACCCTGATTCTACAAGCTCTGATCCACGCTGGGAATGTGTGGACATCCGTGCACTTTGTGACATGCCAACACCTGTTTCATTAAAACAAATTAAAGCCAATCCCAAACTAGCAAATATGGTGCTGGTCAAAGCCAGCCGCTTATCAGTGCAACCCGTAACAGAAGATGAATGGAAAGAAGTCTGTTTAATGGGCAACCTTAAGGAGGAAATGCTTTTATCTTAAAACAATAATTTTTATTCATTAACTCATATAAAAAGATGCTTCATAGCGCAGAAGAATAAGCTCAACACATCCTTCTGTTGAGGTATTCTCATGCTAAATGCATAAATATGATATTTTTCTTTGTCATTTTTTATCCTGCACTCTTTCTCAATACAGTCTCCTTCCAAATTACACAAAAAACCTCTTTATGATGCATCTTTTCGGCATTGCTAAAGGCAAAGCTTGCTCAACGATTATAATAAGCAACACCACGAACATAACACACAATCCCCTTCGCACACAAATGCAACAAAAAAACAAAACTGAACGTGGATAAAAACAATAAAAACGATCGTGAAGTTCTCCTAAACAGTGCATATGTGCTAAGTGTTGCACAATTCTCTTCACGCTTAAAAAACGCATCATATTGCGTGTTTATTGTTTTGCATGTTGGACGAGTGCACCTCATACCGCAGGATTCTCTCATTCCCAACCTGTTTTATATTGAATCAATCAAAAGCTATTGGCTTGCACATTCTAAGCGGAGAAAGTCCCATATAGATAAAAAACGTGAAAGAAAGCACTAAAAATTCCTCCTATGAATCGTCTCAAATGCCAAGGACTGTCCGCAACACCCACGAGCTGGCAAAGTGAATGATAGTGCCAGCTTGTTTCTCCATAAGCGTAAAGATGATGACACTCAATAGCTAAAACACCTTCTAGAACATAAAAAACGCTTCCAACCAATACGTAAAATACTCTGCAGACGGAATACCTTCTTTTCAGCAAGCAACCATTAGAAATTATAAAAGTTTATTTTTTAGAAGCGTTCTTTTTTAATTTTCCTCTTTTAATTTTTCTTGCATGAAATCTCATTTTTCATGAAACTATATCAATCAGTGCATCAACATGCCTATAAGGAAAAACATGAACCACTATACTCTTTTAATCGTTGAAGACGATGATCTACGCCCCATTTTAGTAGAACAATTTCAAATGCATCAAGAGTTTAAAATTTTCCAAGCAAAAACAGCAGAAGCGGGAATGAGAATAATCCAAGAAGAAAATATTGATCTCACTATTTTGGGATTTCAACTTCCTGATCTTGATGGCTACAAAGCCGTTAAACAATTACGCACCCAAGGATTTCGTGCCCCCATTATCATGATAACAAATTATGATACAGACTGTGATAATATTTTAGATCTTGAAACAGGCGCCAATGATTATGTAACAAAACCCTTTCGCTTTGCGGTGCTATTAGCGAGAATTCGGGCACAGTTGCGCCAATATGAACAAAATGAAGACGCAACCTTTCATATTGGTCCCTATACTTTTAAACTAAGACAAAAACTTCTTCTTGATCAATGCAACAATAAAATCTGTCTCACAGAAAAAGAAGCAGCAATCCTTAAATGTCTCTATCATGCCAATGATAAAATTGTCAGCCGTGAAACATTGTTAGAACAAGTTTGGGGATATAATGAAAATATTATCACCCATACTTTAGAAACCCATATCTATCGTTTGCGACAAAAAATCGAAAACGATCCGTCCAATGCGCAAATTCTCATAACAGATCAAAATGGTTACCGTTTAAATCTTTAATTCGAGATTTTCTGTTTCAAAAATAATTTTAATATCCTAAATGAAAACAGAAACGAGATGAAAAAACTTCACGTATAATTCGAATGCTATTACATATACATAGAACTTACTCTTATCTGTACTCTTATGACAAAATATATAACATTATGAATAAAAAACGAAATATTCCAACATGAGAACCAAAAACAAAAATGCTTTCAACCCTCACGATATACTTTGTAACTTCTGTTTCACATGCTTTTGTTCTTTCTAAAGTTTTTAATATGTTTCGCATATAAATAATCGTGATATCTTTTAGCAACATTCTTGATCATAACTATCATCTTTAGATGAGTGCTATTTATGATTATTTTTTCAGAAAAACCGCTCCACGCACTGCTTTATCTCACATTCACTAGCCTAAATTGAGAGATGTTTTTTATCTTTATAATTTTCTTCTATTCTTTATGATTTTATCTCCTCTTAAGAGGTTATATAATTAATGATATAACGCTAAATGTTTATCCTAACGATAAAGCCACTGAGCACCACCATCTTTACGTTTATACAAAGAATAAGCCAGCACCATCACACACTTATGTTAGATCTAGATGTTGCAGAGGAGCCCTTGATACTTGAGATGGTTCATAAGAAGCATTTTAATCCTTCCTTGTACAGTTTTTAACCACCATAAACCATATTATGCAAGATCCCTTGGATCTCTGCTATTTTTACGAAGATACCAGTATTTTTTTCTTTTAAAATGTTTCCACTATTCATGAAATATGGTTCGGTATATAGATACTTGAGATTTTTATTCACATACCAATTCCACATATTAATGTACAAAAGAATATTTTTAAACTGTAAATGCAAAAAATTGAAATAAGAGAATCCTTCTATACTTGCGGTTCTTATGACAATGACAAAATGATTAATTATCTTTATAAATTAAAATATTTCTTGTCTGTGGCGATAAAGCAGGAATAAAAATACGTCGCGACTGACGACGCTGTACGAGCAAACCCTGATAAACACGTTTTTGTGCCTGACACATTAAGAGTCCACCAAAATAAGGCAAAAGATAGCGAGCAAATGGCTCGTAAAAAAATGAGAACAACCGCGAAAAATACCCCGTAGAGGGCATATAGTGTACAATTTCTTGTATTGGCCCAGAAACAAAATTTGTTTTTTCGAACAAACGAGTAATTTGTTGCCGACTATAGGGTTCGCCATAACCAAAGGGTGTAGTAATATTGCGCGCCCAAAAGCCAGAGCGATTAGGTACAATAACGATCAAGTGGCCATTAGGTGCTAAAACACGCCATATTTCATTCAACGTTTCAAATGAATTTTCTGTATATTCTAATGCATGTACTAATAAAATACAGTCAACTGACGCATCAGGAAGCGGCAAATCTTCTTCAAAAACAAGCGCTGTAGCAACTTGCTCAGAACAAGGCCAAGGCGAAACACCCTGAGCAGCAGGCATAAAAGCAAAACATTGTTGGGCACGTTCACGCAATGTAGAAAGATAAGGAAGTGCATAACCCAATCCCATAATCCGTTTATCCGTAAGATCAGGCCACCATAAATTCAATTGGTCACACAGCGTCTTTTGCACACGTAGTCCAAGTGCAGAAGCATAAAAATCTTTCAGCGTAACGATATCCAACTCAACATACCATGTAGAAACAAATTTCAAACATTACAGATTTTCATATACCAAACCTATATGGACTTCTGCTTTTTTTCCGCAATAGCGAACATTTCAATATTGCATATTTTAAACTTAAATGATTAAAAAATCAGTACAACAGGATGATTATTGCCTTACAAGCACTTTAATCATTTTTTTGGAGATAAACCCCATAGAGATTCTTCATACACTGTTTTTGACATCAATTAAGAAAAAAAACAACACTGGTTAATTAAAATGAAGCAATCTTTCAAGATAGTTTTTTTCTTCTTCTGAAAGATGCTCTTTACCAAGACGTTTGCGAATTTCATCCAAAATCTGCCGCGTACGCATTTGATCACTTTCTTGTGGTAGTGCCTCGCCTTCTTGTTCTTCATCTGTTTTTGAAGAAAGTGGACGTCCTAACGGATCTTTAGGACCAGAATCAGCATTTTGCTCATCTCCCGTTTCTTTAAGTGTTTCGCGCATTTTTTTCAAAACATTTTGTGCACCTTGCCTCAAAGATTCCAAAGCATCAGACTGATTTTGTATAGATACCTGATGATTTCCATTATCAAGCGCATTTTCCGCAGAATTCATTTTTTCTTCTGCCCTTTTCAATGCGCCCCCTGTTTCAAATCCTCGTTCTGATAATTCTTTTTCTAATGTTGATAATTCAGATTGCAATTCAGCTTGACGTTTTTTTAAAGATTTTTTTTGTGTTTCCGGTATATTTTCTCCGCGTTTTTGTTCCATCTCTAACTGATGTGTTTCATTGAGAATTTCTTGCTGACGACGCATTAAATCTCCAAGCTGGTCCATCTTTTCTTTCATTTGTGCAGATTGGCTTTTTTCTCCCTCATTTTGATTGCCTTTTTGCACATGCAAATGATCAAGCGTCTGTTCAACTTCCGCCAAGAGTTGTTCAGCTGCTAAAGAAGAGCCTGTTTTAGCCATTTCCTCAATTAAATTTAGCTTTTCTTGTAATGTAGCTTCAGAAAGATTAGGACTTTTTGAGCTTTTAGAATTTTTAGAAACTTGACTATCCGGTGCTTTTTCAGCCAAAGCACGAATATACTCATCCATAGCTTGACGTAAATCTGCCATAAGCCGTTCAATTTCTGCCGCTGAAGCACCGTAACGCAATGCATCACGTAAAGCAGCTTGTGCTTGTTTTAACTTTTTTTGCACGGATTCAAGTTGATTGCCTTCAATACCCAAAGCAATTTGCCATAAATAATCCACCACATCGCGCAAATCCTCGTCTGTTTGTGCTAAAGAAAGTCTTGTCCACGCACTTTGTAGAACAATAAAATGCGATGCATTTTGCAACCCCTTTTCTGGACGCACAAGCAAAGCAGAAAGCATATCAAGTACCCGCTCTCGCGCTAAAGGATTAAGAGCTAATAAACGACGCAGTTCAACCACTGCGCGTGCAACAGGATTCGAAAAAACACACTGTGGTAATATCATAACAAAAGTTTTGCTACGCCCTTTCTGCCCCGCACCATCTTCTGCCACCAAAGTAATTTTGACTTGCGAACCCGCCCATGGATGCGCTGATATATCCTGCACCATTCGCATTTTCCCCTTTCCACCACGCGGAAGAAGAAGCTCTATTTCCGGAGCATTATAAAGAGAAGAAGCACTTTTATTCTGAGGAAGAAAAGGCTCTATTTCAACAAAAGCCTTTGTCACACCATAATCATCATCCACCACATATCGTAACTCCAATGATCCTGTTAAAATCCTCCCTGGTTTTTCCAACCAATGAATTGTTGGAAGCGTGTCCTTAATTATCTGCAAGTGCCATTGCTGTTTTTTACGACGTGATGATACAAATAAATTTATTGAATGCTTTAAATGTGTTTCAAAATGAACAATTGGATCATTCAAAGCTGTTTGTTCCGTTTTCTCTGAAAACGAAACTTCCCTCCCATCTTCTACAGATTTTGCTTTTACTGTAATGCCAGCCCCATTGACAACACGCACAACAACATTACTCCCTTCAGGGATTTCTAGTTGTGTTTTCTCATCTTTTGTCAAATAAATCGGTGCCACACCGGTATAAGCAGGTGGTGTTACCCAAGCATCAATCCGCATGAGTTTTTCATCAACGACAGGACGAAAATCAAAGGCATCAGCCAAACGCCCCCCTTGTGAACCAAAAGAAAAACTAAAAGCGCACACAAAAAGAAGAGCACACAAAGCCCTCAAAGCCAAAGGATCATAATCCGCACTATTAAGAGAGATAAATCCCGTTTTTAAATGGTATAATTGCTTTGCCATTCGGCGTTGATGTTCACGCCAAATAACAGCACTAAAATCTTCATCATTTTCAGAACATAAACGATCTGTCTGAATATTCAAAGGCTGATGTCTAAGATCATTGACGCGTTCAAGGCGGCAATTTACTTCCCGCATTGTGGGAAACCGAAAACGAATAAGAAAAAATAAACTCGCCCCAGCACAAATAAGTATAACCCCAAGTAAGAGCAAATGTGACCAATAGCCCCAAATACCAAAAAGTCCCAACCAGCTAAACGAACAAAAGAGACTAAGAACGAGGAAAAATGGCAACAACCGTACCCACATCCGTTCAAATGAAAGGATCCCCCACATCAAAATGCGCACACACAAAAGCTTCATTGCAAAACCTTTGATGTTTTTATTTTTCATAAACAAGCATTTATCCCCTTTTATCGTGGTGCATTAAGATCATAAACCCCATACAAAACAATTTCTAGAAAATAAATTGTTTCATCAAAGTTTAGTAAAAATAAGACCCAAAATATTTAATAATGCTCAATCTAATTTGGGCTCAATCCAATCTGGAATATGATCACAGCCTATCAATTGTGCATAATCAAGGCGTGGACGAATGACTGCATAACGCGTATCCTGAACCAGAACTTCCGGCACCAAAAGTCGACTATTATAAGTGCTTGCCATCACTGCGCCATAAGCCCCTGCTCCTGTTAACATCAAAACATCACCCGCTTTCAACACTGGTAAAGAACGTTCCAAGCCTAAATAATCACCAGTTTCACAAATAGGACCAACAATATCAGCATTAATCAGAGGGGCATCTACTGGTGTTTTTTTCACTGGCATTACATTTTGCCACGCATCATAAAGCGTTGGACGCATGAAATCATTCATCGCCGCATCAACAATAACAAAATTTCGTCCTTCCCCCTTTTTTAAATACACAACCGATGTTACCAATACACCGGCTTCACCAACAATACTACGCCCAGGTTCTAGGATAATATTGATCCCTAAAGGCGCAATATGTTTCTTTACCAGTGCTGCATACTCAAAAGGAGAAGGTACTGGATGCTGCTCATAACCATAAGGAATACCAAGCCCACCCCCAATATCGATATGGGTTATCGCATAACCATTATTCCATAATTGACGCACAAAATCTGCAACAATAACAAATGCATCTTCAAACGGTTTTAAATCACAAATTTGACTGCCAATATGGAGATCAACACCACACACATGAAGACCGGGCAATTGGGCTGCTTTTTTATATGCATCACCCGCCAAAGACAGTGGAATACCAAATTTATTCTCAGACTTACCTGTTGTAATTTTCTTGTGAGTCTTAGCATCCACATCAGGATTAATGCGTAAAGAAATACGAGCCGTTTTTGAAAGCGCAGCAGCCCGCGCCGATAATTGTTCAAGTTCTGGCTCTGATTCAACGTTAAAACAATAAATATCTTGTGCAAGAGCAAAATCTATTTCTCTCACTGTTTTACCAACACCAGAATAAACAATATTCTGCGCAGGAATACCAACAGCAAGTGCACGCCGTAATTCCCCTTCTGAGACCACATCAGCTCCCGCTCCATTGTTAGCTAAAAGTTGTAAAACTGCTTGATTGGAATTCGCTTTAACCGCATAAGCAATTAAACTCGGCATATCATGAAATGCATTCTGATAATCTTTAAAATGTGCAACGATTGCGCTAGCTGAATAACAATAGAAAGGTGTTCCAACTTCCCGCGCAAGTTCCAAAAGAGAAAGACCTTCAGCGTGAAGCACACCCTGATGATAAGAAAAAAAACGCATAAAAATTCCTATTGTATTAACCGATCAAGAATAAAAGGTTTATCTGTTTTGCCTTGAGAAACAAAAGTTCCTTGTGAAGAATTCACTCCTGTTGAAGGAGGTAACTCTAATGACCCTTTACGCCCACACCCAACAATACCCAAGCCCCCCAAAAGGACAATCACCAACCCCTTTAATATAATTTTCATTTGTCCTCTTTCCTCATCTCGATTTCTTTTTTACCTTTAAAATACAATCACTCAAGCGCTCACGAGACGCTTTTTCCAATACGCAATTTGCCGAAGAACCTCTGAAGGCGCTGTTCCTCCAAAGCTTTTACGACTTTCAACAGATTTTTCAACGGTCAAAACATCAAAAAGTGTCGCATTGATATCAGGACAAATTGCTTGAAGTTCATCTAATGATAAATCATGAAGGCGACACTGTTTTTTTTCTGCCAATGCCACAGCACACCCTGTGATGTGATGTGCTTTGCGAAAAGGAATCCCTAAATTGCGTACAAGCCAATCCGCAAAATCTGTAGCTGTTGCATACCCTAAATCCGCTGCTTGTTTCATGGCTTTTTTACTCACTTTCAAATCAGCAATCATCCCTGTCATTGCTGCTAGTGATAATTCCAAACTCAAAGCCCCATCAAACACATATTCCTTATCTTCTTGCATATCCTTTGAATAAGCAAGCGGTAATCCTTTCATCACCGTTAACAATCCCATAAGTGCACCATTCAATCGACCTGCTTTCGCTCGTACTAACTCTGCCGCATCAGGATTTCTCTTTTGTGGCATAATGGAAGACCCTGTTGAAAAAGCATCTGATAAATGAATAAAACAAAACTGTGCACTTGACCAAAGAACAATTTCTTCCGCCAATCGCGAAAGATGTGTTGCACAAAGAGCGCCAGCGCTTAAAAATTCCAATGCAAAGTCACGATCTGAAACACTATCAATTGAATTGCGTGTAGGTTCCCGAAAGCCTAGCGCTTTTGCTGTCATAAAACGGTCAATTGGAAAGCCTGTCCCCGCTAAAGCAGCCGCCCCTAAAGGCGATTCATTCATTCGCTCAACAGCATCACGCATCCGCGATAAATCTCGACCAAACATTTCAACATAAGCCATCATATAATGACCCAATGTTACGGGTTGAGCCAATTGTAAATGCGTAAAGCCTGGCATAAAGGTATCAACATGTTGTTCTGCGCGAATAAGTAATTGCTCTATCAATCCTTTTAAAGCTTGTGCTATTTTTTGCGTTGCTTCACGTACCCACAAGCGAAAATCAACAGCAACTTGATCATTGCGTGAACGCGCCGTATGCAAACGTCCTGCTGCAGGACCAATCAACGCACTCAACCGCGCTTCAATATTCATATGAATATCTTCAAGCTTTCGTGAAAAAACAAATTTACCGTCTTCAATTTCTTGGCGAATAAGTTTCAAACCATGAACAATTTTTTCATAATCTGATTGTGAAATGATTTTCGTTTGCGCTAACATAGCTGCATGAGAAAGAGAACCTTCAATATCTTGTCGATAAAGTTTTTGATCAAAATCAATAGAGGCATTAATTTCTTCCATAATTGCAGCAGGACCTGCCGCAAACCGACCACCCCACATTTGGTTCTTTAACTTCTCATCTGTCATATTCTGAAAACACCCATCCAAAGGACAAAATTATGATTTTTCAAATTTTCATCAGCGAAAAAAACAATAAAAAAAGGCAACTCTCCCTTGCATTCTTTATCATTGCACTGAGTTTATACGCAACCATAAACTACGATACCAAAAGAGAGTTTTTTCTTTTCAATTTCATTTCAGCAGCACAAGCACAAGAAATAAACATTAATAAAGCACGAGCAGAAAAAATGATGGCGATACGAAAAGCAGCAAAAGGCTTTTTTAGCCACATACGATTTGCTGATACGCTCTCAGATATGAACAAACTCTCTTTCAAGGATATTCAAGGAAAAGAGCGCACACTCAGCGAATTTACCGGAAAACCAATGCTGGTCAATCTATGGGCTATTTGGTGTGCACCTTGCCGCACAGAAATGCCTGAACTTGCGCAATTAAAACGTGAATTAGGTGGAGAAAACTTTGATGTCATAGCTATTAATATCGATAAAACTGCTTCTCCTGAAAAAATTCAGCAATTTTTACAGAATCTTCATTCAGACAATTTGCTTTACTATCGCGATGAAACAATGGATATTTTCAACAATGTTAGAAAACAGGGGCTCGCTTTAGGACTCCCCATTACATTGCTCATTGATAAAGAAGGATATCTCATTGCTTCTTTCAATGGTGCAGCTCCATGGGCCAATGACGATGCCAAAGCACTTATAAAAGCAATCATTAAAGAAGCCCTATAACTTTAATAACCGCGTCTTTTTAAACGTTGTATAACAATATCCAGTGCTGACAAAAAAGCAGAACGGTCTTTACGAGAAAAAGGACGGGGACCACCTATTATACTACCCTGTCCACGCAAATCTTCCATCAAATTGCGCATCGCCAAAGCCTGACCAATTGAATTTACATCAAAAATACGCCCCGTTGGCGAAAGACAAAAACCCCCAGCTTGCACAACCCGCGCTGCTAAAGGAATATCACTGGTAATAACGATACTTGCCTCATGCACATGTTCTACGATCCAATCATCAGCACCATTGAATTCACCAGCAACGACCACTCTTTCAATGAGTGCTTCATCTGGAAGGGACAAAGAACGATTTGCCACAACAAATGTCTTAAGCTGATAACGATTCATCACACGATAAACTTCATCTTTTACGGGACAAGCATCTGCATCAATCAACAAAGTGATAGCAGGCTTTATTGGGATACTCATACCTTGGCTTTCAAGTAATAATAAACTCTTTCATTCATCTGAATGTTGCAAATCCTTGCGATAAAACATTATCGCCGCGTTTATTTCTCCTCCCAAAATAAAAATTGCACTCAATATGTAGAGAAAAATAATAGCAACCATAATAGATGCCAACCCTGCATAGGTAGAAATATAATCAAACATCGTTAAATATTGCGCAAAAGCGATAGAAGCCATAAACCATATAAACATTGTCACCACTATTCCTGGTAAAATATCTATAAATTTCCGCCGCCCTGCTGGAAGCCATTTATGAACAATCAAAAGACTGATAAACAAAATAATGATTGCAACTGTATAACGCCATACACGAATAGCAGCAATATATTCAGTCATAAAAAAAGAATGATTTTGCATAATTTTGATCAACAAAGGCGCCAGAATCAATAAAAAGCTAATCACAACAAGACCAACAGCTCCAAGGATTACAAAAAACAGACTTTGAAAACGACAAAACAACAAACTCCGTCGATCAGTAACACGGTAAGCTTTATTTAAAGCCGTACGCAAAGCCTCTATCCCATTAGAAGCAAAATAAGCCGCTCCAATGACAGAAAGCGTCAACACACCTCCTCGATGAATGGTTAAAACATTGACAATTTCCTGAGATAAAGGCTCTGCGATAACATCAGGCAATAACTGCACCAGTGCTTTAATTTTTTGCGGTGTATAGGTAAAAGCACCTAGAAAACGAGCAAACGATGTTCCAAAAATAAAAAAAGGGAAAAATGCTAAAAGCCCCGATAGCGCAACATGGCTTGCAAAAGCACTCCCATTATCACGCCAATAATGACTTACTGCGTCACCCAAAATACGATAGCTATACCAAAAGATATTTTTTAACAAAACTCAATACTTTCTGGTAAAACTCTTCCTCAGTCTATTTCAAGTTTTATAAAAATCATCAAAGCTCTGCAAATAAACATTTTGCAATGTTGCAATATAACGGTCAATAATCAATACGGTCAAGCCCGACTTTATACCAAAACAAAAACAATAACCCACTCTATGAAGTTCTACAACAACCTCATTTTTTTGTTACTTCTACAGATCAGTAACCTCTTCTGTACATTATATGCCCTATAGAGAGCTAAGCAAGATGATCGTGCACACATAAAACCTTTTAAAGTCATGGTTATCTGTATCGGAGCAATCGTCACTCTTTTTTATTGCAATCTATGACTGAATAAAGAAAAAACTTCTTATCGATTTCTAGAAAAAACCAACGAAATTCAACAAAAACCCCTTGCTTTTATTCACCCTTTTTTAGAAACACTCTGACGTCCAAAATCAGGAGCATCAATTTCCTGTCCAGCATCAATAATATTGCGACGTACAGCACGCGTACGTGTAAAAAAGTTAAACAGTGTCTCACCATCTCCTAAATGAATTGCCCGTTCTAAAAAAGCAAGCCCCTCACTAAAACGGCTCAACATTTCTAAAATAGCATCCTTATTATGCAAACAAATATCTCGCCACATAACGGGATCAGAAGATGCTAAACGCGTAAAATCACGAAAACCGGAAGCGGAATAAGCAATTACTTCCGAATTTGTTACTTTTTCTAAATCACTCGCTGTCCCAACAGTATTATACGCAATCAAATGGGGTAAATGTGAAACAATAGCCAAAACAAGATCATGATGCTTAGGTTCCATCTTTTCGACACGCGCACCACAAGCTTCCCAAAACGCTGTTAATTGTGCGACAGCAGCAGCATCGCTATCCGCAAAAGGCGTTAAAATACACCAACGATTCATAAATAAATCAGCAAAACCAGCATCCGGTCCTGAATATTCCGTTCCAGCAATTGGATGCCCTGGAATAAAATGAACCGTTTTTGGCAATAAAGGTGCCATTTCCGCAATAACCAACGCTTTCGTAGAACCAACATCACTCACAATCGCTCCAAGTTTTAAATGATCACGAATGGTTTTTGCCACTTCTGCACTAGCCCCAACAGGAACAGAAAGAATAACCAAATCTGCTCCTTCAACAGCTTTTGTATTATCTGTCGTATAAAAGTCCCCAAGCTCCAATTCACGCGCTCTTTTCAGGGTTTCTGGACGACGTGTTGCAATAGAAATCTGAGCCGCAAGATTTTTCTTTTTAATCACTCTTGCTAAAGAAGACCCAATCAGACCGATCCCAATGAGTGCTATTTTTTCAAACTGAATATGGAGCATCTTTCACCTTCAAAGATTCTTTGCAAATGGCAATAAAGACTAATTGTAAAATCACAATTTTCTTGTTTGTTTGTTCAAGAGTTATGCGTAAAACATTAAAAAATGACAACTAGGGAATAAAGAATAACGCAGTTTACCAATTATCACCTGCGCAAGCTGACAACAGATCACTTTACCTAGAAAACACATAAAAAATAAATGACGAGAAATCTAACATCACGCTCTAAAACTCCCTCTTAATTACTGATCAAAGCGCATCACCGAAACAAAATAAAATGCACTCTCAATGAGGATAACAACGACTCTACATAAAATCCCATCAGTTTACTTTATCTTACTAATTTTACTCACAAAAAAACACATCAAAAGCGTAAGCAGACACTAGCTCTTCTCCAATTATCCCGATACGTTCATTAATTTGTACATCAGACCTATATAAAAACGTATTAAGCCTCCACCTACAACAACAACATAAGTTTCGCGAATATTGAAAACACCGTAAAACAACGCATACCAAAAGATACCATTAAAAACATTTTCCTCTCCAGATTCCGGATACCATAAATCAAATAAATATGAGAAAAACACGACCTCTCAATAAAGAAAAAGTTTGATAATAAAAACACCGAATATCCCTTTAATGGAATCACACCCCTCACGTAAAACAGAACGCCCTAAATAGAATAGATTTGGATTACAAATTCATGCGTTTGTTTTAAAAAGGCATCTCGCTCTCTAGCCTATCTCACGACAGTGTTCGTAAATGTTATAACTATAAATCTATTAAGCACGACCCTCTTCACACTTAATAAAACACTATCATTATATTTTCCTACCCCCAATGTTGCAAAAAACCTTGGAATTTGAGAGCATTCATAAGAGGCATTTTAGTGCTTTCTTGCACAATTTTTATCCACACGCCCCCACTTATGACGTGCAAAAGACATTGTTCTGATTGATTCAATATGAAAAATAATAAATTATTAATAATAAACAATGGCTAGCTCTGTTTATGAGACACATTCATTGCTAAGATAATCATCTCTATATCAAACATAAAAGTTTCCCCATAGGTGTTGTCATTTTCATCATAATCTATTTTGACTTTCTCCTCATCCCACGAAGATTCTTAATTCATACCAATCTGCAAATAATTCATTTTCTTGTCTAAAAGATTCCTCTGGCTCACTATTTTATGTGATTCAATTAATCTATAATACATTGATTTATAAAAATAATACTTTTTTCAATTTGAATCATAACTTCGAATACTGTAAAATTCTTCCATCACAAACCCTCTTATCAATTAAAATCTCTTGTCTACACATCACAAGAAGACATGTGAGCAAAAATGATGAAAAACGCTTTCTAATGCTAAAAACTGTAGCAACATTAGAGGCTAGCAAAGTATATAATGAGTGTCGACTTGCACTTTTATTAAGCATAAAGATAGAGTTGCTCTATGGGTTTTATATTCTTCACAAGGAACTTTACTTCTACACCATTCATAAACACCGCCGCAAAATAGATATGACGCGCATTGAAAAATATTTCTAAGAAAGCGTATGAATCTACCATACAAGTGTCTTCTGTTGTTTGAGATACTCTTTTTTACACGGGGGTGTTACTCCATTAAGACTCTATGAACCAACCTAATATTCACCAAATACCCACACAAAAAAACATCGAACACATAAAATTTGATATGGGCCTCGTATCACTACCCTAAAAAACAGTATTTTACGACACAACAAAATAATAAAACTGTTTCAAAATGGCCTTTTGAAAATAAACTATTTCTTTTGAAGAAAAATTTCTATCAAGCTTTCAAGCTCCTAAAATACATCCTCAAAAATACAAGTTCCCTCAACCTCTACTTGATAGCATAACAGTTTTAATTACTGAAAATACCTCTGTGGTATACCAAAAATAAAAAATCATTATATTTCTAGGCTGTTAAGCTGCCATCTGGCGTCGTGCAATAATTGTAAGCCCTAACAAAACTTGACGAATGATAGCTTCGCCCAAAAGTGGATTTTTACGACTGTCTAAAACAGCACTCTGAATTCTTTCCATTGCATAAGAAATTTGTTCTAACTTCCAATATTTTAAAGCTTGTTCAACGATCTTTTTCCGTTGAAAAAAAATGGGAGGACGTGCCTGAGAAACCACCGTAAAAGGTGAATTTCCTTCAACCTCTACCTGATAACGCAATAGCTGTAATTGCTGAAAATGCCTTTGAGCTGTACTCAAAATTAAAAAAAGTGCCCCCTGCACTGCTGCATGTCGGTTAAAATGCGCTTCAAAGCCTGATATATCGCCCAATAAAAGAGCATCAATGACTTCATCTTGAGAAAGAGCACTGACATCGCTTACAACAGCTTTCACATCTTCAAGAGTAATACGAACATTTGCAGCATAAAGACAAAGCTTTT
Source organism: Bartonella sp. AP88XZML (assembly GCF_042195565.1). Lineage (NCBI taxonomy): Bacteria > Pseudomonadati > Pseudomonadota > Alphaproteobacteria > Hyphomicrobiales > Bartonellaceae > Bartonella > Bartonella sp. AP88XZML. The sequence goes on along the minus strand of NZ_JBHIOQ010000040.1, from coordinate 264,589 downwards.
CTAATTCACCTCGTGATACAAGGCGATCCGCCCCTAAACATTCATGCAACCATCTACGTGCATCTAAAGAAAGAGTCTTCTTAAACTGTCCTAAAACCTCATCAATCAAACCGTCAAGAGAACGCATATCATCGGCAAAACAGGGCAAAGCCATCGCTTTTGATGCTGTTTCAACAGCATTGCGCAACCCTGTTCCTTTTTTTAAATCCCCTGCCTCAATGAGAATAAAACAAGCTTCTGGTGGTTTCTCAATTAAAAGCTTTAAGGCAGCAAGAAAACCTTTTTGGTTAGCAGCATTAGAGATCCATATCAAACGATCTCCCCCAAAAAGCGATAACGTACGCGCTTCATTTTCTAAACGTGCAGGATCTTTATCAATTTCAGCAGCATCCAAACGAATTGTCGAAAATGGATCTTCTATTGCTACCCGTGTAAGTTTTGCAAAACATTGTGCACGCTCACAAATAAGACCACGATCTGGCCCATAAATGAGAACAATAGGAAAAGCACGTGAAAAGCGCATTAGAAACTGATCAACTTCATGTGCTTTTTTCTGAGCCACACTATTAATCCATTAACAGTTCATCATCATCAAGAACTTCCCCGCGAACTTTCTGAAACATGCCAATTAAATCATTTACATCCAAGCCCTTACGCTCTTCATGACAGACATCCAAAATCACTTTTCCACCATGCAACATCAAGGTACGATCGCCATAATCAAGAGCCTGACGCATAGAATGAGTCACCATGATAGTCGTTAATTTTTTCTCTTCAACGATTTTTTCAGTCAACCGCATCACAAAATCAGCCATTCCAGGATCAAGCGCTGAGGTATGTTCATCAAGCAATAAAACATCCGCATGTGCTAATGTTGCCATCACAAGACAAACTGCTTGGCGTTGCCCACCTGACAAACTATCCATAGGATTATGAATATATGCTTCAAGACCAATGCCTAATTGAGCAATTTTCTCTCGAAAAAATTGCCGTTTCTCATGATTTAAAGCCGCACGTAAACCACGACGACTTCCTCGAAGAGCAGCAAGAGCCAAATTTTCTTCAATTGTTAAAGAACCACAACTTCCCTCTAAAGAATCTTGAAAAACACAAGCAATCTTTCCAGCGCGTTCACTGACTGATTGCCTAGAAACATTTTGTCCATTGATAACCACTTTCCCCGTTGAGGGAAGCGTTGCACCCGCTAAAACACTGAGCAAAGTTGATTTACCAGCACCATTTGAACCAATAACCGTAACAAAACTACCCTGATCAATTTTCAGGTTAATATCAATTAAAGCCTGTTTTTCCAAAGGTGTTTGCGGTTTAAATGTGACCCCAACATGAAAAAATTCAATCACGTTTATGCCTCCTCCAATAGCGTGGCACAATAAGGGTTAAAACAACCAACAACGAAGTAATAAACTGAAGATCTGTCGACGTATCAATACCAATGCCATTTGCTTCAAATGCAAATTGCACCGCCACACGATAAAGTACAGACCCTACAATACAGCTGATTATAATCCAAAAAATATTGCGCGTACGAAAGAGAGTTTCACCAATAATCACGGCTGCCAATCCAAAAACAATTGTTCCAATTCCACCGGTAATATCTGTTGCAATCGCAGTTTGAATATAAAGAGAACCACCAAGTGCCACACACGCATTGGAAAGCCCCATTCCAAAATATATCAATGCTGATGTATGAACACCTTGCGCCGTCGCCATGCGTGGATTAGCGCCCATTGCACGCATAGCAAGACCAATCTCACTTTCCAAAAAGCGCCAAATCAAAAACGCCATAACGAGCAACACAATACCAACGAAAAGAGGACGCACAAAAATATCAGACAAACCAAACAGATTATAAAAGGGCGTTAACGCCGTATCAGCAAGAGCTAAATTAACATTAGACCCTCCCATAATTCCCATAATACGAAGATTAACCGTATAAAGTGCCGACATTGTTAAAATAGAAGCTAAAAGATTCAAAATACCAAAATGCAAACTCAACAGAGCGGTTAATAAACCAGCTACCATGCCTGCACAAAAAGCACATGCCATAGCTGTCCATGCATTAAAACCTAAAAGAATCAAGACGCCACAGACACAAGACCCAAGAAGAAATGAGCCATCAACTGTTAAATCAGGAAAGTCCAAAACGCGAAAAGAGAGATAAACCCCTATAGCCACAAACGCATAAATAAGACCTAATTCTACAGCGCCAGAAAACGCAAATATATTCATGTAAAGACAATCCCCATGAAAACTTAACGTATTTTATTGTATCAACATCCTATCAATGAAAGTCATTGAATCACTTTTGTTGCACGATCAATAACTGCCTGCGGAATAACAATCCCCGCTTTTTTTGCTGCTTTCATATCAATTCGAATGTCATTATTAGCCGCCTGCACAACATCAATATCACCAGGCTTTTCACCCTTTAGAATACGCACAACCAACTTCCCAGCATCAACCCCTACATCATAGAAATTCACACCTTGCGTCATAAAGGGACCGCGTCCAATAGAATTAGCATCAACAGTAAATACAGGAACATTTGCTTCCTGTGAGACCTTTACTGCCCCCTCTAAAACAGAAAGAACCGTATTATCAGCGGGAATAAAAATGATATCTACCTTACCTATTAAAGCCCGTGTTGCCGCCTGAACATCTGAAGGTTTTGGTGCTGATGAAGGAATGATTTCAATTCCAACTTTTTTTGCCGCATCTTTTAACACCTTAAGTGTTGAAACAGAATTTGCTTCAGAAGCATTATAGAGATAACCAATTTTTTTCAAATCTGGTTTTACTTCTTGTAAAAGTTTAACACTTTCTGCAACATCTATACGATCAGAACTCCCCGTCATATTACCGCCAGGTTTGGTAAGCGAAGAAACGATTTTAGCTCCGATAGGATCAGAAATCGCCGCAAAAACGATAGGAATTGTTTTTGTTGCCGCAAGCATCGTTTGTGCTGAAGGCGTGGTAATTGCTACAATAACATCGGGTTTATCACCAACAAATTTACGTGCAATTTGCGTTGCTGTTGAAATATTACCCTGCGCTGATAAAAAGGTAAGTTGAAAATTTTCACCTTGCTTATAACCATTTTCTGTAAGAACATCTTCCACACCTTTACGAACGGCATCCGCAGCAGGATGGACCATAATTTGCGTTATTGCAACTTTAACGCGTTTAACTTGGTCATCTGCCTTTGCAACACTGTTCATCATAAAAACAGTTGCAATGATAATCCCTAATATATTTATTCTCTTCAACATTATATTCCACCCCTCTCCATGCAAAAATTAAAAAAAGAATAATCTATTACTGAAGAATTTTCTAAAATCAATCTTTATTTCATTTTATTTAAACATGGACAAAATAAATCAAACTAAAATGATATTTTTTTGTTGCAATTCGTAGAAGCCTACGCCATACAGACAAGACATATATCGAATCGGTAAGCGGGTGTAGCTCAGGGGTAGAGCACAACCTTGCCAAGGTTGGGGTCGTGGGTTCGAATCCCATCGCCCGCTCCATTGAATTTTGTATTTATTCGTTCTTGTGTGGAGTTATAGCTTGTCATCGGTTGTTGTAGCTGTATGTAGCTTGCCAGCAGGTTTTGTATATTTTTCCACTCGATCTTGTATCAATTTATTTTTTTTCAAAGTTTTTCTAAGATTCGTAATTTCTTATGAAGCATCTATTGGATTGGGGGCTTAGATTTAAGATAATAATTTTTAACTTAGACGGATTTTTTACAGCCCCCGTATAAAAGATTAATTAGAAATGATGAGCAATGACAAGAAAAACAAATGTTAAACAAATCAAAAATTGACTTATCATTAGATGAATAATTTTTGTTCAAAAGTACGTTTTTTACCAAAATTGTGCCCTAAAATGAAGGTTGTTGATTTTTCAAATGGCGTGTCTTCTATTAATTCAACATTCGCTTCAGATACATTCAATATTATCTCTTCTAAAAATTTACAAGAAACTATACCTGTAGAGCAGGCAAAATCTATAATCGCTTCCTTTAATGCGCAGAAACTACCTTTAGTTTAGTGGGTTGGACCTCATTCATCTCATTATAAAGTTGATGAAGTTCTCTTATCTATTGGCTTAGAGCATGTTGAAACAGAGGTAGGAATGGCAGCTTTAGCGCAAGATATAGACTCACATGTTACTTCTATGCCAGATAGCTTCAAAATCAAGGAAGTTGAATCACTTCAAGATTTTAGAGATTATGGAAATGTTATGGCATCAGTCTTCGAGCCTTTTAATGAAGAAGCAGTTATATTTTATGAAACAATAGGGCGTTGTTATAAAAAAGACTCTGATGTAGAGATGTTCGTTGGTTATATAAATAACAATCCTATAGCAATATGTTTTTGTATTAAAGCGGATGGGATTGGTGGATTGTATGATATTGTCACCAAGCCAGATTTTCAGAAAAAAGGTATTGGGACATTCATGACAAAAATTGCTATTGAGCATTTAAAAAGAAAGAGATATCATGTTATTGGTATGCAAGCCTCTCACGAGGGAATTAGCATTTATAAAAAATTGGGCTTTACAAACTTTGGTGAATTTAAAATTTATTCCAATAAACACATAGTGGTTTAGCTCTGAATTCTTTTTTGCTCATCAATTAAAAGAATTTATTATTTTCAGCAGAACTCAAATATGATCAAGCAATCGATATAACCAAGAAAGCTTGGCCAATCGCCTTTAATACTGATAGTGAAAAGCTAAAATCAGTTTTATAAACATAATTGTTTCAAATGGCTCACTCAAATTTTCTTATTTTTTACTTTGTCTTAAATAAATATATCTATCACAAATCTAAGTTGAACAAATGTAATTTTTTTATATGATCGATAATCTACTGTCTGTTACTGATATTTATGAAGAGCTCGAAAGCAAACATTTAAAACGACAGTTGCATCATAATTTGTTAGATGGTTAGTCTGTTAGTTAATTAATAGAAAAAATTTTCGCTTTATAAAATAACCAAAGGAGCTTAAAAAATCTTTCAAAGATCATTTAAAGGTCCTTTATGTGTATTGTTTCTTTTTCTATGTCACAGTTGATGATGAAAAATCCCTCACGCTAATTGTAATTATTTTCAAACGAAATAAACTGTTTTCACCTATTATTTAGAGTAAATTAAGTTTTTGGGATTTCTGGCACATCATTTGATAATCCTCTTTCTTGAACAAATTCTTATCCAGAATAATCTTCAACACAAAAATAAATTAATAACTTGATTTATAAAGATAATTTATCATTATTCATATTGAGCAAGCGTCTCAAATATCATAGGATTATCTCATTTCAAATCTCTATACATTAAAATCACTCACAATCATCTACTCACGCATAACAGGAAAAATTGAGGCATCAATAAAATTCACTTGAAGAAAGGAATAAAAACTCTTCTTCTGAACGCTCTGAAATACCAAAGATTATCGCAACATTGGGAGCTAAAATAGTATAGGGAGGTACCCCTTTCACCTTGAAAACGTAAAAATGGGAAGCATAATAGCTTTATACACTTCATAAAGGCTTTAGACCATTCACGAACGTTATTATAAAATGGATGTGACACACTTTGAGAGAAATCTCTTTAAAATAGACATGTGAATTAACAATATTAAGTGCATTCTATTTTACATGAGGAACATAACTTCAAATCAAGATAAGGTAACATAAAGTATTGAAACCGTCATAGTGCACAATAAAATCAGACCATTTTAAATGTTTAATGGTAACATCAGCTAAACAACAGAATAAAAATTCAATTTTGAAAAGATTAAACCATACGCTACAGGTCTATTGAAACTCCGATTGTGCAATCGACTACCTTCTCGCTAAAACTGAATCACTATAAATATAAAAACCTTAAAATCCGCTCTAAATTCGTAAAAGTTTCTAGATCTTGCTGTATTAAATGTTGAAACTCCTCATAGCTACTCATCTGAAACGCCAATAATTCTATAAAGCAGTTCCATAAAAAAGGATAATGACGTTGTAATATCCGAAAAAAATTTACCACATCACCTGAAAGATCATTAATAATTCCATCAGGAAGTATCAATTTCTATTTAGAAAACCCTATCCATGCTGACAAAAACTATGTAAATGTTAGATATATAATAATTTTGATGACGATTTTGACTCACCCTGTTTTGCCACCAATATAAGAAACAGCGAATATAGCAGGATCCGCCAGCTTTAATATCGCCTTGTAAAAGGTCTTTCCCTCTACTCTTTTTGCTATCAAATCCTGATTTTACAATTCCTTGCTCTCTTTTTTATACTCAAAATTGCCTCTGAAACAGGATAGATTAATCGTAAAAAATATATAAAAGAAGCAAATTATAACATTTTTTCTTATCCTTCTTAATACAAAATAACTGTTAAGCTACAATGCGCTAACACTTATCAGTCATAAGTCCAAAACATCATATAATGACAAAACAAATTCATAGAGTGAAGATTTTTCACAATCAATCGTTGTATTAATCTTTCCATAATGCATAAAAATGATGAAGCGGCCCTCGCCCTTTCCCTACTTTTAAAGCATCTGAAGCAGTTAAAGCGCCATGCAAATAATCTTTTGCTTGTTTAACAGCGCAATCCAAAGGTTGAGTAGGTAACAGAGCTGCAATGGCAGCAGAAATGGTACACCCTGTCCCATGATCATGAGTAGTTGAAAGACGAGAAGCTTCAAGTATAAAAAGGTTTTCACAATCACAATAAAGGTCTGGACTAGAACAATCGTAATTTTCTGTGCTATTTTTGGTAAGCGTATTCAAATGTCCCCCTTTTAACAAAACTGCATGACACCCTAGCGCCAAGAGTCGTGGAGCATATTGATACATAGTCTCTAAAGACCATTGCACTTCACCCCCCAATAACAGTGCAGCTTCAGGCAAATTTGGCGTGATCAAAGTTGACATCGGCACAAGAACATCACGCATAATTTCAATTGCATCAGACTTTAAAAGAACATCACCACTTTTTGCAACCATAACCGGATCAAAAACAATGAAACGCACTTTATGATAAGCAAGACGTTCTGCAATAACCTGTGCAATCTGAGCATTTGCAACCATACCAATTTTAACGGCATCAACATGGATATCCTCAAAAACAGAATCAATTTGATCTGCAACAAAAGAAGCATCTAATGCCTGAAAAGAACGCACACCCTGAGTATTTTGTGCAACAACAGCTGTAACCACACTCATACCATAAGTTTTCATAGCTGAAAAAACCTTCAAATCCGCCTGCATTCCAGCGCCACCAGAAGGATCTGTTCCCGCAATAGATAAAATCCGTGGAATAAAAAGTTTATCTTTTTGTAATTCCATTAACCTCTTTCCTTCTGTTTTTAAATATCGGAAAATGAGTTACCGAAAAAATAGATGCTTGAGAAAACATAAAGAAGATGTTTTCTCATGTGAATTATATTATATATGAAGTCTTCTTATAGATATAAAATGGAAAATGTAGTGCTTATCCTTCGTTCTATTCTTTTTACGTTCGCTTTTTATACAACAACTTTCATACAAATGATTCTTTACGCTCCCGTTTATTTTTTAATGCCCCGCAAAAAGGCATGGATTGTCCCTAAAACATGGGCACGCGTTACACTCTTTTTGCAAAAATACATCGCAGGCACAAGTTATGAGATTGAAGGTTTAGAAAATCTTCCCAAAGGCCCCTATATCATTGCTCCAAAGCATCAATCAGCTTGGGAAACTTTCAGTCTTGTTCCTTATTTTGATGATCCCACTCTCATTTTAAAACGTGAATTGATGTGGATTCCATTGTTTGGCTGGTATATGGCAAAAACGCAAATTATCCCCATTAACCGCACAACACCCATCAAAGCTTTAAAAATGATTATACAAAAAGCAAAAGAGAAAGTAAAACAAGGGCGCCAAATCTTGATTTTTCCCGAAGGAACACGCCGACAACCCGGTCAAGAACCAGATTATAAGTCAGGAATTGTCGCGCTCTATAATGAATTAGGACTTCAAGTTGTCCCTATTGCACACAATGCGGGTTTATATTGGCCACGCAATAATTTTCGCCGCTATCCCGGAACAATTCGTGTCCGTATTCTTCCCCCGATAGAAGCGGGTTTAAGCAAACGTGATTTTCTAGATCAACTTGTCCAAAAAACTGAAAAAGCGTGTGATGAACTGCTTCTCTTAGCAGCTCAAGATCCTACCCCTCCTCCTATGCCACCATACGCTGTTCAGAAACTTCAAAAACTAAATCATCATGAAACAATGCACTAATTGATAAGAATAATGCATAACTTTGTATATTGAGCGGAGTATAGGGAACAAAAATATAAGAAAGATACTTCAAACTTTCTAATTCAAAATTATAAAACACATGTACATGATAAGAAATAATCAATGTGTAAATTTTTTTGAAAAAGAATTCTTCCTCTCTTTAAAATCATTTAAATAACATACATCTCATTGACTTATAAGGATGTTTTAGCGTTATTCAACTTGAATGAGAACCCTGAATACCGTAAGATTCTCTCATTTCAAATCTATTCTAGGTTGAATCAATTAGAATCATTTTCTTACACATTACAAGCGGGGATATCTGTGTGAATAAAACGATACAAGAAAAGATTAAAATGCTTTTTACGAACCGTCTCAAGTGCCAAGGGCTATCCTAACAGGAGAGCAAGAAAAATGCATGATTATACAGATTCATTCCTTTCTGAGAAATTCAATCCCTCCAAGAACATGAAATCTTGTACAATCTTCATTATTTAAAAAGTATTTCTTGAGATACTTAAGTCATCAAACCAAATTCAAGGGGAAAATAAAAATGAGTGTTGGTTTTTATCCCACAGACACAACGGATACAGCAATTAACCATCTTTCCTCCCTATCCTAGACTTAAAAGCTTTGTGTGCTACATTAAAACAATTCTAAATAACGAATAAGAGGGAACTAGATTTAAATTAATGCAACGTCTCTTCTATAATTTATTTTTTTCTGTGATTTTGAGTTTATCCAGCGCTGTTGCTTTAGCGCAGCCTTTTATTTCTGTTGATGTTACAACGAGGCGTATCTTAAAACATAATCAAGCTTTTGAGCGTTGGTATCCTGCTTCCTTGACAAAATTAATGACCGCTTATGTTATTTTTCGTGCCATGAGCCGAGGAGAAGTTTCACCAAACAAACATATCACCATCAGCGAATACGCCGCAAAAGCTCCCTCATATCGTTCAGGCTATAAAGCTGGTTCTGTACTCACACTTGATACAGCCTTAAGTATCACCATGGTTAAATCTACCAATGATTTAGCCATTGCCATGAGTGAAGCTGTTGCGGGTTCACAGAAAGATTTTGTACATAAAATGAATAGCGAAGCTAAACGTTTAGGCATGTTTGGCACCCATTTTGCGAACGCAAGTGGTTTACCAGATCCTCAAAACTATTCCACGGCACGCGATATTGCTCTTTTAGCCGTTCAAATACGTAGAGAATTTCCACAATATGCTCATTATTTTTCTATTCCAGCCATTGATTTTGGTAATAATCGAAAAATCCAACATAACTCAAACAACCTCATTGGCCGTTTTTATGGGATAGACGGTATGAAAACAGGCTTTATTTGTGCCTCTGGTTTTAATCTTGTTGCCTCAGCCACCCGCAATAAACGTACAATTATTGCTGTCATTCTAGGTGCTAACAACATAAGTGAAAGAGAAGAAAAAGCTGCACAACTTCTTGAAATAGGATTTTTGCACCAAGGAAACCCCCAATTAACACTAGCAACATTAAAACCTTATGGGAGCAACATAACAAAAGCCAACAATATGAGACAACAAACATGCACACCTGAAGCCATAAAAATGCATGCAAAATCATATGATGATCAAGGAAATATTATTCTCACCTCACCTTTTATCATTGCTCCACCTTCTTTTTCTCATCCTTTATCAGTACACCTCATTCGTACGCCACAAACACCTAAAATGACAGTAAAACCACTAAGAAAACCCTATATTCCGTATAAAAGGCACGCAAACCATTCTATAAAAAGCCATAAATCATAATCTACAATTAATTATAATACTTTGATTTATAATGATAATTAATTATTTTGTACCTTATGTCAAAACCACAAGTATTGTAAGATTCTCTCATTTCAAATCTGTATTTGTTGAATCAATAAAACCAGTCTCTTGCGCGCCACAAGGTGGATGAACATGTAGATAAAATAATTAAAACAAGGAATAAAAATCCTTCCTATAAGTCCTTTCAAGAACCAAGAATTATCATAACATTGACGCTAAAAAGTGTATAATATACCCACGTGCACCTACCTTTATAAGCGTAAAGATAGTGGTACAATGGATCTCATGAGGGATTAACCATTACATCCCTCACGGACATCATTATAAATTGGTTAGACATACTGAGATATATTTTTTAAAAACAAAACTATGATTGATGATTAACATGAAAATAAAGCGCATCCCTCTCACGCTTATTACGGGTTTTTTAGGCTCTGGCAAAACAACTTTGCTCAACCGTATGCTACAAGACCCTCTTCTAACAGAATGTGCTGTTATCATCAATGAATTCGGCGAAATCAGTATTGACCACCTTCTGGTTGAAAAAACAACAGAAGGAATTATTGAGCTTGCCAATGGTTGCTTATGCTGCAATTTACGCAGTGATCTCATCGACACATTAATTGATTTAATAAATCGCGTTCAGACAGGACAGATCAAACAACTCCATCATATTATCATTGAAACCACAGGGATGGCTGATCCCGCCCCTATTTTACAAATACTTTTAAGCCACCCATTGTTTATTCAAACATTGTCCATAAATGCTGTTCTTGCAACATTTGATACATTAAGCCCACTTTCCATATGTGAGCGCTATCCTGAAATATATAAACAATTAATATTTGCTGATAAAATCATTCTCACCAAAACAGATCTTAGAGACCCACAAACGCTTTCAGATGCACTCCTTAGCACACTTAAAACAATGAATCCTACAGCACAAATCATTGACGCCCATTCTAAAGATTTCTGTTCAAATCTATTAATAAATAACACATTATGGGATGAAAAAGTAGAAAATACAAAACTTAAACAAAATCTTACGACTACCCCACATGATCATAGCCCCCATAAAACCATTCGTACCTTTTCACTAAACTGTGAGGGTCCTGTTGATTACGCCACAATTGAGGCTTTTTTAGATCTCCTACAAGAGCGTTATGGTACAAAATTATTACGTATTAAAGCAATTATCGCATTACGTGATGACCCTTATCGCCCACTTGTATTACATGGCGTACAAACATTTTTTCATCCTCCCATAAGATTGCCAGCATGGCCAAAAGGAATAAAACAAACACGTTTCGTCATCATTGCCGATGGTGTTGAAAAAGACGCAATACAAAAGCTCCTCAATGCTTTTTTTAATAAACCAGCAATAGATACTGCAGACAAAACAGCTCTCTTAGAAAATCCCCTGGTCATTCCAGGAATAAAATTTTAATTTTTTCTCCCCTTCAATGATATAACATTAAATTCATTAGCACCACCATCTTTATGCTTTTAAAGGAGCAAACCGGCACCATTACACACTTTGCTAATTCCCAATGTTGAAACAGCTCTTGGTACTTGAGACGGTTTGTAAAAAGCATTTTAGTCTTTCTTGCACAGTTTCACCCACGCGGCTATCCCCGCTTGTAACGTGCAAGCAAATGGTTTTAATTTATTCAACATGGAACGGCTTTGAAATGAGAGAAGCTTACGGTATTCAGGGTTCTAATTTGACTTAAAAACTAAATTATCATTATAAATCAAATTGTTATGATACAAAATTTAATACCCATCAATCTGCAAATAGATTGTTTTCTCTCTAAATGCGCTTCATCTGCAAACCATTTCATGTGATTCATTTCACAGACCGATTGGCCAAATTCTTGGTTCTAAAATATTCTGCTCAACTCTATATTTATTCAAGCTAATTGAAATCAAAATCCCTGTTAAGAAAAAAACCAAAATTAGACAGAGGCAATATCGCATTTTAAAATATGTGAATGTATCTTATATAACAGCACGACAAGACAATATTTCACAGCATAAAAGAATAAAACTCTTTGAAAGAAATAAAAAGAGAGGTACATTTTATATTAACTTACTCTTCACTAAAAACGAAGATTGATACCAGTAACGATGTGCAAACAATCCAACTTCTTTGAGAAAATTCCTCTTGGCTTCCCACTTCATATGATTTACTTACATAAAGCTCTATGAAAAAACTCTGCACTTTAAAATATTGACCACTCACTTAAACATCTTATGTGCAAAGTTTTTGCATATCCTGTATCACCATTATTAAGTGATAGTGTTTACGGTGCAGTAGGATACAATACCACTCACTGCATTAGAGAAACTGAATTTGTATCAATATCGCGATTAAAAACGTAACGTTTTCCATAAACCTCAACAGTTGGAGGTTGACGATTTTTTTCAAAAAAATCATAACCTTTCTTAAGCATAATCCAGAATTGATAATGAGGATTCTTGCTATGACGTGACATATTATCCTCGGTCATGCGGAAAGGAAAAGCCTGCAACTGAAACTCTCTTTGTCCTCCTTTAAAAGCATCCCGTGCAAACGCATAAATCTGAGCCATGTTCTTATCACTCATAGAATAACAACCTGCGGAAAAGCAAGAACCATGAACCATAAGATTGCTTCCTGTGCGACCATTTTCCTGATCATAAAGGTTAGGAAATCCTATATTAAAAGAGAGATAATATTTTGAATAAGGATTCATTTGGTTTGCGCTAATAGTATAAAAACCCTCTGGTGTCTGAAGATCCCCTTCTTTATATTTAGGTCCAAGCTTACCAGACCATTTGCAAATGCCATAGCGAGCAACCAAGATAAAAGGTCCTGAACGAGATTGCTTCCAAACTTCAGCAAGATTTTCTTCCTTAAAAAACCGCATCATAATCGGTGCATAGGGATCTATATCATACAGAACCATTCTATTTTTGATTTCTTGCGGCAACGGCTGCTCAACTTTAGCGCGAATAGAGGCTGGTAATCTTCCTTCACATGCTGTCAATAGTCCCATTACAAACAACACACACACAGCGAGGAATCTGCTAAATGTCATCGAATAAAACTCCAATCCAACACCCCTCACAAAAAATAATCTATGTTAGAGATCGACCAATTTGAAGGTATTTTTCCCTTCGCTCTTGTTTAAGCACTTGACCATCTTTTCCAGCCATAGCTTTTAAAGCCTCTGAAATAACATCACCCGTTGCATCAATGACAATCTCTTTGCCACGATGCGCTCCCCCTAAAGGTTCCGAAATAATGCCATCAATAATCTTTAAGCGATACAAATCTTGAGCGGTAATACGCATATTCATTGCAGCATCTTTTGCACGAGCTGGATCACGCCATAAGATAGAAGCTGCTCCTTCTGGTGAAATAACAGAGTAAATTGCGTGCTCCAACATATAAACTTTGTTGGCAGCCGCGATTGCTATCGCCCCTCCAGAACCGCCTTCTCCAATAACAACGGAAACCACAGGAACTTTCAAACGCAAAGTTGTAGCTGTTGATTGAGCAATTGCTTCCGCTTGCCCACGTTCTTCAGCGCTTACCCCAGGATAAGCACCTGCTGTATCAATAAAAGTGAGGAGTGGCAAACCAAAGCGGTCAGCCATTTCCATAATACGTACAGCTTTACGATAGCCTTCTGGACGTGCAGAACCAAAATTATAGCGCAAACGTGTTTCCGTATCGTGACCTTTCTCTTGACCGATATAAGCAATGGCCTCACCTTTAAAGCGTGCAAACCCCGCTTGAATAGCCTCATCTTCAGCAAACTTGCGATCTCCGGCCAAAGGCGTAACATCACTCAATAGGCGTTTAGAATAGTCCATAAAATGGGGACGATCCGGATGACGAGCGACTTGTGTTTTTTGCCACGGCGATAATTTTTTATAAATATCGCGCAACGCTGTTTGGGAACGCGTTTCAAGACGAGCAATCTCGTCACTCATATCAAGACTGCCTTTTTCCTGAGAAATTTTTTTTAATTCAAGAATTTTCCCATCAAGATCAGCAACTGGTTTTTCAAAATCAAGATAATTATACATTTGTATCAACTCATTCAGTGTCACTTATACACTTATAATTTGCTTTATAAAGTCTTTTTCAAAAACATCACCTTTTCTTTAACGAGCCTTTTGCTCATCGGCAAGTGGATGATGCTCATTGACTAAACGATAAAGTCCCTCTTCCAACACATGGGTATAAATCTGAGTGGTAGCAATATCAGAATGACCTAACAAATGTTGAACGGCACGCAAATCAGCACCATTTTGCAAAAGATGACTAGCAAAAGCATGACGCAACACATGGGGAGAAAAGCTATCACTTCCTATCCCTGCTCTTCTAGCGAGATTTTTCAACTCTCGTGCAACGACTTGACGAGCAATATATCCTGTCTCGGAATGCGCAGGAAAAAGATAAGAACTCGTAGCATCCTTTCCCTGATCACGCAAGTTTAACCACTGTGAAAGAACTTGACATGCTTTTTTTGATAACAGCACCATTCGTTCTTTTTTGCCTTTACCACGAACCAAAACGCTGTATTCCTTCCTTCGAACAGACTGAACCGGCAGACTCACCAACTCACTAATACGTAACCCTGTTGCATAAAGCATTTCAATCAATAGCTGAAGACGCAGTGCACGGAAATAACCTTTGGACCCATAGTCTGCTTGATTGACTTCTAACTCCGCAAAATCAAGCAATTTTATCACTGCATCTTCACTCATGATTCTGGGCAAAGGACGCCTCTGACGAGGTGCATCAATATCATGAGAGGGATCATCTGCTCTCAACCCTTCAGCATAAAGGAATTGATAAAACTGACGCAAAGTTGATAAACGGCGCGCTTGCGACGATGCCGCAAAACCAAAAGTATGCATAAGCGACAAAAGGGTAATTAAATCTTCTTTTTGTGCTGAAAAAAGCGAAACAGAGTGTGAAGACAATTCGTCTTGTGCCCACTGCAAATCATGCTGATAAGCCGCAAGCGTATGAGACGAAGCCCCTCTCTCCGCACTCATCATCTCAAGAAAATGATCTATCACAGCACCACTTTTCATTTCATTGATTCGCTTCCGTAGAAAGATTCCATGAATCCAAGGGAACATCAATGTACATATCCACAGTTACTGGTTCAACCCAAACCACAAGAGCACCCATTATAATGAAAAGAACAGAAAGCAAAATGAAAAGAATCATCAAAAATCTAGTCAATGTTGGCATAAGACAATAACCTACCCAAAAATATTCTATCTCGTATTATGCCTCACAAAGATTAACAGGAATTGACTTTAAGATGGATAAATGCCGAAATAAAGTTATGAAAAGCAATCGACCAAAACGCGTCCCCATAACACAAATAAAGAATCAGCTCTTATCGTCCCTTGATAAAAGAGCACTTGTCCTTGTTGGTCTTATGGGGGCAGGCAAATCAGTGATCGGAAAACGCGTCGCCACCATGCTCCGTTTACCTTTTTATGATTCTGACCAAGAAATTGAAAAAGCTGCACAAATGACAATTACGGAAATCTTTGAAATTTATGGTGAATCCGAATTTCGTGCTCTTGAACAGCGTGTTATTCTAAACCTCATGAAAAAAAATCCCCTTGTTTTAGCAACAGGTGGTGGTGCCTATATAAATGAAAATATCCGAAAAGCCATTCACAAAAATGGTATATCCATATGGCTAAAAGTCGATCTTGATATCCTCATGCAACGTGTCTCAAAGCACCCGACACGTCCCTTGCTTCAAACAGCCAATCCTAAAGAAACCATGCAAAAACTCATGGAACAGCGTTATCCTATCTATGCAAAGGCAAACTTAACAATTAACAGTCATAAAGAAAGCCGTCATACCGTAGCACAAAATGTTATACGATCCGTACAGCACTACCTATACACAGAAATTAACAATAGGGATAACCAGCATGCAAACCAAAACCGTTACTGTTAAACTGGACAAACACTGTTACGATATCATCATTGGTCCGGGTCTGATTACACAAGCTGCTTCACAAATTAAACATGCTCTTAATAAAAAAGATCCTCATCAAACGCGCTTGGCGCTTGTTACAGATACAAATGTTGCTTCCCTTCATTTGGAGATATTGCAAGCAGAATTAACAAAAAATAAAATTCATACTGTCCCTATTATTGTAGAAGCGGGAGAACAATCAAAATCATTTTCAACCCTGCAAGTTGTCATCGATCAAATTCTTGCTGCGCGTTTAGAAAGAGGCGACTGTGTTATTGCTTTTGGCGGTGGTGTCATTGGCGATCTAGCAGGATTTGCGGCAAGTATAATCCGCCGTGGTATGAACTTCATTCAAATGCCCACAACGCTTCTTGCACAAATTGATTCCTCTGTTGGTGGAAAAACTGGAATCAATAGCCAATATGGCAAAAATCTTATCGGTGCTTTTTATCAACCACAATGCGTTATTGCTGATACGTGTCTTCTTGATACCCTGCCGCCGCGCGAATTTCGCGCTGGTTACGCAGAAATAGTAAAATACGGTCTCATTAACCAACCTGACTTTTTTGAGTGGCTTGAAAAAAATGGGCAGAAAATTTTCTCTAATGGCCCTATGCGAACAGAGGCCATTGTTCGCTCATGCCAATTTAAAGCTGACATTGTAGCACGCGATGAGTACGAAACGGGAGAGCGTGCACTCTTAAATCTTGGCCATACATTTGGACACATGCTTGAAACAGCAACCGCTTATGACTCCAACCGTTTAATCCATGGCGAAAGCGTAGCAATTGGGATGATTCTAGCTCATCAATTCTCTGCTCAATTAAATTTAATAAGCCCCACGCTTACACAACGCATTGAAGCGCACTTCAAATTTATAGGATTGCCTACACAATTAAAGGATATCCCAGGGGGTCTACCAGATGCTGAAACTTTAATGACTCTCATTGCCCAAGATAAAAAAGTTTCGCAAAACAATTTGACTTTCATCTTAACACGCGGACTTGGCCAATCATTTATTGCAAAAAATGTTTCACCAGATGCAGTTTTATCCTTTTTGGAACAAAAATTAACAGAAATTCGTTAATTCATATTGAATATAATTGATTCGTTTTTATACTTCTATTAAAGATTAAATATGATGATGTCTGCGTAGCTCAGTAGGATAGAGCACAGGATTCCTAAAGAAATTGGGCACTTTGAGGAGAAATCCTCAAAGTGAATCTGCTCAAATTCGGGGAAAGCTTCATGGGCGACTATATGCCAATCCCGAGCCAAGTCTCTTTTCAAATGAGAGAAAGGTGTAGAGACTGAACGGGCAGCACCTAAAGAGCAAAAGCTTTAAGGTGAAGAGACAGTCCAGACCACAAACAGCCGATAAGGCTGGCGGTGAAAATCGAAGTGGTATGAATCCTGGGGTCGCAGGTTCGAATCCTGCCGTAGACACCATCGTATCAGTCAAATTATTCTTTGTGCACAATATTAGGAATATAGGGAAGCATCATGAAAAAAACTTTGCACATTTTAGGATTTTTCACCGCTTTAAGTTTATCACTCTTCAGCTCAAACAATAGCTTAGCTGGTTCTTTAATCATTGAAGTACCAGACAATCCAGAGCCCAAAACAGAGACCATTACCTATCAGTGTGATACTGAAACAGGTAAAGAGCGCGTAGAGGCAGTTTATCTTAATGCTGACAATATTTCGTTGGTTGATTTCAAATGGAACGGTGATCGTGTCATTGCTGCTAATGTCATCGCGGCAACAGGAGCAAAATTTGCAGGAGCTCAGTACATCTGGTGGGAGAAGAACAAAGAAGTCACGCTTTATGACCTTGCTCAGGATCCAGAAGAAAAAAAACCTATCCTATGTAAAGATGAGTCAACATTATTATTTTAAATAACACGGGAAATATTATGAAAAAAATTTCTTTTACTAAACAATTTTTCATTACTTTAAGTGTGTTCCTTCTCGGTTCAATTAATGCATTAGCAAGTTCTTTAGTCATTGAAGTACCAAATGATCCAGAACCAACAACAGAGACCATCTCCTATCAATGCGACATGGGAACAAGCAAAGAGCATGTTGAGGCAACTTATCATAATGCTGGCAATATTGCGCTTGTTGATTTAAAATGGAACGGTAAGCGCATCGTTGGTTCTAATGTAATTGCCGCTTCTGGAGGAAAATATGTGGGTGGTCAATACATTTGGTGGATAACTAAAAATGAAGCCATATTTTACGATCTTATTAATGATCCAAAAGAAGAAAAGCCCATCCACTGTGTAGAAGAAAAAAGCACAGAATAAAGAAGGTTCTTACATTTCAAGAACCGCGCTGGCTCTCATCTCTTGATGTTCCTTCTGACGTGGGTAACTTTTCCTCCGTCTGGTGTAATAAAAGAGCCAGCGGTTTTTCTGACTGTTCTTCTGAATGGTGTCGATAAGCTGCTGTATGTGAGAGCAACATAGAAGCTACCGGCGCTGTTAAAAATAAAAAAAACATTAGCAACACTTCATGAAAAACAAAATAATGGTCCACAAATATTGAATAAAGAAATGAAGAAATAAGAATACTACCAACGCCCCAACTCGTACATACTGAAAGCATATGCAAACGCTTATAAAAATTGGAAAAACGCACCAAACCTATCGTTGCGATCAATGTCAATCCAGACCCTAATATTAAGAAAACTGTGATAGCAATAGCAACCACAAGCGATATATCATCTTTCATTCAATAATCTCCCCCCGCATAAGAAATTTCGCCAAAGCGATGCTTGAGACAGATCCCAACAATCCAATAATGAGAGCTGCGACAAAATAAGCGGTTGTTCCTGAACGAATATCGAATGTAAGAAACAAAAGAATAGTAGTTATATAAAGGGCATCCAAACCAACAATTCTATCCTGCGCCCGTGGACCACAAATCAACCGAAACAGCGCGAAAATCACCGCTAAACTTAAAAAAAACTGTGAAAAGAAAAGCCCCCAATAAAGAATCACCATACTCATAAAAAAATCTCCAAAAGCAATTGCTCATACCGTTGTTTGATCAACTGTTTGTAATCATATCCATTTTTAAAATTTAAAACATGAAGCAAAAGTTCACCCTTTTTACTATTATAGGCAACCCAAGCAGTTCCAGGGGTTGCCGAAAGGATGCATGCTAAAATAGCCAAAGCAGTGCGATTATGAAGCAGAAGAGGTACTACAATAAAACCAGATTTCTGCTCTCGAGACCTTTTTGTTAAAACAAACCAAGTCACCGAAACATTTGAGAATATAGAATCTATAAATACTCGAAAAACGAGACGAAAAACCGCACTCCAGCTTTTAATAACAGCCTTCTCCGGCTCCAGAAGCCGTATCATCCAACCACAAAACAAAGCGGTTAAAATCCCTAAAAGAAATTGCCCTAAACTAAAACCATTTAAAATAAGCCACATAAGGACAATGACACCACTGAAAAAAGGGGAAGGACAAAAACGATTCATTTACTCACCTCCCTATTTTCGAGAGAAAAATCCGTTAAAACGCTCCCAATATAGTTTTGAGGTTCATACAAAGTCTTAGCAGTTTCAGACATATAATGACTAACAGGACTGGCTACAATTGTTATAAGAAAACACAAAGCAAGGAGAACGGCAATAGGCGCAAATTCTATCACTTGCACACGGGGAATACGCCCTTCAAGAGAAACCCAAAAAGTTCGGATACCCGTTCGTGTCAATGCAATCAAAGCCGCAAAACCAGAGAGAGTGACAAAAACTACAAAAAGCCAATCTTGGTAAACCGGTAGAGAGACAGAAAAATCCTCTCTACTGTGATTTAAAATTGCCATGAACATCATAAATTTAGCAACAAAACCAGAAAAAGGCGGCAATCCAATAATCAAAATGGCACAAATACCAAAACAAGCTCCAAGAATTGCCAAGGTTACCGGAAAATAGATGCCAACTTCATCTTCTTCCTCCTCTTCATCGTCACCATACACCTCCATTGTGACAGCAAGAACATTTGCAGCCACATCTTGACAGCGTTCAACCAACTCTACCAAAAGAAAAAAAGCTCCCAGTGCTAAAGTTGAAGAAACAATATAAAAAAGTGCACCTGCTGTCAGTGCTGCATTGCCGATCCCGATCGCGGCCAACAATGTACCAGAAGAGACAAGGACACTATAAGCTGCCAAACGCACCAAAACTTGGCTTGCCAATACCCCAATAAAACCAACAATCATAGTGGCAAGCCCACCATAAAACAAAACCGTATGACCAAAATGGTTAAAATATTCACTTTCAGAACCAAACCATAGCAACGTTAAACGTAAAATAATATAAATACCCACCTTGCTCAAAAGTGCAAAAGAAGCTCCAACTGGCGCTACTGCTGCACTGTAAGTTGGCACCAACCAAAAATTAAGCGGCCACATACCCGCTTTAAGCAAAAAAGCAATACCTAAAAGTGCAACACCTATTTCGAACAAAACAATATCTGTAGAAGATATATATTTTATTTTAACAGCCAAATCGGCCATATTAAGAGTACCAACGACTCCATAAATGAGCGCTATACCAACTAAAAAAAATAATGAAGCAATAAGATTAACCACGACATAATGCAACCCTGCGCGCACGCGTGTCTGACCAGAACCATGCAAAGCAAGCCCATAGGAAGCTGTTAACATAACTTCAAAAAACACAAATAAATTAAATAAATCACCAGTCAAAAAAGCACCATTTATCCCCACCATAAAAAATTGCATTAGTGACTGAAAATGAGAACCAGCTTTGTACCAATGAGCCCGCGCAAAAACCAACACGCTAGTCACCAACAAGCTGGAAAGTAAAAGCATCATAGCGCTTAAGCGATCAAGGACTAAAACAATTCCAAAAGAAGACGGCCAATTACCAAGTCGATAAACATCGCAAGCCGGTGCTATTTCAAGAGTACGTATAATCAATAAAATGGCAGTAACGACCAACAGTCCCGCAGAAGAAAGACTGATGAATGATTTAAGTCTTGCACGACGTTCATCATAAAAAAGAAGAAGTGCTCCAGTGATTAACGGCAAAAGAATAGGCAAAATAAGGAGATGATGCACTCCTATTTCCATTATTGCACCTCACGTCCATCAACGTGATCAGAACCCGTTAAACCACGTGAAACCAACAAGATAACTAAAAATAAAGCTGTTGTTGCAAAACCAATCACAATTGCAGTTAAAACCAAGGCTTGTGGGAGAGGATCGACATAATTAGCTGGATTAATAACAGGGGTAGGATCAACAATTGGAGCAGCATTACTACGCGGTCTACTCATTGAAAATATAAAAAGATTAACACCATAGGAGATCAAGGACAAACCAAGAATGACTTGAAAAGTACGTGGACGCAAAACAAGCCAAATACCTGATCCGACAAAAACACCGATACCCAAAGAAAGAACAATTTCCATTAATTTTCCTTCTCTTTTAAAATAGGTTTCTTACCGATTCGGTAACTCCGAATTGACTGGTGTGCAAGTGCAATTAAAATGAGAACAGTTGCTCCTAACACAAGAGAAAGCACACCAAAATCAAACAAAAAAGCGGATGCCATGGAAACTTTCCCAATTAACGGAAGATGAATATATCGAAAAAAGGATGTTAAAAAAGGATATCCAAAAAACCAAGAGCCCATCCCCGTTACGACTGACAACAATAAGCCAAAGCCTATCCAACGCAAAGGTAAAACTCTCAAATGCGTTTCCACCCACCGAATATCGCGTGCAAGATATTGTAAAATAAATCCTATTGCCAAAGTAATACCACCGACAAATCCACCTCCTGGCAGATCATGCCCTCGCATGAATAAATAAATAGCAAAAGCGATAATAATCGGAAAGAGCCAACCCATAATAACAGCAGGAACAGCTAAATAATTCAATACTGTATCTCCCACATTTCGATTAGGCTGTGCTATATCAAAGGCTTTCTGGATACGTTGTTGAAAAGGCGCATCAATACTCTCAGGCGCAGGACGAAAACGTCGTAATAGGGCAAAAACAGTAAGGGAAACAACACCCAAAACCACAATTTCTCCCATGGTATCAAAACCACGGAAATCAACCAATAACACATTCACAACATTGCGACCACCAGCATCTGAGTAAGCATGCGTTAGAAAAAAATCAGAAATCGTTGTACCTTGGGGACGTGTCATCACTGCAAAAGAAAGCCATGCTACACCAGCACCTCCTACAAGGGATATGATGAAATCACGGAAACGACGCAAGCGAACCCAAAAACGAACATCAGCCGGCCCAGGGTCATGCAAACGTTTAGGCAACCACCGTAAACCAAGCAATAATAAAACGACTGTAACAACCTCAACAACCAATTGTGTTATTGCTAAATCAGGAGCAGAAAGCCATAAAAAGGTTGCACAAGTCATCAAACCAGCTCCCCCTAAAAGCATAAGTGAAGCAAGACGATGAAACTTTGCTCGCCAAGCAACTAAAAGCGCACATAATCCGCCAACCAGCCAAAGAGCGAGAAAAGGAATATCAAGTGGAAAAAGCGGTAATGTCCCCACTGGAATGAAACCATCGCACCAAAGTAAAAGACCAACAAAGGCAAAACAGACCCAAAAAATCCAATGCAATTGGATCTGCAAACGGCGTGTTGACAAAGCAGATTCCACCGCACGGGCCCATTTCCAAGAAATAATTACGAGAATGCGTTCAAAAATACGCGGTCCTTTTAAGTGACGGAAAAAAGGAGCCCCATCATCACAGGATAAAAAATAACGATGCCCGACAGCATAGAGCAATCCGCCCCCTAATAATGCAACAAAACTCATCACTAATGGAGTGTTAAACCCATGCCAAACAGCCAAACTATAAGGAATTGTCATTGTTCCTAAAACAGACACGACCGCATTATCTAAAATAGGTCCTATTGTTAAATTAGGAAAAATACCAACCGCTAAACAAATAAACACCAAAAGCTCCATTGGTAAACGCATGAAATGCGGTGGTTCATGGGGAGTCTTGGGTAAATTGTCAGGCTTTTGTCCTAAAAAAACGCCATGAATAAAGCGTATAGAATAGGTCACACTAAACAGACTAGCTAGCGTTGCCACATAAGGCGCAATCCAATCGAGCCATGATTCCATATGCGTTTCAACAGCTTCAGCAAAAAACATCTCTTTCGATAAAAAACCATTCAACAAAGGAACCCCAGCCATCGCTGCACTCGCAACTAAAGCAAGAGTTGCTGTGATAGGCATAGAACGATAAAGCCCTGACAGTTTACGCATATCACGTGTTCCCGTCTCGTGATCAATAATGCCAGCAGCCATAAATAAAGAAGCTTTAAAAGTAGCATGATTAGCCATATGAAAGATTGCCGCAACACATGCAAGTGAACTACCAAGACTTAAAAGTGTTGTAATTAATCCAAGATGACTAATAGTCGAGTACGCAAGCAGTCCTTTCAAGTCTTGCTGAAACATGGAAAAATAAGCACCTAGAAGAAGAGTTGAGAGTCCTGAAAAGCCAACCAGCCAAAACCAAGATTCTGTTCCAGAGAGCACAGGCCATAAACGAACAAGCAAAAACAATCCCGCTTTTACCATTGTTGCCGAATGCAAATAAGCCGATACAGGGGTTGGAGCAGCCATCGCGTTGGGTAGCCAAAAATGAAAGGGAAATTGCGCACTTTTTGTTAACCCTCCCAATAAAATGCAAATAAGGATAGGACTATAAAGAGAACTTGACCGGATCATATCTCCAGACTGTAGCACCTTATCCAAATCAAAACTGCCAACAGTATACCCAATCAATAAAACTCCAATAAAAAGAGCAAAGCCGCCAAAACCTGTGATCGTTAGAGCCATACGCGCACCCTCACGCGCACTTGCATTATGGTACCAATAGCCGATCAGCAAAAAAGAAAAAATACTGGTGAGTTCCCAGAAAACAACCAAAAAGACGAGATTACCTGATAAAACTATTCCTATCATTGATCCCATAAAGGCCAAAAAAAAGGAAAAAAAACGCGGTACAGAATCCGCTGGATCTATGTAATAACGTGAATAAATGACAACAAGCAGCCCAATCCCTGTAATAAGCAAGCAAAAAAGCCACGACAAACCATCTATGCGGAGAATCAAATCGCTTCCCCATTCTGGAAGCCAAGAAATATCTAAACGCACTATGTGGTTTCCGCGAACTTCCGGATAAAGCATTATTGTAAAAATAAGACAGAAAAGTGCGACGACCCCAGCAAACCACGCTTCATTATTTTTTGCTGTCGAACGAAAAAAGCCAATGACAGCACTTCCACCAAAGGGAAGCAAAACGAGCAATACCAACATTGCTTCCCGTGTTGTCATTCTTTAAACTCCATTTTACCTTAATATTTTGTCATCGACAAAACAAAAACTTATATTCTCACCCCCCATTCCACACTTAATGATAATAAGATTTAATAAAACTTAAAAGCATTTAAATTTTTAAAAAAAACAATGCTTGCATGAAAATACTGCGCACCACACAAGTCTTCTCTTTATTGTAAGAACAATAACGCCCACGACAAGAAGCAATTAAAATTTTATTTAATTTCTATCCTTTAAAAAAGCGGGATAAACACTGCCTACGCCCCCCATGAAAAGGCTGAAAACTATTATCATTTTTATTATAAGAGCGATAACGCGCACGGCAAGATTCAATATGTTGTTTAAGCATCCATGGCTCTTTTTTTTCTAATTTTTCCGAAGAAAACGTTAAAAACACTTTTTTAGCATCTGGTACAACTTTTAATGATGCGCCTTTTGTGCTTAAGTGCGGTGATGTAACAAATGCCACTTCAGGATACCACCAATTATCACTGTATTTACGATAACCACGCCGATAATGACGATAACCTTTGAAACCATTAAGTTCTCTACGCCCCGTAAAAATCAGAGGCACCGAACTATCTAGGACAGAAGTCTGAGTAACCAGTTTGGCTTTAGCGTCACTTCTATTTTGCCCCCAATTAACAAGAGTGGTTGTTATAATGAAAAAACTGCTAACAAATACAAAAGCTAAAGCATAATATAATTTTTTTTTCATACTCATAACAAAAAACTCAACATAATAAACAACAGTAATTACAGAAAGCCTTTCTCTTGCTAGACAGAAACAGATTCTTTTCTTAAGATTCTTTTTTCTTGAGACATTCTGTTACTCTTTGTACTAAACGTTGATCTTGGCAATAAGATCCTTCAAAAAAGAATGAATAAATGATGATAAAAACCCCCTACTATCTTATAGACAAATCGAAACTCATCAAAAACATGCAAACAATTTCTCGTTTACGGGAAATGTCCGGAGCTAAAATTTTACTTGCTTTAAAATGTTTTGCCACATGGAGTGTTTTTGATTTAATGTCTGAGTTCATGGATGGAACCACATCATCATCCCTTTATGAACTACGTTTAGGAAGAGAAAAATTTGGCAAAGAAACCCATGCTTATTCAGTGGCTTGGGCAGATGATGAAATTGATGAAGCCTGTGGTTATGCAGATAAAATCATCTTTAATTCCATCCAACAGCTTCAACGCTTTTCTGATGCAACAAAAACCATTCAAAGAGGTTTAAGGTTAAACCCAGGAATCAGCGCATCAAATTTTGATCTTGCCAACCCCTCTCGCCCTTTTAGCCGCTTAGGAGAAACAAACCAAAGCACTATCAAAGAAGTTCTGCCTCTTATCAACGGATTGATGATCCATAACAATTGTGAAAATGCTGACTTTAATCTTTTTAACCAAATGCTTGGATATATGGAAGAAAAATTTGCAGAACTTTTTTCTGCTGTTGACTGGATAAGCCTTGGCGGCGGAATCCATTTTACGGCTGAAAATTATCCTCTAGAAGCTTTCGCAAAACGCTTAAAACAATTTTCTAAAACTCATGGTGTCACTCTTTTTCTAGAACCAGGAGAAGCTGCTATTACCAAAAGCACCACATTAGAAGTCAGTGTTCTTGACACATTGTATAATGAAAAGAATCTAGCCATCGTTGATAGCTCAATTGAAGCACATATGCTTGATCTTCTCATTTATCGTGAAAATGCCAAATTAGAACCCAATCTAGGACCACACGAAATTATGATTTGTGGAAAATCTTGTCTTGCCGGCGATATTTTTGGAACATTTCAATTTCAAAAACCTCTTAAAATAGGCGATAGACTGTCTTTTCAGGATGCAGCAGGTTATACAATGGTCAAGAAAAACTGGTTTAATGGCGTTACAATGCCTGCTATTGTTCTCAAAGAGTGCGATGGTACATTAACACTTCAACGCCAATTCAGCTATAACGACTATCAGGAAAGCCTTTCATAAAGATAAACCATAAAAAACGTCATACAACAGTATTAAAAAGGGAGATGGACCTACAATGAAAAAAAATGTTCTCATTATTGGTGCTGGAGGTGTTGCACAAGTTGTTGCACACAAATGTGCTCAAAACAACGATATTCTTGGTGAAATTCATATTGCTTCACGAACACTCAAAAAATGTGAAGCCATCATTGCTTCTATTAAAGAAAAAAACACAATGAAAGAGCAAGGTGTTCTCAAAAGCCATTCGCTCAATGCCATGAATGTAGAAGAAACTATAAAGCTCATCCAAAAGACCAAATGTGAAATTGTCATTAATGTTGGTTCTGCCTTTCTTAATATGTCTGTTCTTTCAGCTTGTATTGAAACAAAATGCGCTTATATCGATACAGCGATTCATGAAGACCCATTGAAAATTTGTGAAACACCTCCTTGGTATGGCAATTATGAATGGCCTCGGCGTCCAGAATGTGAAAAAGCTGGTATAACCGCTATTTTAGGAGCAGGTTTTGACCCAGGTGTAGTGAATGCTTATGCAGCATTAGCGCGCGATGATTATTTTGATAAAATCACAGATATTGATATTATTGATATTAATGCCGGAAATCATGGACGTTGGTTTGCTACAAATTTTGATCCAGAAATTAACTTCCGTGAATTTACAGGACAAGTATGGTCATGGCAAAATAAAAAATGGACTTCCAATAAAATGTTTGAAGTCAGCCATGAATGGGATCTTCCCGTTGTGGGAAAACAAAAAGCCTATATGACAGGACATGATGAAATTCATTCACTTTCCAAAAATCTTGATGTAGAGAATGTCCGTTTCTGGATGGGATTTGGTGATCGTTATATCACTGTTTTTACGGTTCTGAAAAATCTTGGTCTCTTATCTGAACAGCCCATTAAGACAGCAGAAGGACAAGAAGTCGTGCCCTTGAAAGTCGTAAAGGCCGTCTTACCCAACCCTTCCTCTCTCGCCCCAGACTATACAGGAAAAACCTGTATTGGAGATCTTATTAAAGGCGAAAAAGATGGAAACCCGAGAGAAATTTTTATCTATAATATAGCCGATCACAAACAAGCTTTTCATGAAACTGGGGCACAAGGCATTTCCTATACGGCTGGCGTACCAGCAGCCGCAACAGCTCTTCTTATTGCCACAGGTGAATGGGATGTTAAAACTATGGTCAATGTGGAAGAATTACCACCCCACCCTTTCCTTAAATATCTTGATCATATGGGGCTTCCCACTTTTATAAGAGAACAACAAGAGGATAAAAAATTACAATTTTAATACCTATAGAAAGCATATGCTTGATTTTTTAAGTTATCACAAAACTGCCCAATGAAAACAAACTTAATATTCTCGTGTAATTATGGTTTTCAAAAAAATTTTAGCTATTCGTTATATTTTGGCAAAATTGCGATTTCTTAACAACCCTAAAGAAGAGACATAGCATCTTTTTAAGACATAGCGAGCAATGATCAAGAAAAACAGAGAAGAAAAACTAATTTAATCACACTGTATAACTTGTCATTATCATCAAAAAGATAGTGTCATAAACAAAAGATATAAAAATACCGCTCTTTTAAAGAAGAGCGGTATTTTGTAGAATATTCAATCCCTCCCCCCTCTTCATCTTAAATGACAAAGATCCTTAACCCACACCAATCATTAAACAATTCAATTTCTTTGGGTGAATTCCTCTTGGCTTCTCTCTTCATATGATTCACCATCATATACAACATGTTGATTTATAACGCTGAATACTGTAAAATTCTCTTAATCACAAACTCTCTCACATTGAAGCAATTAAAATCTTTTGTCTGCACATCACAAACAAAACGAGCGTGTGAGGTAAAATGATAAAAGAACAGAATAAAAATTCTCTTATGAAAACTCTCAAATAATAAAGAGCTTTAGCAATATTGAGAACTGAAAAAGTGTATTATAATACCAGCGTGTACTTTTACTAAACATAAAGATTATAGTGCACAATAGGTCTTATAACAGTTTGAATGAATTTCATATATTTCAAGAGGAACTTTACAGCTATACCATTCATGAACACCATCGCGAAGTAGATTTAAGCATTTTGAGAGATGTTTTCTTAACACAAAGCACGCAGATAGGCTCAGAATCCTATCTTAAATATTTTATAACAGTATAAAAACTACCCCATATATAAAACTTTACATAGACTAAACACCACCGCTCTAAACGATAGTGCACAACAGAATAATCAATCAAAACTGCACAACAGATATCTAAAACATTAACTATCGAAAAGCATACAACAAATGGAACATTTCAATACAATTGGTTATATTCTTTTTTTAAGTTTTAAAATGTTGTTGCATGCTTCACAAATATTTTCTGCCCCCCGTACCTTTTAAAATTTACTTTTTAAAAGCTTTTTAAATATGAAGTGGTTTAGCAAATGTTGCCAAAGCTGCCTCACGCACGGCTTCTGATAAGGTAGGATGTGCATGGCAACAACGTCCCAGATCTTCTGATGAACCTCCAAATTCCATTAAAACTGCAATTTCATGGATCATTTCACCAGCACCAAATCCAAGAATATGCCCCCCTAATACCCGATCTGTTTTTTTATCAGAAAGGATTTTAACGAACCCATCACTCTTTTGCATTGCACGTGCACGACCATTAGCCATAAAAGGAAATTTGCCAACATTATATTCAATACCAGCAGTTTTTAGCTCTTCTTCTGTCCTTCCTACACTCGCAATTTCCGGCTGTGTATAAACAACACTAGGAATAACATCAAAATTAACATGCCCTTTTTGACCTGCCAAAATTTCTGCCACAGCAACGCCTTCTTCCTCTGCTTTATGTGCTAGCATTGGCCCTTTTACGACATCACCAATCGCATAAATTCCTGGAACATTCGTCTGCCAATGAGCATCAATTGCAATAAATCCGCGTTCATCTAACTGAACACCAGCCTCTTGTAATCCAAGCCCCTCTGTATAAGGAGAACGTCCAGTAGCAATAAGCACAACATCAGCCTCTAAAGTTTCAGATTCACCACCTTTGACAGATTCAAAGCTCACCTGAGCAGTTGAGCCAGATTGTGTAACAGCTGTTACCTTTGCACCCGTTTTATATTCAATCCCCTGTTTTTCCATTAATTTCTGAAATTGCCGTGAAACTTCACCATCCATTGAGCCCAAAACTTTATTAAGATACTCAATAATGGTCACCTTAGCACCTAAACGGCTCCAAACTGATCCAAGTTCTGAACCAATGACACCAGCACCTACTACAATCATATGCGTTGGTACTTTTTCAAGTGAAAGAGCTCCCGTAGAAGAAACAATAGTCTTTTCATCAATTTCAACATTCACCCCTGGAATGCCTGAACTCTCTGAACCGGTAGCAATAATAATATTTTTTGTCTCAATTGTTTGTTTATTACCATCTCTGGCAACAACTTCCACATGACCCGCACTCAAAATTTTGGCTGTCCCCAAAAAAGTATCAACTTTATTTTTTTTCATCAAAAAAGAAACACCACTCGTATTGGCTGTCACCACAGCTTTCTTATGAACCATCATTTGTTCAAGATTAAGCTTAGATTTACCAATAGAAATACCAAGCGTTTCAAAACCATGCTGGGTTTCAGAAAACACTTCTGAAGCATGCAGCAACGCTTTAGAAGGAATACAACCAACGTTGAGACATGTTCCTCCTAATGTTGTACGCTTTTCAATAATTGCTACTTTAAGTCCCAGTTGCGCCGCTTTTATTGCTGCTACATAACCACCTGGACCCGCTCCGATCACAGCCACATCATAAGACATCCGTTTCTCCTTTCATCCTGAAAACTGTATTTTACAAATCAAGAACAAGGCGTTCCGGATCTTCTAAGCTTTCCTTAACACGCACAAGGAAAGTCACAGCTTCTTGCCCATCCACAATACGATGATCATAAGAAAGCGCTAAATACATCATGGGGCGGATCACAACTTGACCCTCAACAACCATTGCTCGCTCTTTAATCGCATGCATTCCCAAAATACCAGATTGTGGTGCATTCAAAATCGGTGTTGACATCAACGATCCATACACACCACCATTGGTAATGGTAAAAGTTCCGCCCTGCATATCAGAAACGGCTAATTTTCCATCACGCGCAAGACGCCCCAAACGACCAATCTCTTTTTCAATCTCTGCCAATGACATTTGATCTGCATCTCGCACCACTGGAACAACAAGCCCTTTATCCGTTCCAACAGCAATTCCAACATTAACATAGTTTTTGTAAACAATATCTGTCCCATCAATCTCTGCATTAACAGCAGGAAGTTCTTTTAATGCATGACAAACAGCCTTGGTAAAAAAACCCATAAAACCAAGTTTAACACCATGTTTCTTTTCAAAAAGATCCTTATAACGCTTGCGCAAATCCATCACTGCTGACATATCAACCTCATTAAATGTGGTTAACATTGCTGCTACATTTTGTGCATCTTTAAGACGGCGAGCAATTGTTTGACGCAATTTCGTCATACGAACCCGCTCTTCACGTGTTTCTTGGACAGGAGTTGCCGAAGAACTCGTCGCAGAAGAAGAGGGTGTAGGAGCATTTGTACTTTGTTTTAATCCACCAAGAACATCTTCTTTAAGAATTTGTCCACGTTTTCCAGAACCTGAAATATCGCTTTTTGCAACATTATTTTCAGCCATCAATTTTGCTGCTGAAGGAGAAGGAGGCATTGCACTGCTCAAAGCAGGCTTCTCCGATTCAGATGAAGCCGCTGGAACAAGTGTAGCAGAAGGTGAAAGTGATTGGGAGATACCAGCTTCTCCAGCCTTCACCACTCCTAAAAGAGCATTTACTTCAACCGTATCGCCTTCTTTTGCAATGATTTCAGATAATTTCCCAGCAACAGGAGAAGGAACTTCAACGGTTACCTTATCAGTTTCTAATTCAACCAAAGGCTCATCCATAGCGACAGCTTCGCCAAGTTTTTTAAACCATTTGCCAACCGTTGCTTCGGTAACCGATTCGCCCAAAGTAGGAACACGAATTTCAGTAGTCATAATATTTTTCCATACATCAGAGTAGTAATAAATTAAGAACCTAACGCGTCTTTAAGAAACGCAGCCAGTTGTTCAAGGTGTTTCACCATTAACCCAGAGGCCGGTGACGCACTCGCAGGACGTCCTGCATAACGAGCACGTGAATATTGCGCATTAATATGCGTCAAAACCCATTCCAAATAAGGCTCAATAAATGACCAAGCCCCCATGTTTTTTGGTTCCTCTTGGCACCAAAAAACTTCCGCCTGCAAAAAGCGCGATAATACATTCACCAAAACTTTTGCAGGGAAAGGATAAAGCTGTTCAACACGAAGGAGGTAAACATCATCAATACCCCTTTTTTCACGTTCTTCATAAAGGTCGTAATAAACCTTACCAGTACAAAGAACGACACGGCGAATCTTATTATCTTTTTGCAACTTAATGACAGAATCTTTGAGACATTCTGCATCATCAAGCAACACACGACAAAAACTTGTTTCTGGCCCCATTTCATTGAGAAAAGAAACAGCTCGCTTATGACGTAAAAGTGATTTCGGTGTCATCAAAATCAATGGCTTCCGGAAATCACGCTTAATTTGTCGACGCAAAATATGAAAATAATTTGCAGGGGTTGTACAATTAGCAACCTGCATATTATCTTCCGCACAAAGTTGAAGAAACCGTTCTAAACGTGCAGAAGAATGCTCCGGCCCTTGCCCTTCAAAACCATGAGGCAATAAACACACAAGACCAGACATACGAAGCCACTTACGCTCTGCGGATGAAATAAATTGATCAAAAATGACCTGTGCACCATTAGAAAAATCACCAAATTGTGCTTCCCAAAGTGTTAATCCTCGTGGTTCAGCAAGAGAATATCCATATTCAAAACCAAGAACAGCTTCTTCAGAAAGCATAGAATTAACAACATCATAAAGCGCTTGCCCCTTTTGTAAATGATTCAAAGGAATATAACGCGCCTCATTTTCTTGGTCATAAAGAACTGAATGACGTTGTGAAAAAGTTCCCCGTTCAACATCTTCACCGGAAAGACGAACCGGTGCTCCTTCCAAACAAAGTGAACCAAAAGCTAAAGCTTCAGCAGTTGCCCAGTCAACACCCTCACCGGTTTCAAAAATTTTAGCACGATTATTTAAAAAACGTTGAATGGTTTTGTGAACGTGAAAATCTGCCGGAATTTCAACAATTTTCTGACCAATTTCCTTTAAAGTTTTTAATTCAACACCAGTTGTTCTAGAATGCTGCTCATCAGAACTACTAAAAGCTTTGAGTCCCGTCCAGCTTCCATCAAGCCAATCAGCCTTATTAGGTTTATAAGAAGCACTTGCTTCAAGTTCACCTTCAAGCTTATCGCGCCATAATTTTTTTTGTTGCTCAATCTCTTCTGAAGTAACCATTCCTTCTGCTACCAATTGGTCACTATAAAGTTGAAGTGTTGTTTTATGATTACGTATTGCTTTATACATAAGCGGCTGCGTAAAGGAAGGTTCATCACCTTCATTATGCCCATAACGGCGATAACAAAACATATCAATAACCACTGGTTTATGGAAAATCTGGCGAAACTCTGTTGCTATTTTGGCAACAAAAACAACTGCCTCAGGATCATCACCATTCACATGGAAAATTGGTGCGTCAATCATTTTTGCGACATCTGATGGATAAGGCGAAGAACGTGAAAAACGTGGAGATGTTGTAAAACCAATCTGGTTATTGATAATAACATGAAGTGAGCCTGCAACACGATAACCTTTAAGACCTGAAAGACCAAAAGTTTCTTGGATAACGCCTTGTCCTGCAAAAGCGGCATCACCATGAATAAGCAATGGCATCACTTTTGAACGCTCACTTAATGGGAGTAAATCAGTATGCGCATGTCCCATAAGTTGATCTTGTTTAGCACGTGCTTTTCCCATAACAACCGGATCAACAATCTCAAGATGAGATGGATTGGCCAACAGCGATAAATGAACTTTTTTACCATCAAAGTCCAGATCAGCGGTAGTTCCCAAATGATATTTGACATCACCGGATCCCTCCACATCATCAGGCTTGTAAGATCCCCCTTTGAATTCATGAAAAATAGCCCTATGCGGTTTGGCAAGAACTTGTGAAAGAACATTTAAACGACCACGATGGGCCATCCCTAAAATAACTTCCCTAACCCCCAAAGCACTACCACATTTGATAATCTGCTCAAGAGCGGGAATCAACGCCTCACCACCATCGAGTCCAAAACGCTTTGTGCCTTTATATTTAGTGTCTAAAAACTGTTCGAATCCCTCTGCCTGAATAAGCTTATTCAGAATAGCTTTCTTGTCTTGGTGTGTGAAAGAATTTTTTTTATCTCGCCCTTCAATGCGTTCTTGAAGCCATACTTTCTGAACCGGATCAGAAACATGCATATATTCCACACCGATTGTTGAACAATAGGTACGATTGAGAATCTCAAGCATTTGCGGAATAGTTGCATATTCCAACCCTAAAACATTATCAATAAAAATGGGACGCTCGTAATCAGCTGGAGTAAAACCATACGCTTCTGGAGAAAGTTCCTTATAATCTTCTTGTTTTTCGGCCAATTGAAGAGGGTCAAGTTGCGCATGAAGATGTCCCCGTTCTCGAAACGCACGAATCATCATAATTGCATGAACGGAATCACGTGTTGCACGAATAATATCTTGTTCACTGGAAGTTTTTCCCTTTTGTGCAGCACCTGTTAT
The DNA here is from genome assembly GCF_042195565.1 of Bartonella sp. AP88XZML. Lineage (NCBI taxonomy): Bacteria > Pseudomonadati > Pseudomonadota > Alphaproteobacteria > Hyphomicrobiales > Bartonellaceae > Bartonella > Bartonella sp. AP88XZML. The sequence continues at coordinate 230,277 of NZ_JBHIOQ010000040.1, read as the reverse complement.
TGCTTTTTCCTTTAATTTATCGCCAAAATATTTTTCAAGAGAAGACCAATCACCATCAAGAGCAGAAATCAATTCACCCTCTGCTTTTAATGGCCAATGATCACGCTGCCATGTTGCTCCTTCAGCATTTTTAAGAACATCTTCTTTATTATCATGAAGTCCTTCAAAAAAAGCACGCCACTGTGAATCAACACTGGTAGGATCTTTTTCATATTGAGCATAAAGTTGATCTATATAATCCGCATTCCCACCATAAAGAAATGATGTCTGTGCAAAAAGGCTATTTATTTCGTCCTGCCTTGCCATATACTTCTCCGGAACATTTATTCCGTCTCCTTATATCTCTTTTTGACCTTTAAATGCTTACAAACAAGCAGTGATTCGAACATTCAAAAAAGTTTTACCTTTTTATACTCAAGTTTTCTCACCTGAATCTAAGAACCTTTTCTTATTCAGGTGAAACTTTCTTTTAGCCTTTCAAAACTGACATCAAAGTCTTACCTATCTGTGATGGCGAAGAAGACACACGAATCCCTGCTGATTCCATTGCCGCAATTTTATCTTCTGCTCCACCTTTACCACCAGAAATAACAGCACCAGCATGTCCCATTGTACGTCCTGGAGGAGCCGTACGGCCAGCAATAAAGCCAACAACTGGCTTTTTTCGACCTTTTCTTGCTTCATCTTGCAGAAACTGTGCTGCTTCTTCTTCAGCAGAACCACCAATCTCACCAATCATAACAATAGACTCGGTTTCATCATCCGCTAAAAACATTTCCAACACATCAATAAATTCAGTACCCTTAACAGGATCGCCACCAATCCCTATAGCAGTTGTTTGTCCGAGACCTTCCTGACTCGTTTGAAAAACGGCTTCATAAGTTAAAGTTCCCGACCTCGAGACAACCCCAACAGAACCTTTTCTAAAAATAGAACCAGGCATAATACCAATTTTACATTCATTTGGTGTAAGAATACCGGGACAATTAGGACCAATAAGACGAGACTTTGAGTTTTCTAATCGCGCCTTCACTTTAACCATATCCATAACGGGAATACCTTCCGTAATACAGATAATTAAACGAACTTCAGCTTCTATAGCCTCTATAATAGCTGCCGCAGCCCCTGCAGGAGGAACATAAATAACGGAAGCATCTGCACCTGTTTTTTCTTTTGCTTCTGCAACATTAGCGAAAATAGGAAGAGTTTCGCCTTTTAAACCTTCCCATGTTTCTCCACCCTTTTTAGGATTAACGCCACCAACCATTTGCGTACCATGATAAGCAAGTGCCTGTTCTGTATGAAATGTTCCTGTTTTTCCTGTAAGCCCTTGAACTAGAACTTTTGTCTCTTTATTCACAAGAATTGACATAGCTTAAGCTCCCTTCACGGCTGCAACAATTTTTTGGGCAGCATCATCTAAATCATCAGCAGGAATAACATTCAAACCACTCTCATTGATAATTGCTTTACCTTGCTCAACATTAGTACCTTCAAGACGAACAACCAAGGGAACCTTTAAACCAACCTCACGAACAGCAGCAACCACACCTTCAGCAATGACATCACAACGCATAATACCACCAAAAATGTTAACTAAAATGCCCTTAACATTTGGATCGGCCGTAATAATTTTAAAAGCAGCTGTCACCTTTTCTTTTGATGCTCCACCACCAACATCCAAAAAATTCGCTGGCTCTGCTCCATAAAGCTTAATGATATCCATTGTTGCCATAGCAAGCCCAGCACCATTAACCATGCAACCAATCGTACCCTCAAGAGCAACATAAGCAAGATCATGCTTTGATGCTTCTATTTCCTTTGGATCTTCTTCTGAAAGATCGCGCAATTCTAAAATATCTGGATGACGAAACAGAGCATTATTATCAAAAGAAACTTTCGCATCAAGAACACGCAAGTGACCATCTTTCATCACAATAAGCGGATTGATTTCTAAAAGGCTCATATCTTTTTCACAAAATGCCTTATAGAGAATCGAAAAAAGCTTTTCACCATCTTCTCGCGCACTACTTTGTAGTTTCAACGCATCACAAAGTCTTGCACAATCAGCTGAAGTAACACCCTCTACAGCATCAATGGGAAGCGTGAATATTTTTTCTGGTGTCTCTTCAGCAACCGTTTCAATATCCATTCCACCTTCTGTTGAAACAACAAAAGCAATTCGACCAACGCTACGATCAACCAAAAGTGAAAGATAAAGCTCCCGTTCAATATCGGCACCATCTTCAATATAAAGGCGGTTGACCTGCTTACCCTCTGGACCAGTTTGTTTGGTTACCAAAGTTTTTCCAAGCATTTCTTGAACATTTGCAACAACTTCTTCAACAGATTGTGCAAGCCGAACACCACCCTTTGCATCAGGACCAAGTTCTTTAAACTTACCCTTACCACGACCACCAGCGTGTATCTGACTTTTAACCACATAGAGAGGTCCGGGCAATTTTTCCGCCCATTTTTCAGCTTGCTCTACAGAATAAACAGCGACACCATTTGCAATTGGTGCTCCATATTCATGAAGCAGACGTTTGGCCTGATACTCATGGATATTCATGCATTTGTCCTTTTCTTTTATGGATCTTATTAATCCTAAAGTTTTAACATTCTAAATACTTATTTTAATGAATTAAATCTTGTTCAATTTACTTGAGACTAGGTACAAGAGCAATACAAGCTTCACAAAGCTTTTTAACCGCATTTACTGAATGATCAAAAGCACCTCTTTCTTCTTTATCAAGATCAATTTCAATGACTCGTTCAACACCACCTGCACCAAGTACAACAGGTACCCCAACATAGGTATCATTAACCCCATATTCTCCTGAAAGATAAGCTGCAACAGGCACAACACGCTTAGTATCCTTTAGATAGGCCTCAGCCATAGAAACAGCAGAAGCTGCTGGTGCATAATAAGCAGAACCTGTTTTTAACAAACCAACAATCTCTGCACCGCCATCACGGGTACGCTGGATAATTTGATCAATTCTTTCCTGTGTTGTCCAGCCCATCTTTATAAGATCAGGCAAAGAAATACCACCAACTGTTGAATAACGCACGAGAGGAACCATTGTATCACCGTGCCCCCCTAAAACAAACGCTGTCACATCTCTAATAGAGACCTTAAATTCCTCAGATAAAAAATGACGAAAACGCGCTGAATCAAGAACACCAGCCATACCAACTACTTTATGTGTAGGGAGACCTGAAAATTTCTGCAATGCCCACACCATCGCATCAAGGGGATTGGTAATACAAATAACAAACGCTGAAGAAGCGTATTTTTTAATTCCAGCTCCAACTTGTTCCATAACCTTTAAATTAATGCCCAAAAGTTCATCACGGCTCATACCAGGTTTTCGCGCAACACCTGCTGTTACAATAACAACATCAGCATCTTCAATTGCTTCATAAGCATTAGCACCTTTTAGACTGATATCAAAACCATCAACGGGAGAAGATTCGGCGATATCTAGAGCCTTACCTTGTGGCACACCTTCTGTAATATCAAATAAGACCACATCAGCAAGCTCTTTAAGCCCAATAATATGTGCTAAAGTACCACCAATCATACCTGAACCAATGAGAGCTATTTTTTTCCGTGCCATTTTATTTTTTCCTAACTTTTAGATCATTCAGCGCACACCCAATCAACGTCCGTATACTGAATATTTTTGACTTCAACCATATTCAAACAATATCATAAAAAGGAGTAAAGAAATGAAATTTACAAATTTATCTCCTTACAGAAACAACAACCCTCCGCTGAAACAACTATTAGAAAATTATCACGATGTATCGATAAAGTGAATTTAAAAAAAATACAACAGAATTATTATATTTCTTTAATTTCAAAAAGTTATTGTTTTGACAGTTTACGTAAAGGTAAAAGTATAATCAATGCTTCTTCTTCAAAAGAAAATGTTCTTCCCAAAGTTTTAAATAATCGTAGCTTTGCATTTCGAAAAGACGTGATTGTGTTCTTTGAAATTCAAATGTTTCCGTAATCTGCGCATGCCCTTTATACAAATCCCCTATCCCTGCGGCTGCCGACATAAACAACCGTATATGCCGCTCATAAAGAATATCAATAAGCAAAATAAACCGTTTTGTTTCATTGCGACATGTATCATCCATGACCGGTACATTATCAATAAAAATCGTATGATAATGCTCTCCTAATAACAAATATTCAGCCGCGGCCAAAGGTTTTGCACATAAATCCCCATAATCAAAACGAGCACATCCTGCACCAAAGCGCGGAATAGGAATAAAGCGCCCTTTTATAGAAAGCTCATCAGACATCTCCTTATGTCCTTGCAATACAAGTGCCCATGCTTGATCCATATATTCATTTGCTTGGACCCCCAACGGCGATACATACATCTGTTGTAGATTTGATTTTTCAAGGCGATAATCTGTTTTTGCATCAAGATTAACAACACGAACATATGCTTTCAAAACTTGAATAAAAGGTAAAAAGAGCTCACGATTCAAACCGTTACAATAAAGGTTATCCGGCGCCACATTTGAAGTCGCAATAAAGAAAATTCCTTTATCAAACAGAGCAGAAATAAGCCGCCCCAATACCATAGCATCAGCAATATCCGTTACACTAAACTCATCAAAACAAAGTACTTTTGCTTCTCGTGCAAGATCTTTAGCAACAGCTAAAATAGGATTATCTTGTTTAAATTTTGTACACCCAGATGCTTGACGATAAGAATTAATACGCTCATGCACATCAGCCATAAAATCATTAAAATGGGCACGCTTTTTATGAACTTTAGGCAAACAAGAAAAGAACAAATCCATCAGCATGGTTTTGCCCCGTCCTACTTCACCATAAATATACAGTCCCTGAAAAAAAACTGTTTCATCTCCTTGTTTTACAACGCAAGAAATATTTTGTTTTTTCCTTTTAAATATTCTGTTAAAGAAAGAGCAAAATATCCAAGGCAAAGAATGAGAGATATTTTGTTCCGCAATTTTTTTTAATAAATGATCAAAATATTCTGTTATAGCTAATTGAGCGGGATCAAAACAAACCTCTCCTTTAGCGACAAGCTCCTTATAACGTGTTGAAACGAGAATCATCCAAAAAACCTTTTTCAAACCGACCTCAATGAAAAATACAAATACTTTTCAAGAATCTGTCCGTCTAGTTTAGTTTGTCATAAACGATCAAAAATGATTTAACGACTTAAAATAACGGGATGATCATCAAGTGTACGTCCCTCAAAACGATCAACATTTGAAGAATAAAGAACGAGGATAACACGTCCAGAGTTATTATAAAAATATAATCTTTTTCCTTTAACAGCCCACGATCTCACTTGGGAAACAATTCCTGGACAGTGTAAAGGACCAGCACGGTACCCTTGTCCAAACTTTGTTTGTGGAGTTGCAATCCGGCAAACTTTTCCTCCCATAGAAAGATTCCATACCCCAGCAATACTTGCAGGAAATAAATCAGTGGCATTGCTTGGCAATTCGAGACTAGCCATTCGTCCATCGCTCTGAGAATCTCCTTTTTCATACATCGGAGCGTTTGCATCTTCAGATATCGACGAAGAAGTAGACGACAGATCAGACGCTTCTAATATTGTCATTTTTTGAGATGGATAAAAAACTTCTAATGCGTTACCATCGTCATTACCATCAAACCGTGTTGTTGAACACCCCCCTAAAAACATTACAGTTGATAGTGCAACGAAAAACGAAACTTTTGAAAACGCCATGTCTGTACTCTCTCCCACGACAATAAATAAGTTCACAAAAAAATTAAGCGAATATTTGTTATAGTTACAAAGATAAATTAACAAATTAAAAAAAACAGGTTAAAATCACTTATTTTAAAAGAAATAATTTATGTACCCAATTTTATATTTATTAAACACTAGAAATTTATAATATTTTCAGTCATATATCTTTTTATAAGTAATCATTAGAAATAGAGAAGTTTCATGAAAACGCCATTTAGCAAAATGGACGGTCTTGGAAATCAAATTATTGTTGTTGATATGCGTGAAAGCACATACGCTCTTACACCACAAGCAATCCTTGCTTTGTCGGCAGATCCTGAAATGCATTTTGATCAAATCATGGCTATCCACACACCAACCCAGAAAAAAACCGACTTCCGCATAGAAATATGGAATGCTGACGGATCAATGGCTAAAGCTTGTGGCAATGGTACCCGCTGTGTCATCGCATGGCTTAAAGATCACAATTTTGGTGAAAAATTTCATTTAGAAACTCCCGCTGGAATTATTGAAGGAAAATACCAAACCGATAATCTCATTTCTGTTGATATGGGATGCCCAAATTTCAATGCAAAAGAGATGCCTGTTTCACGTGAAATAGTTGATACCAATCACGTAGAAATTATGGCTGGTCCCCTAAAAGACGCTTGTCTCATATCCATTGGCAATCTCCATGCTATCTTTTTTGTTGAAAATGATATTCAACATATTCCATTAGAAAAATATGGGCCAAAACTTGAACATGACCCCCTGTTTCCCGAACGGTGCAATATTTCCATTGCTTGCATAACGTCAAAGAAAAGTCTAAATTTACGTACATGGGAGCGAGGGGCAGGATTAACACAAGCATGTGGGAGTGCTGCTTGTGCAAGTGCAGTGGCTGCTTATCGTCGTGGACTTACAGAGCGCCATGTTGATGTAAATTTACCTAAGGGAACACTTAATATTTTTTACCGAGAAGACGATCATATTATCATGACAGGACCAATTAAATATCACTTTAGTGGTTTTTTAAGCCCTTTAACAGGGTGCTACAAAAAGGATCACTCCTGATGGCAATAGAAATTGTAACTTTTGGTTGTCGACTTAATAGCTACGAATCGGAAATCATTCGCAAAGAAAGTACTTCTTCAGGGCTAGATCAACTTAAAGATGGTGCTATTATCTTTAATACCTGTGCTGTCACTGCCGAAGCCGTACGACAAGCAAAACAAGCTATCCGCAAAGCAAGACGTGAAAATCCTCATACGCGTATCATTGTAACAGGGTGTGCAGCCCAAACAGAAGCACAAAATTTTGCCTCAATGACAGAAGTAGATCTTGTTTTAGGAAACGAAGATAAACTTCACGCTCATTCTTATCGTCAACTTCCTGATTTTGGTATTAATCATTCTGAAAAGGTGCATATCAATGACATTATGGAAGTACAAAAAATTGCTCCACATATGGTCAGTGCAATGCAAGAGCGCACCCGCGCTTTTGTACAGGTACAAAACGGATGCGATCACCGCTGTACATTTTGCATTATTCCTTATGGACGAGGACCATCTCGTTCAGTTCCCATGGGTGTTGTCATAGAACAAATTAAAAAGCTGATAGGTGGGGGTATCCAAGAAGTGGTCCTTACAGGTGTTGACCTTACAAGTTATGGCCACGATCTTCCTGGAAAAGCTACTCTAGGAAAATTAACTTCAGCTATTTTGCATCATGTCCCTGACTTAGCCCGATTACGCCTCTCATCTATTGACTCTATTGAAGCAGACGAAGAACTCATAAATCTTTTAGCTTATGAAACAAGAATCATGCCCCATTTGCATTTATCTTTGCAAGCAGGTGATAATATGATTTTAAAACGGATGAAACGGCGCCATCTGCGCGAACATGCCATTCAATTTTGCCAAGAATTGCGTGCCAAACGTTCTACAATGGTTTATGGTGCCGACTTAATTGCTGGTTTTCCTACAGAAACAGAAGAGATGTTTCAAAATAGTCTTGCCTTAATCAAAGACTGTAATTTAACCCATCTCCATGTCTTCCCCTTTAGTCCAAGAGAAGGAACACCTGCCGCACGTATGCCACAAATCAACCGTAAAATAGTTAAGCTGCGTGCTGAAAAATTGCGTAAAGCAGGTGATATGGCTTACCAAAAGCATCTTGCTCATTTACAAAACAGTCTACAAACAATTCTCGTTGAAAAAGATGAAATCGGACGAACAGAAGATTATACTCTTGTACAAGTTAAAGGTGCAAAAGCAGGAACAATTGTTCAAGCACTTATCGTTGATCATGATGGCGATAAATTGATTGCTGTCCCTCCAAAATTAAACGCTGCTTGAGCAGGAGAATTATTATGACTAAATCTTTTATAAAAAAAATATTCTCTTTTAACAAATCTCAAGAGCAAGAAATTGAACAACAGATTTCTATTCCTGATAAAAGCGATATAATAGAAGAAAATAATGAAAAGACAAAAAATAATCAAATTTCTATAGACACAGAAAAAAAAGAACAAACAAAAAATCCAGAGTCAATACTTACAAAATATGATGAAAAATCTCCATTTCTAGAATCCCATTCTGATAAAATTCCCTTTTCTGGTAAAATTATTGTCACAGACAACATCCGTGAAAAAAAGAATGAAGAAATTTTATCTGAACCTTCTGTTGAACAAAAAAAGACAGCGTGGTTTGGGCGCCTTAAAAAAGGCCTATCCCTTTCTTCACAACGCCTAAGCGGATCAATTGGCGATCTCTTTGTTAAAAGAAAACTTGATGAAGATACATTGCAAGAGCTCGAAGATATTCTTATCCAAGCTGACATAGGTGTAGAGACGGCAACACGCATCACAAATACTTTAGCTTCCAGTCGTTACGGAAAAAACCTCTCCCCAGATGACATTCATACTATTGTAGCTGATGAAGTCAAAAAAGTTCTGGAACCTGTTGCAATACCATTAGAACTTGATCTCAGCCATAAACCTCATGTTATTTTGCTGGTAGGTGTAAATGGCACTGGAAAAACGACAACTATTGGAAAACTTTCAGCCAAATTAACAGAAGGAGGATTAAAAGTTATGCTGGCAGCTGGTGATACTTTCCGAGCCGCCGCTATTGAGCAACTACAAATTTGGGGTGAACGTACCAATTCTCCTGTTATTTCGACAAAATTGGGTGCAGATGCCGCCAGCTTAGCATTTGATGCTTATGAAAAAGCAAAAAAAACAAACAGTGATGTATTAATTATTGATACAGCAGGGCGTTTACAAAATAAATCTGAATTAATGGATGAGTTGGCAAAAATTATTCGTGTTTTAAAAAAACACACCCCCCAAGCACCCCACACAATCCTTCAAACTCTTGATGCAACAACCGGACAAAATGCACTCAACCAAGTGGACATTTTCCGTGATATTGCTGGTGTTAATGGTTTAGTTATGACAAAGCTAGATGGGACTGCACGAGGAGGAATTCTTGTCGCTATCGCAGCAAAATATAAATTACCCGTTTATTTTATCGGTATAGGAGAAGATATTGAAGATCTTCAACCCTTTTCTGCTTCTGACTTTGCCGAAACTATTGCAGGAAAACACGCATGAAACAGCCTTTATCTAATCTTAATTTACACAATAATTCTAAAAAAAAGATGAATAACAATAAAAAAATTTCTCTCTCACCAACACTTAAGTTTCTTTTGGAAATGGGTCCATTGGTTGCCTTCTTTTTTGCCAATTATAAGGGAGAATGGCTGATAAAAAACATTGGATTTTTTCAAAATTTTAGTAAGCCTATTTTCCCTGCAACAGCTATTTTTATGGTGGCTATTATTATTTCCCTAAGCTTATCATGGATCCTTGCAAGACAAATTCCTATTATGCCTCTTATTTCAGGAATATTTGTTTTAGTTTTTGGCTTTCTAACTCTCTGGCTTCATAATGAAACTTTCATAAAAATGAAACCAACAATCATTAATAGCTTATTTGCTTTTGTACTTTTTGGTGGGATGTTTTTTAAAAAACCACTTTTACGTTATGCTCTTGATTCTACCTTAAAACTTGATGATTTAGGTTGGCAAAAACTTACCTATCGTTGGGCGTTTTTTTTCATTTTTCTTGCCATTTTGAATGAAATAATTTGGCGTAATTTTAGCGATAATTTCTGGACAAGTTTCAAAGTATTTGGCGTCATGCCTATAACAGTCCTTTTCATGCTTACCCAAATGCCTATAATTATAAAACATTCAAAAGGACTTTTTACAGAAGAGGACAAATCTGATTCTTAAAAAAATCATCACTACCGATTATTTTATAGATTCATCGCCAAACACTGTTCACGAGAAAAAATATGTTGATTGAACATTTTATTTGTCGAGAAGACAATTTCGGTGTACTCCTTCATGATGAAAAAAGTGGTATGACAGCTGCAATAGATGCTCCTGAAGGCAAAGCGATTCACAATGCCTTAAAGCGCCGCAATTGGACACTTAACACTATTTTTGTAACTCATCATCATCACGACCATGTAGAAGCCCTATCAGAATTAAAACAAGTTTACAACGCTACGGTTATCGGACCAGAAGCAGAAAAAGAAAAGATCAATCATCTTGATAAAACACTTCAACCTGATGAAAGTTTTTCTTTTGGCTCACATCTTCTTTTAGCTCTTTCAACACCTGGTCATACTCTAGGCGCATTATCTTACTATTTTCCTGAAAAGAATTTACTCTTTGCTGGAGATACACTTTTTTCATTGGGCTGTGGACGTCTTTTCGAAGGAACACCAACACAAATGCTGAATTCTTTAAAAAAACTTCGTAAACTTCCTGATGAAACACTTCTTTATTGTGGACATGAATATACAAAAAATAACGCTCTTTTCGCACTAACAATTGACCCACATAATAAAAAACTCCACCAAAGAATAGAAGAAGTTTTTTTGCTACGTGCAAAAAACGCTATGACTTTACCAGTAACCTTAGGGCAAGAAAAAGCCACCAATCCCTTTCTCCGCTGGGATGATAGTGTGTTGCGAAGAAACCTTGTAATGGAAGAGGAAACAGATGAAGAAGTCTTTGCTGAAATTCGAAGAAGAAAGGATAATTTTTAACTATGCGTAAGTTCGTATTACGTTTGTTCCTGCTTTTTCTTTTCGTGATACATATTCAACAAACAATGGCAGAGGAAAAGGAAACAGATAATTCTTCTCTTATATCATCTCTCATTGCAAATTATCCCTTAACGGAAGATTTTCTTTTAAAGCTGGAAAAAATTGAAAAAGAATGTAAAAACTTACTTCCAGAAACAAAAAATAATCTTATAACTTATGATTCTAGTATCCAATCTAGTATTGAAAATTACACTACCTATATTTCTAGTAAACCAAAACTTGTAAATATTTTAAAAGAAAATAATATAACACCGAAAGATTTTGCTTCAGGAACCTTAGCTCTTAAAGAAATATCAACGCTTCTCATATTTGTACCTGAAAAGGAATATTCTACTGAGAAAAATACTATATTTCTAAACAATCTTGAATTTGTTAAAAAACATTTTTTTAAAGCGACAATTCTTTTAGATAACTGTGAAAAACTCATTTTGAGCAACTAATCAGCTATGACACATTAAAAAATCACCGTGTTTTTATCATTCCTAATAATTGGGTTTATTTCGATTATATTTAACAAATTTTTTTATAAAAATAAAGAATAACAGACGAAAAAATATTTATTGAAATTCAAAAAAGAAAGGATAATTTTTAGTCATGTTTAAACTTCTATTGTGCTTTTTCTTCATTTTTCCTTTTGCATCATACGCTCAAGAAAAAAAACAAGAAATAGATGATCTTTCTTTTATACCGCCTTTCATTGCAAATTATCCCTTAACGGAAGATCTTCTTTTAAAGCTGGAAAAAATAAAAATAGAATGTAAAAATTTATCTTCAGAACCAGAACAAACAAATAAAAAAAGTGATTTCAATAATTATAATGATAATATTGAAAAATACGCTGCCTATATTTCTAATAATCCAAAACTTGTGAATATTTTAAAAGAAAATAATATAACACCGAAAGAGTTTGTTATTGCTCACCTAGCACTTCAAGCGACATTGTATGTACTTACTGATGAAGGAAATTCTACTTATGAAAAAAACTTTTTACCTCCAAGCAATATAGAATTTGCTAAAGAGCATATGTATAGAATAATAAAAATTTTAAAAGATAACTGTTAAAAAACTTTTTAGAACAATTGATTAACTTTGTAAACGCCGACAAATTTCATCTAATTGTTCTAATGAAGAGTAATGTATTTTTAAATCTCCACCTTTTTTACCATGTCGAATAATAACTTTCATTCCTATCACATCTGCAAGTAATTTTTCTAAAGATTTTGTTTCAGCATCTTTCTCCGTATTGGTACGCTTTTTAGTTTTAGGATTAGCTTGCTCATATGCAAGTATTTCTGTTTGACGTACTGAAAGCCCTTCACGAATAATTTTCTCAGCTAAATTTTGTGGATCATCAACGGTTATAAGACAACGTGCATGACCTGCAGAAAGTTGTCCATCAGTTAAGAATTGTTGTACTTTTTCTGGAAGTTTTAACAAACGAAGCGTATTTGCAACATGACTACGACTTTTTCCTATAACTTGCGCTAAATCTACTTGCGTATAATCATGTTCATTTAGAAGCATCTCATATCCCTTTGCTTCTTCGATAGGATTAAGATCTGCACGTTGAACATTTTCAATAATTGCCAATTCCAAAGCCGTTTTATCGTCCACATCACGAATAATAACGGGTAATTGACTTAAATTTGCACGTTGTGCTGCACGCCAGCGCCGTTCACCCGCAATCAATTCAAACCGATGAGGATGATCTCTTAAAGGCCTCACAATAACCGGTTGAACCACACCGTGTTGACGAATTGATTGTGTCAAATTATCAAGCTCTGTTTCAGTAAAATGACGCCGAGGATTGTGAGGATTACATGAAATAGATTCAATAGAAATAAATCGCTCAGAAAGACTACCGGATTCATTTAATTTATCAAAGCTTGATGAACGTGCAATATTGTTGTTTAAATTGATATCTCCAATCAATGCCGCTAATCCACGTCCTAGTCTTTTTTTTGATAGATCATCGTTCATAATTTTGCTCTTTGAGTTTTCTTACAAAAAATTTTACATTTTTAAGCAGCAGCACGTGCTTGTTTTTCACGTTGAATCATTTCTGATGCTAGACGCAAATAAGCTTGGCTCCCAGCACATTTAAGATCATAAAGCAATACAGGTTTGCCAAAAGAAGGCGCTTCTGATACTCTTACATTTCGTGGAATAACAGTACGATAAACTTTATCTCCCATAAAAGAACGTACATCTTCAACAACTTGATTTGAAAGGTTATTACGTCCATCATACATTGTTAGAACAATACCTTGGATCTCTAAAGATGGATTAAGTACGGATCGCACTTGTTTTACTGTTTCAAGTAATTGACTTAAACCTTCAAGTGCTAAAAATTCACACTGCATAGGCACTAAAACAGAATCCGCAGCCCCCATAGCATTAAGTGTTAAAAGATTAAGGGAGGGAGGACAATCAATTAAAATATAATTGAATTTTTTTTCCATTTCCGGATCATCATAGAGAGCTTTACGTAAGCGTTGTATGCGATCTTTTGATGAAGAAATTTCCATTTCCACACCTAAGAGATCAAGTGTAGAGGGAACTATATAAAGATTGGGTACGGCTGTTTTTAAAGCCGCCTGTGTAATTGAAACGCCCGAAACCAAAACATCATAAGAAGATAAAGGACGGCTATTACGATCAATCCCTAAACCTGTACTAGCATTACCTTGTGGATCAACATCCATAATAAGGACATTTTCACCAATAGCCGCTAAAGCTGTAGCAAGATTAATTGCTGTGGTTGTTTTTCCGACTCCACCCTTTTGGTTTGCAATAGCGATAATTCGTGTTTCGCTCATTTTGCTCTACCCTCTATATGATCGAATATGAGAAATTTCCAAAATAACAGAATTTTCATCAACTTTACTTTTATGTTTTAACAGATCAAAGTGCCAATTGGCAGAGGCATTTTTTATTTCTGTAGCGTAATCCCGACCTTTTTGCAAAAGAGCTATTGTTTTTTCTGTTAATAAAGGAAAAATGAGTTGTAAAAGAGTATCAAGCGGCGCTAATCCCCGTGCCGTTATAATATCAGATATGGGAATTTTTTGATATATATCTTCAATTCTAGCGTGATAAACCGTTGCTGGAAGATTAAGTTGAGCAATAACTGTTCGCAAAAAAGCAACTTTTTTCCCATTACTTTCAACAAGATTAATATGTGCTGTTTTTTTTTCTTTCAAAAAGATAGCAATCACAATTGCAGGAAAACCTCCTCCTGATCCTAAATCACACCAATGTAAAGAATGAGCATACAAAGGAAAAATTTGTGCTGAATCTAGAATATGTCGTGTCCATAGATCTGGTATAGTTGTAGCAGATATCAAATTAATATGTGCATTCCACTGAAGTACTAAAGACTCAAACTGAATTAAATTTTCCATCGTTTCACGTGAAACAGAAGGAACAATATTTAATAATTGTTGATATTTTTTTTCTGTAGAAAAATTCATTAAGCTGTTTTAGCCTTTTCACGTCGTTGACGTTGAATATGTGTAATAATAAGTGATAACGCGGCGGGTGTCATGCCATCAATTTTTTGTGCATCAGCAATTGAACGCGGCGACACTTCTTGAATTTTTGATTTAAGTTCATTTGAAAGACCTGAAATTGCCTGAACATCAAGAGAAGAAGGAATTTCTAAACGCTCATCTCTCTGAAGAGAGGCAATATCTTGTGCTTGTTTATCTAAATAAACCGCATATTGTGCTTCAATTTCTAAAGATTCTGCTGTTTTAGAATCAATTGTTTGTAATTGTGGCCAAAAATTTGAAAGACGCTCTAAGGTCATATGAGGATAAGCAAGAAAATCATAAGCCGAACGCCGAATTCCATCATGATTAACATGTAATCCATGAGCAGAAGCTTCATTGGGTGTTAAAAAAAAATTTTGACATATTGATCGTGCTTGATCAAGCCGTTGTTGTTTTTTCTGATAACATTCCCAACGTATTTTACTCACAATACCCCATTTTTGTGCCAAAGGTGTTAAACGCGTATCAGCATTATCAGATCGTAAAGATAAACGAAATTCAGCACGTGATGTAAACATCCTATAAGGTTCACAAACACCACGTGAAACCAAATCATCAATCATAACACCAATATAAGCAGTAGAACGACTTATAAGTATTTCATCTAATTTACCTACTTTACGTGCAGCATTTAATCCAGCTAAAAGTCCTTGTGCTGCTGCTTCCTCATATCCTGTTGTACCATTAATTTGGCCTGCTAAGAACAAACCCGGTAAAGAACGTAATTCTAAGTTTCTCGTTAATTGTTGTGGATTAACAAAATCATATTCAATAGCATAACCAGGTTGCAAAACTATAGAATTTTCCAATCCTTCAATGGTTTTCAATAGAGAAATTTGTACATCTTCAGGAAGAGAAGTAGAAAGACCATTTGGATAAACAGTATCATCATTTAATCCTTCTGGTTCCAGAAAGATCTGATGTCCATCACGTTCTCCAAATTTCACAATTTTATCTTCAACAGAAGGACAATAACGTGGTCCTAACCCTTCAATATTTCCAGAATATAAAGCAGAGCGATAAATATTCTCGCGAATAATTTGATGTGTTTTCTCATTTGTACGTGTTATTGCACATTCAATTTGTGGTTGTTCAATTTTCTCTGTTAAAAGAGAAAAGGGTATGGGATTTTCATCTGCTTGTTGTTTTTGGAGAGCTTCCCAAGCAATTGTTTTTTTACTCAAACGAGCAGGGGTTCCTGTTTTTAATCGTCCAAGTTTTATATGATATTTTTTCAAATGTTCAGCAAGTTTTACACTTGACTGATCTCCCATACGACCAGCAGCCCATGTTTTATTACCAATATGAATAAAGCCATTTAAAAACGTACCTGTTGTTAAAACAACAGCACCAGAAAAAATTGTTCCTTGTTTTTTTAAAATAACACCTGATACACAATTATCTTTAACAACCAGATCAATAACTTCATCCTCAATAAGAGTAAGATTTTCTTGTTCTTTTAATAATTTTTGAATTGCTTTTTTATAAAGTTGTCTATCTGCCTGTGTTCGTGGTCCTCTTACTGCCGGTCCTTTACGTCTATTAAGTAGTCTAAACTGAATTCCAGCAGCATCTGCTGCTCTTCCCATAAGACCATCTAACGCATCTATTTCACGAACTAGATGCCCTTTTCCAAGTCCACCAATAGCAGGATTACACGACATTGTTCCCAGTGCTGATATTTTATGTGTAACAAGCGCTGTTTTGGCTCCTACACGTGCTGAAGCTGAAGCCGCTTCACAGCCAGCATGACCACCACCAACAATAACAACATCATATGATTGCATTTAATTCATTCCGTAGAAAATATTCTAAGGTTTCACGTGAAACAGGATATAAATTACATAATCTTTATAATCTGTCTATGAAATAATCAATGTTTCACGTGAATCATTATTTACCAACACAAAATTCTGAAAAAATAATATCAAGCAAATCTTCAACATCAATATCTCCTGTAATTTTCCCAAGAAAATCACTTGCACAACGGAGATGTTCTGCACGTAAACTGAGATCAAGAGAATGATAATTAAGAGAAAATTCAATCTCTTTAACAGCCTGCTTTAATAATTGAAGTTGCCTTTTACGTGCTGGAACAATATTTCCAATTTCAGAAGCACGATAATGACAAAATGATTCAAGTTCTTTTATAAAATAATCAAAATTTAAACCAGTTAATGCGGAAAATTGTATAGACCAACGCTGATCACTTTTTTCATAAAGATCAAGCTTATTGCCAACACACCATATTTCAGCCGATGTTTCTGGTAAATCAACTTGCGTAGGATTTCCTATATCATAAACCAAAATAACCAAATCAGCTTCCATAACATGCTGTTTAGCAACTTCTATTCCCATCTGTTCTATTTTATTTTCTGTTTTTCTAAAACCAGCAGTATCTGTTAAAAAAATAGGTAAACCACCAAGAATAATTCTCATTTCTAAGGCATCACGGGTTGTTCCTGCTTCTTCCGTTACAATAGCAACAGATCTTCCTGAAAGACGATTCATAATGCTTGATTTTCCAGAATTTGGAGCACCAGCAATAACAATTTTTAATCCATCACGTAAAATACTCGCACGTTCTCCTTCAGTAATATATTCCCGAATAGAAGTACAAAGATCATCAACATCTTTCCAAACTTTATCAGATATTGCGTTGGGAATATCTGCTTCATCAACAAAATCAAGTTCTGCCTCAATAAAAGCACGCGCCTTCATAAGCTTATGACGCCAATCACGATAAAGCGTCGTTAAATGTCCACTTGTACCCATAACAGCTAAACGCCGTTGGCTTTCCGTTTCTGCTTCTATTAAATCAGCAAGACCTTCTGCTTGAACAAGATCTAATTTTCCTTCCATAAAAGCACGACGTGAAAATTCACCTGCCTCTGCAATACGGCATCCAGAAAATGTCGACAATTCATCGAGAAAACGATTAACTACTGCTTTTCCTCCATGTAAATGGAATTCTGCACAATCTTCCCCCGTAAAACTATGAGGAGAAGGAAAAAAAACAGTTAAACCAGAATCTAAAAAACTACCATCACGAGCAGTAAGATTTCCATAATGCATAAAACGTGCTTTAGGTAAACGACCACAAAGCGTTTTAACTATATCCACAACATGAGGACCAGAAAGCCGAATGACTGCAACCCCTGAAGGTAACAATCCACTCGAAACAGCAAAGATTGTATCCACAGGTTTTATCCTAATAAAAACTTTAATAACTCTACGTATTCATTGAATCAAAAAATTCACTATTATTTTTTGTTTGCTTTAATTTATCAATCAAAAATTCAATTGCATCTGTTACATTCATAGATGCTAAAATACGACGAAGAACAAAAATTTTGTGTAAATCTTGTCGTTCTACCAGAAGTTCTTCTTTACGCGTTCCTGACTTTAAAATATCCATAGCAGGGAAAATACGTTTATCAGCAACTTTTCGATCAAGAACAATTTCCGAATTACCTGTTCCTTTAAATTCTTCAAAAATAACCTCATCCATACGACTTCCTGTATCAATCAAAGCCGTTGCAATAATAGTTAAAGATCCGCCTTCTTCAATATTACGTGCTGCACCAAAAAAACGTTTTGGACGCTGGAGGGCATTTGCATCCACACCACCTGTTAAAACTTTACCCGAAGAAGGAACAACTGTATTATATGCACGTCCAAGACGTGTAATAGAATCGAGAAGAATAACAACATCACGCCCATATTCAACGAGACGTTTGGCTTTTTCAATGACCATTTCTGCCACTTGTACGTGACGTATTGCTGGTTCATCAAAAGTAGAAGAAACCACTTCTCCTTTTACTGAACGCTGCATATCAGTAACTTCTTCTGGTCGTTCATCTATTAAAAGAACAATGAGATAGCATTCAGGATGATTAGTGGTAATAGAATGAGCAATATTTTGAAGTAAAACTGTTTTTCCCGTTCGAGGAGGAGCTACAATTAACCCTCTTTGTCCTTTTCCCAATGGAGATATCAAATCAATCACGCGTGATGACATATCTTTCTCTGTAGGATCTTGTATTTCCATTTGGAAACGTTCATTTGAATAAAGAGGAGTAAGATTATCAAAGTGGATTTTATAACGAATCTTTTCAGGTTTTTCGAAATTAATTGTATTAATTTTAAGGAGAGCAAAATAACGTTCTCCCTCTTTTGGACTGCGTATGGGTCCTTCAATTGTATCGCCTGTTTTTAAAGAAAACGACTGTATTTGTGCAGGTGAAAGATAAATATCATCAGGACCAGGAAGATAATTAGCATCAGCAGATCTCAAAAATCCAAATCCGTCTTGTAAAACTTCAACAACACCTTCTCCTATAATTTCAACGTCTTGTAGAGCAAGTTTTTTCAAGATAGCAAACATTAATTCTTGTTTGCGCATAAGGGAGGCATTTTCAACTTCTAATGTTTCAGCAAAAGAAACAAGCTCAACGGGATTTTTGCTTTTAAGTTCTTGTAGTTTCATTTTTTGCATGAAATATGCTCTTTGTAATTAAGGAGAAGATTGTTCTAAATAATTTATGGAAATTTATGAGTGAAATATTATTAAGAAAAAATATCCTACACTCAATTTTTTTAATCTGCAAGTACCATTTATATGAAATTTGTTCCTGTAATATTAAGTAATTATATGAAAAACTTGAAAAAATATAAAATCCAAATAGTATTTAATTATTTTAATAACAAAAATGTGAGTTAGAATTATAGCATTAATGAAATGCTATTCAAAAGTATTTTTTACAGAAATTTATATTAATAAATTTATATTAAAGAAAGGATTATTCTTATTTATAACTGTGTTTAGTGTGGATTATTATTTATCCTCAATTTTATCCACAAAAGGAACTGAAAAAAGAATAAAAATATCACTATCTTAAAGATATTATCCCCTCTTTTTTTATAAGAGGGATTAAATTATCACAAGCATTTAATTTGTGCATAAAAAAGGAGAATTTTTCATAAATTTTAGTTTTATAAAAAACGGTGAGGATATATACACATGTCTTAACAAGGAGTTAAAATTTTTGTGACAAAAGAAAAAAAATTCTTTCATTTACACATGCTTTCTGATGCAACAGGAGAAACATTAATTTCTGTTGGAAGAGCTGTAGCATCGCAATATGCAATGATTCAGGCAACAGAGCATATCTATCCTATGATTCGTAATAGAATACAGTTACAGAAAGCTCTTAATGAAATACAACAAGAGCCAGGTATTGTTCTTTACACAATGATTGATGAAGAATTTAAACTTCTCCTTCAAAAAAGGTGTAAAGAAATGAAAGTTCCCTGTATTGATATATTGCATCCTGTTTTAAATGCTTTTCAGTCTTACCTTGGAATGCCAACACATTTACGTGCGAGCGCACAACATGATCTTAATGCAGATTATTTTCGCCGTATTGAGGCACTGGATTTTACAATAGAGCATGACGATGGACAGTCTTCCAGTAGCTTATCCGAAGCAGATGTGATCCTTGTGGGAATTTCAAGAACCTCTAAAACGCCAACAAGTATCTATTTAGCAAATCGCGGAATAAAAACGGCTAATATTCCTCTTATTCCTAATATTGATTTGCCAGAATCCCTTTTAGAGGCAAAAAATTCTTTAATTATTGGTTTAATTGCTTCAGCTGAAAGAATCTCACATATCCGCCAAAATCGAGATTTGGGAGAAAGTTTTGCTCTTGATAATTATACAAATCGTATCAACATAGCTGAAGAATTAATCTATGCAAAACGCATTTGCGAACGTTTTGGTTGGCCTATTATTGATGTCACAAGACGTTCTATTGAAGAAACTGCTGCTGCAATATTTGAACTGTTATCACGATTTCGTGAAGGAAATGAGAGAAAATTCTCATGAACGCAGATACTTTAATATTAGCATCTCTTAGTTTTTATCGTGCAAAATTATTAAAAAAAGCAGGCTTAAATTTTTCCATTGAAGGAGCTTCTTTTGATGAAAGAGAAGTAGAAAAAAAAGCAAAAGAAAAAAAACCTAAAGAACTCAGCTGTTTTCTTGCGAGTGCAAAAGCAAAAAATGTTTCAGATCGTTTTCCTGATGCTTTCGTTATTGGTTGTGATCAAGTTCTTGATTTGGAAGGTCAAGTTTTTCACAAAGCAACAAATATTAAAGAAGCACATCAACGTTTATGTGAGTTATCAGGAAAAGCCCATTCTCTTCATAGTGCGGTAGCTTTATTTAAAAATGGTCAAAAAATTTGGGTTGAAGCTTTTAGTGCACATATGTCCGTCCGTTTACTCTCATCAGAATTTATTGAACGTTATTTAGCACGCGTAGGAAAAGATGTTTTAAACAGCGTGGGAGTATATCAAATTGAAGGAGAAGGAATTCATCTCTTTGAAAAAATTGAAGGAGATTTTTTTACCATTGTTGGTTTACCTTTGCTGCCTCTACTCATAAAACTGCGCCACTTAGGAATTATTGATGGTTGACTTAACAATAAAAAAAACAAATTATCCGCGTGCTTTTGTTGTTGGTTCTCCAATTCATCATTCAAAATCGCCAAGAATTCACAATTTTTGGCTTAAACAATATGGTTTACAAGGAGAATATCTTGCACAAGAAGTAACATCTGAAGAGTTCAGTCATTTTATTGCGTCTTTACAAAAAATAGGCTTTTGTGGAGGAAATGTTACTTTGCCTTATAAACAGGAAGCTTTTCGTTTAGCAGATTATAAAGATGAGAGAGCAACAATGATTGGTGCTGTTAATACACTTTGGTATGAAGGAGATAAGCTTTGTGCCACGAATAGTGATGCCTATGGTTTTAGCGCTAATCTTGATGATTTTGTATCTGATTGGGGAGGGGAAACAGCTCTTGTTTTTGGAGCAGGTGGTGCCGCACGCGCTATCATATATGCCTTAAAAAGACGCGGATTTGAACAGATTTATTTAATTAACCGTACAAAACAACGTGCTGATAATTTAGCTCAGCATTTTGGAAAAATCATTAAAGTTTACGATTGGCATAAAATCCATGAAATACTTCATCAAGCTGATTTGATTGTTAATACAACCTCTATTGGCATAAAAAGTCCAGAAGAAAAAAGTGATTCTTTTTTTTGCGATTTTCATAAAGCAAAAAAAACGGCATTAGTAACAGATATTATTTATACACCATTGATAACTCCTTTTTTACAACAGGCAAAGGCTTGTGATCTCAAGACGGTTGATGGACTTGGGATGCTTCTACATCAGGCTGTTATAGGGTTTGAACAGTGGTTCGGAATAAGACCACAGGTAACAAAAGCGTTACGGACAGCTATTTTAGAGGATATGAGTGAAAAAAGAGAATGAAGATCATAGGATTAACGGGATCAATTGCTATGGGAAAATCAACAGTTGCTGATTTTTTCAAGCAAGCGGGTATTTCTGTTTTTAGTGCTGATGAAGCAGTACAACAGCTTTATAAAAGTGAGCCAGCTTTGTCATTCATAGAGCGTATTTTTCCAGGTGTTGTTGAAAACGGTGAAGTTAATCGTTTGAAACTTTCTGAAATTTTGATTGATGATAAAGAAAAATTACAAACATTAGAAAAAATAATTCATCCTTTGGTGCAAGAAAAAGAAAGGGAATTTATTGATATAGCGCGTGAACAAGGGAAAAAATTAGTTATTCTTGATATTCCACTTCTGTTTGAAAAAAATGGTGATAGTCGTGTGGATAGCGTTATTGTTGTTTCTGCTCCACCAGAAATACAAAAAGAACGTGTAATGATTCGCCAAGGTATGAATGAGAAAAAATTTGCCTTTATCAACGCTCAACAAATGCCAGATGAAAAAAAACGAGAACGCGCTGATTTTATTATTGATACAGGGAAAGATTTAGAGAATACACGTCAACAGGTTTTTGATGTGATAAAAAAATTGCTAAAGAATTAAAATTATGCGTGAAATTATTTTTGATACAGAAACAACAGGTTTAGATAAAGAGAAAGATCGCATAATCGAAATTGGTTGTGTAGAAATGGTTGATCGTTATCTCACAGGACGCCAATTTCATGTTTATTTAAACCCTGAAGGCGTTATTATTCCTGATGAAGTTGTAGCAATTCACGGATTAACCAATGAACGCTTGAAAAACGAGAAAAGTTTTAGTGATATTGTTGATGAATTTTTGGAATTTATCAAAGACGCGACAATGATTGCGCATAATGCGAGTTTTGATATTGGTTTTATTAATGCAGAATTAAAACGCGTCAACAAACCGCTTATCAGTGTTGATAATATTCTTGATACATTGGCTATGGCGCGGCGTAAATTTCCTATGGGTCCTAATTCTCTTGATATTTTATGCAAACGTTTTGGAATTGATAACAGCCATCGTGTTCTTCATGGTGCTTTGCTTGATGCAGAGATTCTAGCCGATGTTTATATTGAGCTCATCGGTGGAAAGCAAGGTGTATTGGGTTTTGATAACAGAAGGGGTATTGATGAACATATCCAGAACGATAAAGATACATCTTATGCCGTTAAAATTCGCCCGCAGGCTTTACCTTCAAGATTGAGTATGCAAGAAAAAAAGTTACACGCTGATTTTATCTACAAAATGGGTGAAAAAGCTCTGTGGAATAACTTCAAAATTCATGAATAACATCATCTTTTATCTAAAAGAGTCACGATTGAAATTAAAGAATATCGATGTCAAAAAAAACGGTCGTTGTGGGGAGGGGAACACCACAACGACCCTGTCGCTACATCGTACCTCAGCTATCATAGGAGGAGCAAAATGAAAGCTATTAATCCTGTAACAGCAAAGAAAAGCTCTAGGTACTTAATATAAAGTGCAACGACTTCACGTCTTATGAAGAGAAAAAATGGCTTTTTAGAGGCAAAGTGAAAAAATATATAAGGGTAATTTGTTTTTTTAGCTGAAATGGAGAAAAAATTGTCATGAAAGCAACAGATCATCTTTTTTTGGTTGACGGATCAGGCTATATTTTTCGTGCTTATTATGCTTTGCCGCCTTTAAAACGTAAAAAGGATGGACTTCCTGTAGGAGCAGTAGCTGGTTTTTGCAATATGTTATGGAAATTACTTTGTGATGCTCGTAATACAGCTACGGGTGTTGTTCCAACACATTTTGCTGTTATTTTTGATTATTCATCTGATACTTTTCGGAAACAAATTTATCCTGAATATAAAGCGAATCGCGTTGAACCTCCTGAAGATCTAATTCCTCAATTCGCGCTAATACGCCAAGCAACGAAGGCTTTTAATTTGCCTTGTATTGAAAAGGAAGGCTTTGAAGCGGATGATTTAATTGCTACCTATGCAAAGTTGGCAACAAAGGTTGGGGCAAAAACAACCATTATTTCTTCCGATAAGGATCTTATGCAACTCGTAAATACGCATGTATCTTTGTATGATGGAATGAAAGATAAGCATATAGGTATCTCAGAAGTTATAGAAAAATGGGGTGTTGCGCCTGAAAAAATGATTGATTTACAAGCATTAATTGGAGATTCAACGGATAATGTACCGGGTATTCCAGGCATTGGTCCAAAAACTGCAGCTCAGTTGTTAAATGAATTTGGTTCTCTTGATCTTCTATTGCAAAACGTAACAGAAATTAAACAAACAAAACGACGTGAAAACATTCAAGCTTATAGAGAACAAGTTAAAATATCTCGTGAACTTGTCAGGCTTAAAACAGATGTTCCTATAGATAATGATTTAGATGATTTTATTTTGGAGCCACAAGATGGTCCACGTTTAATTGCTTTTTTGAAAGCGATGGAGTTTTCAACATTAACGCGTCGCGTGGCAGAGGCAACAACATGCGATGCAGCTGTTATTGACGCACTTGATATAAATGTTGAATGGGAAAAACTAAGCCCCAGGAATGATTCTGATATCAGGCATGATTCTTATATCAAGAATACTGAGCGCGCATCCCTTCATAATTTTTCTGAAAATTCTCCACAAGTTTTTGCACAAGAACGTAAAGATCAAGCGCTGACTCAAAAAATTACAAGAGATGCTTATACAACAATTCTTGATGAGGAAATTTTAAAAGACTGGTTATCACAAGCACAAGAGCAGGGTTTTTTCGCTTTTGATACTAAAACAACATCTCTTGATCCGATGCAAGCAAAGCTTGTTGGTTTTTCACTCGCATTACAGCCGGAAAAAGCAGCTTATATACCTCTTGAACATTTTGATGAAGGAGAAGAGGACCTTTTGAGGGGCGGGCGCATTGCTTCACAGATTGGGGCTCGAAAAGCTTTAGCACTTTTAAAACCGATATTAGAAGATTCAGCGGTGTTAAAAATTGGTCATAATATAAAATATGATTGGTTGGTGATGAAGCAATACGACATTATGATAAGCTCTTTTGACGACACCATGCTTTTATCATATGCTTTTGATGCTGGAATGTTAACCCATAATATGGATGATTTGTCTGAACGTTGGCTTGAGCATAAACCAATTGCCTATAAAGATTTAACGCATAACGGGAAAAAAATTACTTCTTTTGCACAAGTAGATTTAAAACAAGCAACCCTTTATGCGGCGGAAGATGCTGATATAAAGCTACGTCTTTGGCAAGTATTGAAACCGCAACTTGTTGCTCGTGGAATGACAAAAATTTATGAGCGTCTTGATAGACCTCTTGTAGAAGTTCTTGCAAGAATGGAAGAACGGGGGATTCTTATTGATCGGCAGATTTTATTGCGTCTTTCAGGAGAGTTGGCACAAGCTGCTTTGATTCTAGAAGAGGAAATTTACAAACAAGCTGATGAAAAGTTTAATCTTGCTTCGCCAAAGCAATTAGGGGATATCCTTTTTGGCAAAATGGGATTGCCTGGAGGCGCTAAAACAAAGGGTGGACAATGGTCAACTTCTGCACAGACCTTAGAAGAGTTGGCTGCTGAAGGTCATATTTTACCGCGTAAAATTATTGAGTGGCGTCAACTTTCAAAGCTAAAATCTACCTATACAGATGCCTTGCCTTCTTATATTTTTTCAAAAACAGGGCGAGTTCACACGAATTATTCTTTGGCAATAACATCAACAGGTCGGTTATCATCATCAGAGCCAAATTTGCAAAATATTCCAGTGCGAACTGCTGAAGGACGTAAAATTCGAACAGCTTTTATTGCTCCCAAAGGACATGTGTTACTTTCTGCTGATTATAGTCAGATTGAGTTGCGCATTCTTGCACATATTGCGGATATAAAAGCATTAAAAGAAGCTTTTGCTAAAGGGCATGATATTCACGCTATAACGGCATCACAAATGTTTGGTGTTGCGATAGAAGGAATGCATTCAGATATACGACGGCGTGCAAAAGCGATTAATTTTGGTATTATTTATGGTATTTCAGCTTTTGGATTAGCCAATCAATTGGGAATTTCACGCCAAGAAGCGGGTCGTTATATTCAACTGTATTTTGAAAGATTTCCAGGAATTAAAGATTATATGGAGAAGACCAAAATCTTTGCACGTGAAAATGGTTATGTAGAAACAATTTTTGGACGTCGTATCCATTATCCAGAAATAAAAGCAAAGAATGTAAAAATTCGTTCTCTTAATGAGCGGGCAGCTATCAATGCTCCAATTCAAGGTTCTGCGGCCGATATTATTCGCCGCGCTATGATACATATGGAAGATGCTTTAAAAGCAGAAAAACTATCAGCAAAAATGTTGCTGCAAGTTCATGATGAACTGATTTTTGAAGTACCAGAAGAAGAAAGTAAAAAAACCATGACTGTTGTTAAAAATGTTATGGAAAATGCTACAATACCGGTTCTATCTTTATCTGTACCGCTTGAAGTAAAAGTTATGACGGCTCAAAATTGGGATGAGGCACATTAATTTTTTTTATTTATTTTTAAGAATATTGATTGCGTTGGAAAGATTAAGATAGGCTTTGATAGGCAAATGATCTGAAGCAATGCGTGCAAGTGGTGAATAATGATTTTCAATACTTGTTACCAATTGGTGGGGAAAAGAAAAAACTCTATCAAGGGCTAACAAAGGAAAACGAGAGGGAAAGCTTGGTACAACTTCAAAAGTGCTATCAAAATAGGGAGAAAAATGATTTAAAGATGAGCCTTTTCCCATTCGCCATTCATTAAAATCTCCTATGAGGAGTGTAGGCATAAGGGGGCGTTTTTGGAAAATTTCAAGGAGCATTTTTGTTTGTTGTTTACGAGAGTAACGTAATAAGCCAAAATGAGCCGCAATAATACGAATAGGGCCTGCTGCCATTTCCAACTCTACAATTACAGCCCCACGTGGTTCAATACTAGGAAGAGTGACTTGTAAAGTATCATGTACATATCCCTTTCGCAAAAAAAGAGCATTCCCATGCCAACCATGGCCATGAGGTGACATAGTATTAAGAGGTACAGGAATCAAACCGGTTTCAGCTTTTAATAGCTGAAGATTAATCAAACCGATGCGTTCCCCAAAACGTTTATCTGCTTCTTGAAGAGCAAGGATATCAACTTGTAATTCAGTAATAACACGGACAATTCTTGTAGGATTAAAAACTTTATCAACACCTACACATTTATGCACATTATAGGAAGCAACGGTCAGATCATAATTACTATTTTGATTGACGATGTTTGATTGATGATGAGAGCGGCTGTGAGTTGTATTTAAAAGGGAGCTATGGAGTTTTTGTTGGATAAAACCGGTAAACCAAGGGAATTTTTGCTTATAAGGGATTTTTGTCATTTTGCGAAAAGAATAGTTTCTAAGAAGCAGAGGGTAAAGATTTACACTAAAAACAAAAGAACCTTGTCTCTTTTAGAAACAAGGTTCTTTAATTAAGTAATGATTTTTGCAATCAATCACGGTTTGAGCCAAGAAACTGTAGCAAGAAGACAAACATATTGATGAAATCAAGATAAAGATTCAGCGCGCCCATAATAACTTTACGTCCTCTGGTATCGCTTTCATCTCCTTCATAATACATCAACTTAATGCTCTGGGTATCGTAGGCTGTTAAACCAGCAAAGATAAAAACACCAATCACAGAGATAGCAAACTGCAAAGCGCTTGATCCAAGAAAAATGTTCACAATCATGGAAAGCAACAAGCCGATCAATCCAATGAATAAGAATGAACCGATTGCTGTGAGATCACGCTTTGTTGTGTATCCATAAAGTGAAAGAGCTCCAAAAGTTGCGGCGGAAATGACAAAGGTTTGCACAACACTTTCTGTCGTATAGCGCAAAACGATTGAAGACAGTGAAAGACCAACCAGAGCAGCATAACCAAAAAAGAGACTACGAGCAGCATTTGTGCTCAATGTATTAATTTTAAAACTGAGAAATAAGACTGCTATGAGTGGTGCAAACATAACAATATAAGAGAATGGCGATGTATAAAATGTTACTCCAAATGGTGTTAGATAAACACTGCTATTGATTTGAGCTGCTGCTTGGCTCATATCTGTTGTCGTTGCTAATGATACAATTGCATAAGCGGCAGCAGCTGTAATAAGCAAACCAATGGCCATTGCATTGTAGACACCCAACATATAGTCGCGTAATCCCTGATCAATTGATGCATCGGCATGAGAAGCAGGTGCCGAACGTAAATCTTTAAAATTAGCCATAATATAAAATCCTTTAGCATATGTTCTGCCAGGTATAGGGCTTTAAAGGTGTCTCTGTCATTACACAGATAAGCTTGGTATAAGCCTTAATTAGGCAAATACAAAAACCCTTAAGAATCACTGACAGAATTCCAGCATATATGCTCTTATTATGGAGATTTATTTAAAAATTACAAGAGATTTATATGAAGAAGGAACCTTACAAATTGGTAAGGAAATAGTTCATTTTAATAAAAAATATTTCCATTTTTTGCCATATTTTTGCAAGATAAAAAGACTACACTTAAAAACTTTTCTATTGTTCACAGAAACTATGTAATACAATCCCTTATAAAATATTCACTATTTTTGCGTTTATGAGAAGAGCGGCAAGTATCATCACACTATTTTCAACCTCCAATATTGCATCTGTTTTGCACGGTTATAAGAGCTATTGAATTGGATTTTTATATAAATATTGATGTATAATGATAAATTGTCTTTTTGAATGCTAAATGATACTCCGAATATCGCAAGATTCTCTGGTTGAAAATCTGTTCATATTAAATAAATCAAGATTATTGATTTGCTTGTGTCTTACAAGAGACATGGTTTTAATGGATTCAACATGAACAGATTCCAAATAAAAGAGATTTAGGATAGTAAGGGCTTTTATTCAATATGAAAAACGGTAATTTATATTTATAATCAATATGTTGTTTTAACAAGACACCATTGAAAATAGTTGAAAAAATGTTTTTTATTAAACAATATATAAAATAAAAAAGGAGAGTTTTTAAACGAAGCACTTAAGAAAGGCTCTGTAAAAGCGATATCTGTAAAAACTAAAAAACATACGAAAAGCAATTGTTCTAATCAAATAAACAGAACTTCAAATGCTGTGAAATGTCTCCTCAAAAATTGTGATGTAGGACACATGGATAAAAAATATTGATTCTATTTGGGTTCATTTCTTTTGCACTAACTAAGTGTAGAAATGTAAAGTTGGAAAGAAAGTAAGATCTTATAGTCCCATGAAGAGAAACACGTGAAATGACGAGCAACAAGAATTGATTAAGAGAAATCAATGTGTAATCAGACTTGTGATGGTCAATAATCTCTGTTTTCTAAGGCACTGAACATATCAATGAGAAGATGCACTATTGGAATGACGCCTTGCTTTCATCCAAGTACGCAATTCTTCAATAAGGATGGCAATAACACCGAGAGTGATAAAACTATCTGCAAGGTTGAAAATAGCAAAATAAAAAATATCATCAATATGAAAAAGTATATAATCAGTGACATGATGAAAGCGAATACGATCAATGAGATTGCCGATGGCTCCCCCAATAATAAGAATAAGACCAAAGCGCATTAAAGACTTATTATATTCAGTATTTTTCCATAACCATAGAAGAAAGATAATCACAATGATCGTGATGGCGATGATTCCCCACTGAGAAAAGGAAGAAAAAAACGAAAATGCAATGCCAGAATTGCGCACATGATAAAGGGAAAGAAAAGGAATAAGCGAAATTTCTGTTCCTAAAGGCATATTGTGCATAACCCAGTATTTGACAGCTTGATCAAGTACTACTGTAAAAGCCAAGCCCAAGAGAAGAAAAGGGAGTGATTTACGAATCATGTTTTTCCTCACATGGTTCCAGTATTAAATAGGGGCGACGGATTTCATAAAGCATAACAGCTGTTGCTACAGCTAGATTAAGCGAGTCTGCTCGTCCGCTTTGTGGAATACGCGTAAGTTTATCACACCGATTCGTAAGAAGATCTGATAATCCCTGTTTTTCATTTCCCATTAAAAGGATAATAGGGCCATTTTTGAAGTCAAGTGTGCGATAATCCAGAGAACCTTTGAGGTGTGTTCCAACAATCATACCTTTAAAGTGAGAAGACCAGTTTAAAAAGCCGTTTTCATCAAAACGATAAAGTGGTACAGAGAAAATAGATCCCATGGTTGCACGGACTGTTTCAGGCGAGAAAGGGTCTGTTGTCTCGCCAATTAAAATAACACCTTTAGCACCTACAGCATCAGCTGTTCGAATAATGGTACCAAGGTTTCCAGGATCACGTACACGATCAAGCGCGATGTAAACATCTTTAATCTGCCCTTTTATCATTTCAAAAGAGTGCCATTTTTGCTTGAAAATACCAATAACTGTTTGTGGATTATCGCGTCGGGTAAGTGATTCCATAACCTTTTGTGAGGCTTTAATAACAAAACCACCGTTGGCTACAGCACGTGCAGCAGTATTTTCGATAGTAGCATTACCGATTTCACTTTTAGAAAAAATAAGCGTCTGTATTGTCCAGCCAAGATTGAGAGCATCAATGACCAATTTCAATCCTTCTGCCATGAAAAGACCTTCTCTATTACGGTTTTTCTTTTGGCTAAGTGCTTTAAGATTTTTTATGATGGGGTTGCTAAGAGAGGTAACTTCTTTCACTCTACCAGTTTTGGGTCTACACATATTCAAGCAATCCAACGGCTAAAAAGAGAAGTAGAAAGAGCACGTCCTGCAACTTCTTCACGCAAAATGAGTTCTCCTGATTCGACCGTACCACCAAGATTTACAAATGCATCACGCATTAAAGCATGAAGTGCAAAGAAGGAAGCACGAATAGAATAAGCTGTAAGGACAACAGAGAGCGGTTTATCAGAGAGAAGTTTACGACAATTTGTGATCATAGTGGGTAAATGATCAAACAGTTGCCAAATTTCACCATGGGGTCCACGCCCATAAGCAGGGGGATCAAGAAGAATCATATCATAGCTTTTCTTACGACGCAGTTCACGCTCGACAAATTTCATAGCATCATCGCAAATCCAGCGAATAGAATGATCTGGTAATCCTGCTCTTTCTTGATTAGCTTTTGCCCACGCAATGGCTTTTTTAGAAGCATCAACATGGGTAACATTCGCACCCGCTCGTGCTCCAATCAAAGAGGCAATACCTGTATAGCCAAAAAGATTCAACAATTTTATAGGGCGTTCGGCTTTAACAATTTGTTCTTCCATAGAGCGCCAATGGGCATCTTGTTCAGGAAAAACCCCCACATGACGAAAGGAAGTAAAACGGCCTAGAAAAGACAATCCATTCCAAGCAAGAGCCCATGTTTCATCAAGTGGCTTTTTAGGAAAATGCCAACGCCCAACCCCTTCTTCATCAAGGTTTCCTGTGAAAATAGCATCAACATCAGCCCATTGTTTTTGTGGTAAAGCGGGTTTCCATAGTGCTTGACCTTCTGGTCGAATAATGCGGTAAGCTCCATAACGTTCTAATTTTTGTCCATGACCAGAATCAATGAGAGCATAGTTTTCGCTTATACCCGTTTCTAAAATAAGGGGCAGCTTTTCCTGCGGATATCTATTGAATTGAAAGCATTGTGCGGGCATGTTTTGTATCACGGTATATGAGGTATAAAAATATATTATAAAGCTCTTAAATGTTTCGTAAAAGTGCAAAAAAGCTAAAGTCAATTAAAACATGTATAAAAAAAGAAAAAGAGCACTTTTAACTCTGTACTGAATATAAAATACAGAGAGAAAAGATTTCATTTAAATACCATTACACCAGATTTGTGATAGATGTTTTCAATTTTTCAATCTCGGCTTTACTTTTTTTGAGAGCTTTTTTGTATTTGTGATAGGAAAACCAACTGATCAGATTTCCTAATAAAATACCAAAAACAAAGAAAATAAAGAGCCATATAAAGAGGGGAGCATGATAAGTAAAACTTTCAGGATTTGCTCGAAAAGGATCAAGGGTTAACGGAACCATTTGACGATTAGCCACGATAAAAACAATCAAAACCGCTGCGAGAATCACACCGATACTTGTTAGAAGAATACGTTTAATTATCATAAGTTTCTCACTGATTAAGACGGTCGCGTAAATCCTTGCCAGTTTTAAAAAAAGGAATCCACTTTTCTTCAACAGAAACGGCTTCACCTGTTCGTGGATTACGTCCATTACGGGCTGAACGGCTTTTTACAGAAAAAGCTCCAAATCCACGAAGTTCAACGCGATTGCCATTTGCAAGTGCTGTTGCAATTTCCTCAAAAATAGCGTTTACAATATTCTCCACATCCCGTTGAAAAAGATGCGGGTTATGACGAGCGATAATTTGCACAAGCTCTGATTTTACCACAATAGCCTCACTTTCACACAAAAAAATTTTGTAATTGTGCACTCCATGCATATTACAATATATAAACGGATAAAAGCAAAATAAAATCAAGAAAAAACAAATTGCAAGAAACAAAATTTGAAAATACCTTCTATAAAGGGTATACAGATTAAAAATGCGGAGGATTTAAGAGATCAGGAGAGTATGTCCGTACACAATCATTATAAAGCCTTTTCAACGCGATCATCTTTTGGAGATGTTTTAAAAAAAGCATCCCATCATTCGCGTCGCATTAGCATATTAAAATTTTTTTTACCTCTCTTAGCGTTGATTTCAGCGCTGGTTTTTTGCTGGTTTACGTTTTTCTTGGTTCCCGTTACTTCTGATTCTATGCCTTTGAATAATAGAGAAAGTGGCGTGATGAATTTGACGATGCTCAATCCAAAATTAGAAGGGTATACGCGTGCTCATGAACCTTATTGGCTTAAAGCAGAAAAGGCATTTCAAGACCATACACACGCTGGAATGATTGGGTTGCAAAACATTACAGCTAGAGCATTTATGGGCCAACAAAGACAGGTTTTTCTTTCAGCACAAGGGGGGGTTTACGATAACATTAATGGTTTTTTACAGTTGGATAAGCCATTCACGATTACGACGAATGATGGGATGATGGTACAATTTATGTCAGCTAGTATTAACTTATCCGAGGGACAGTTAAAAACAGATCAACGTGTTAATATTCAGCAAGCCGGTTTGAATCTTGCCGCAAACGCCTTACAAATTCGAGAAAAAGGAAAAAACATATATTTTCATGGTGGTGTGCATTTAGTGCTTCAAAAGCAATAACGCAATATCAATACAAATCTTTAAAGGATATTTATAAAGAGAAGTATGTGTATATACAAACAGAAGAATTGAAATAATGAAATCGTACAAAAGATGGATAGGTATGATATTGGCTTTTAGCATGGGAATGTTAGGAGAAGGAGCAGTTTTAGGATATGCTGAAGTGGCTCATTTTGGAATAAGTCTATCAAGCGACAAAGAACCAGTAGAACTTCATGCAGATTCTTTGGAAATACGTGATAAAGAAGGGATAGCGCTTTTTAAGGGTGATGTTTCAGTGGTGCAAGGTGAACGTCTTTTAAGAACGGCAGAATTAGTTGTTTACTACGATAAAGCATATAAAGAAATTGATAAAAACAAGGAAGATACAAAGGCATCATCTGTTTCTTTATTTGGTTCGTCGAGTATACAAAAAATGGAAGCTTTAGGAAAAGTTTATATAAAAATTGCTACGCAAGTTGCTACGGGTGATAAAGGCGTTTTTGATGGAAAGTTAAAAATGATGAGTTTGACAGGGAATCATGTTGTGTTAACTGATGGTGACAATGTGGCAACGGGGTGCAAACTAACGGCAAATATGGAAAGCGGAAAGGCTTTTTTAGAAGGTTGTGAGACGCCTAAGAAAAAAGGTCGTGTTTCTATTATTTTAAAACAAAATCAAAAGAATGGCCATTAAGATTTCATGTTTGGAATCAAAAGAAAAAAACAGACCGATAGGTATAATCTTGAAAGTGAAGCTTCAAAAAATCCCTTAAAAGGGACCTTGATTGCCAGTAATTTGATTAAAGTTTATCGAGGAAGACGAACTGTTAATGGTGTTTCTTTTGGTATTCGTACGGGAGAAGCCGTTGGCATTTTAGGGCCCAATGGGGCAGGTAAAACAACTTGTTTTTATATGGTGACAGGGCTTATAAAATCTGATGGAGGATCCATTAAAATTGATGGATTTGATATTACGCATCTTCCGATGTATCGACGTGCGCGTTTAGGTATTGGATATCTTCCACAGGAAGCGTCTATTTTTCGTGGTCTTTCAGTAGAAAATAACATTAAAGCTGTTTTAGAGGTCGTTGAAAAAGATCGCCTTAAACAACGTGAAGAGTTAGATAGCCTTTTACATGAATTTAAAATTGATCATTTACGTAAAATGTCTGCACTTTCGTTATCTGGAGGTGAACGTCGGCGACTTGAAATTGCGCGCGCTTTAGCTTCTCGTCCCCATTTTATGTTACTTGATGAACCATTTGCAGGAATTGATCCTATCGCTATTTTCGATATTCAACAACTTATTCGTCATTTAACGAGGCGTGGCATTGGTGTTTTAATAACGGATCATAATGTGCGTGAGACATTAGGGCTTGTCGATCGCGCTTATATTATTCATACAGGACGGGTGTTAGTTCACGGTTGTCCTAACGATATTATCAACAACGTTGATGTACGCAGAATTTATTTGGGAAATCAGTTTTCTCTTTGATTTTACAGCTTTCACGAGTTTCCGTTTAAGTTTAACCAAACATTATTACTGAAAATCTCCTTATTTATGCCAAAACTTCTTTTATGACTATAACCTTAATGTTGTTATTGAGTGGTGAAAAAGGCTTCATCATTAGAGGTTAGTTTGTTGTTTTATAAGTTTAGCTTACTCATAATTGTATTATAAAAAAGATATCACTAGATTAACGTGATAATGAGTGATAAACGAAGCGCTCAATAAATGCGTGTGTTATTGAAAGGTAAGAGATATTTATCATATTTTTCTCTGTCGAATCAAATAATATATCGATGATGCTGTTTTAGGTATTTTGATGGGAGCACCGGTTTATATATTGCGGTTATTCAATAGGAGTTGTCGTATTTTATTGGTTTATATGGCCTATTTGAAAATAGGAGCTTGGCTACAGATATCAGGCTAAATCTATAAATCTTTTAAAATAATCATTAAATTTCTAAAAATCTTTATATTCTTGTTATAAGTCGATGTTCAAGCTATACAGTAATTTTCAAAGTAAAGGTCCATTTTGCTCAGTATGCTTTTCATCTTAATTTAAGGGCTCATTTTTAAAGAAAGAAAAACTCTGATGGCGGATTATACATCAACTCTTATGACAAGTTTAATAAATTTATGAATAATGGCCTTTTCTAGAGTCGTAAGGAAATTAACTTTATGAACAACTTCATTTGTTTGGTTTCTCATGCCGTTAATGATGATCTGAATACTATTTATTATTGTTTTAGAAGTGATATGAGATGTATTGAGCCATCACCCATTATAAATTGAAAAGTAAAAACACATGCGATGTTGCGAAAAGTGAAAGAAC
This sequence comes from Bartonella sp. AP88XZML, assembly GCF_042195565.1. Classification (NCBI taxonomy): domain Bacteria; kingdom Pseudomonadati; phylum Pseudomonadota; class Alphaproteobacteria; order Hyphomicrobiales; family Bartonellaceae; genus Bartonella; species Bartonella sp. AP88XZML. The sequence goes on along the minus strand of NZ_JBHIOQ010000040.1, from coordinate 194,853 downwards.
ATTAAGTATCTATAGCGTTTATAGGTTTATTGATGAGCATTTTAGCGTGTAAGAGGAAAATTAAAGTATGAATTTGAGTGAGTTAATAGCACCGGAAGCGATCATTCCGGCTCTTAATGCTAATTCGAAAAAACAGGTTCTGCAAATTTTAGCCGAAAAAGCTTCCAAGCTAACAGGTCTTAGTGAGCATGTGATTTTTGATGTTGTTTTACAACGCGAGAAGCTTGGTTCAACGGGTTTGGGTGGAGGTATTGCGATTCCTCATGGAAAATTACCTGATATTAATCGGATCATTGGTATATTTGCACGTCTTGAAAGTCCTGTTGATTTTGAAGCTCTTGACGACGAACCTATAGATCTCGTTTTTCTCCTTTTAGCACCTGAAAATGCTGGTGCAGATCACTTAAAAGCTTTATCACAGATCGCACGTGTTTTGCGTCACACTGATGTTGTACAAAAGTTGCGCAGTACGCATAATGCCAATGCGCTTTATTCTTTATTGATTCAGACTTCAGAATCAAATGCAGCTTAAAAGTTATTATGAGCGTATAAATTGCGAGGTATGCACTACAGAGCGTAGGAAATAATATAATTTGCATCTTAAGACTAATAACAAAAGGTTATGTCATGAGATTTAAGAAAATCACTTCTAAGTGACCTTCTTTTTAAAGAGCAAGCAACAAAAACGAAGGGCTTGTCCTTTCTTGTTCTCGTATATTAAAGCATCTAATTATTATGTTCGTGGATTCTTTTATCCTGTTATACTGTAAAAACACTATCATTTGAGATATGGTGAGATAAATTCTGTAAGTCTTCTTAATATATTAAGTGCTTTAGAGTGCGTGGTAAATATTTTTAAGCAGGACTTGTCTGTAGAGCCTTTAGTTAAGTGAATCACATGAGTGGGAAGAAAAGAGGAGACCGCTCGACAAGAATCCAAACTTTTTCAGTCCAGATTGGATTAAGAATCTTCGTCCTTTGAAAGCGGGAAAGAAATCAACAGAAAAGTTTATTTGTGCATTGAATTTTTTTGTAAGTTGAGTTTGAGTGTTTAGGGATAATATTTTAATGCTCAAGAAGAAATAAGAGATATATTGTATCTTCAGTATAGCAAGATATTGATTTTAAATATAATTCACTATTTCGCATGTTGGATGAGAGATCCGAATATTGTAAAATTCTCTCATTCCAAACTTGTTTATGTTGAATCAATCAAAACCATTTCCTTGCACGTTGTAAACGGAATTAGCGTGTGGATAAAAACTGTACAAGAAAGGGGTAAAAATGCTTCCTATGAATCGTCTCAAGTATCGAGAGTTGTAGCAGAACATTGGGAGCTGGAAAATAGTGTTATGGTGCCAGCTTTCTTCTTCACAAGTGGAGAGATCAACTATTTTATAGATATGATTTAGATGTCTGCTGTTGTATAGAGCTCATGCTAAAGAACAATTTTGTACGGTAAGAATGAAAATTATACCTTTAGGTTGGGTGAAAGAGTTTTTATGCATAGGAAGATTTATTTAAGTGTCTTTAATTGATTAAAATATTGTTTAAAAAACGGTAATGTTAGAACTGCTATAGAAAAAAGTTTTATATTTCTTTTTATAAATTACTTAGAAATAAGATAAGGAGACTTTCCCAAAGAATTCTTAAGAAGTTTTTTATAACAGAAAGAAAAATATCGTCTAATACATTAAAATAATACGATTAAGCTATTATAAGCTACTAAAATCATTTTAGAAATTAATAATTGGATATGAAATATATAAGGAAATAAGATCAAAAGAAACAAAGTTGTATGTGATTATTGAGATAGAATCTAAATTCTTTATGTTTTATTATTAATATCTTGATAATATTTTATTATTTTTACAAGGTCTTTTGAAGATTGAGAAAAAGTGTTATCGGGACGATATTGAATACGAAATATGAATGCACTATAATGAGTAAAAGATGGAGTATTTTGCGAACATAAATGTATTGAATGCATAAAGTCAAGAAGTGATATTCGTAAGGCGATTAAGCTTTTTTGCGGGGAGTCCGGGGTGTATTTTCAAAATTTTGCATCAGATTGCTTGTGATATAAAGAGTATGGTTTATTTCTTAACAGAGTGATGGTATATTTTTATCTCGTTTTGAAGTTCTATAGCTTAAAGAAATCGTTTTTTATACAAAAACGAAATAAGTAGCGTAAAATGAAGATATTATTTTTTAATGTGGTTATTGAGTAACAAGTTTATGTTTTGGTAACGATTAAAAGGTCACAATGAAACGTAGAAATCTATTTTGATTAGTGTGAAAATATTTCGCTTATTGAAGGAATTAGGACAATAACACATGAATATCGAGGAGTTTTTGTTGAATTTTTCTAATGAAGAAAATCTTGTTAGAGACTAAAGAAGTGAGCTAAATGAAGATGTTTGAAAAGACTGTTATTGCTGCATCTGTAATGGTTCTTGTTACAGCGGGAGTGGCATATGCACAAACGCCAAGCCGTTTAAATCAATTTGAAGCGTGGGGAGCCTATTCTTATAAATCGCCCAAAAATACGATTTGCTATGTGTTATCGGTACCTTTGAAGGCTCTTCCAACGACAGTTAATCATGGTGATAACTTTTTCTTGGTTACCAAGCGTTCTCATTCACCTATTTCGTTTGAACCGCAGTTTATGGCTGGTTATACCCTTCAAGAAGGGTCGAGAGTGACAGTGACCATTGGAGGTAAGGACTTTGATTTTTTCACGAAAGATTCCTCAGCTTGGCTGGCGTCATCAGAGCTAGAAAAGCAGCTTGTTTCTGCTATGCGTGCTGGAAGCAATATGACAGTGCAAGCGATATCAAAACGAGGAACGCATACCACTTATACTTATTCCTTAAAAGGGGTCACTGCTGCATTAAATGCAGTTCAAAAGTGCCATTAAGGTTTCGATAACTCTAAAATAGTGATGTGAATTGGAAAGCAATGGCCATTTCCTATGACCTTAGACCAGTTGGTTCATGTTTTGCACGAAAAACAGATAATGTGGTCGTGAAGGAGAGTTCTAAGCTCTCTTTAATTGGTTTGTCGCAAGATGAAATGATGCAAGCTTTAAAGACAGTTGGTGTACCAGAGCATCAAACGCGTATGCGTGTGCGTCAGCTTTGGCATTGGCTTTATGTGCGTGGTGTTTCAAATTTTGATGATATGCTGAATATTTCTAAAGCAATGCAAGAAACACTTAAGTGTCATTTCTCCATTGCGCGCCCAGAAGTTGTTGGAGAACAAATATCAAAAGATGGTACGCGTAAATGGCTCTTACGTTTTCCTGCACGTGGAGCTGGAAGGCCTGTTGAAATTGAAACGGTTTATATCCCTGAAGAAGGACGTGGTACTTTATGTCTTTCATCGCAAGTAGGGTGTACGTTAACCTGCTCTTTTTGCCATACGGGAACGCAGATGCTTGTTCGTAATCTGACCGCAGAAGAAATTTTGGCACAATTATTGGTTGCACGTGATTGTTTGGGTGATTTTCCTGATAAGAATACCCCTGATGGAGCAATTGTTCCCATTGAAGGACGAAAAATTACCAATATTGTTATGATGGGAATGGGAGAACCTCTTTATAATTTTGAAGCTGTTAAAAAAGCTTTATTGATTGCCTCTGATGGCGATGGACTTTCTTTATCAAAACGTCGAATTACGCTTTCAACTAGTGGAGTTGTTCCTGGAATTATCCGAACTGGAGAAGAAATTGGTGTTATGTTAGCAATTTCACTCCACGCAGTACACGATACACTAAGGGATATGCTTGTTCCCATTAATAAAAAATATCCGCTTGCTTTACTAATGGAGGCTTGCCGTAATTATCCTGGTCTTTCCAATGCAAAACGAATCACATTTGAATATGTTATGCTGAAAGATATCAATGATAGTTTAGATGATGCTAAGCGATTGATTCAGTTATTGAAAGGGATTCCTGCTAAGATTAATTTAATCCCTTTTAATCCGTGGCCAGGGAGTAATTATCAGTGCTCTGATTGGGAGCAAATCGAGCGTTTTGCTGATGTCGTTAATCAAGCGGGCTATGCTTCTCCTATTCGGATACCGCGTGGACGCGATATTTTAGCTGCATGTGGACAGCTTAAATCGGCTTCAGAGCGCTTACGTAAATCTGAACGTTTACGACTTGAAAATGCTATTGGTCATTAGTTAACGTAATTTTCAGCTATATCAAGGCCTATACTTTTTTGTTTGTAATTTAATATCCAAACCTCATGCGATGGCATATGTGAGACAGATACTAAGATGGATAAGTGCTAGACGAACAGTTTCAGCGTTTATATGCTAAATGGGGTAAGATATTGTCTATAGTCTCGTTTGTATAATCTCTGAAATTAAGAAGGAAGCCTAATTTAGAGGGAATATGAGGTCTTAAGGATTATAACTAATTTTTACCTTATTATCATACTCTTTAATTCGGTTTTATGTCTTTTAAAAGCATCTACGGTAATATATTTTAAAAAGTGGAGATTGTGCAGTGCCTCATGTTTTTGTTTATTATTTTCTTAAATAAGATCACGCATCACAAGCAAAACAGAGGATCTAAAATATAAATACCATTGAGTTATCCATTGATATGTTTTTTAAGTATCTCTTAGTGCACTCTTCATATCACGATAATGCTTGTGAGGAGTATAACAAAAAGCTTCTGTGAAATGTATTGTACTCCTACACCTTTATGTTTAATAAAGGTGTAAATTGGTACCACCATTCTATTTTTTAGCTCCCAATGTTGTAACAGCTTTTAGCACTTGAGATGGTTCATAAGAGGTGTTTTTATTCTTTTCTTAGATAGTTTTTATCCATACGAAAACTCCAGCTTCTCTTGTGATGTACAAAGGAAAGGTATTGTTTTATTCAAAATAAACAGGTTTGAAATGAAAAAATCTTATAATATTTGTTTTTTTATTTAAATTAAAAGCGATACATTACACTTATAAATCAATGTTTTGTAACCACAAGGAGATGGAGGGCAAAGCTGGTAAAAGTACCAGCAATAAGCCAGTCGAGAAAGCGAATATAAAGAGGGTTCTTTTTGAGAGTTTTGGTAAGTTTATGCGCTGTAAAAACGATTGCAATTGTAATGGGGAAAGAAATAGGAATATAAGAGAGTCCTAAAAAGAGTAATTTTTGTGTTGCCATAGGATCATTCGCATTGATAAATTGTGGTAAGAATGTCGCGTTAAAGAGTATAACTTTAGGATTGAGAAGATTAATTCCAATACCAGCAAGATAGTTACGTTTAGCGCTTTGAGATTTAGAAGATGTCTGTTCAAAGGAAAAATTGGGGTTTCTCCGTAACGCTTGAAAGGAAAACCATAAAAGATAAAAGGCGCCAACAATTTTCAGAAGAACAAAAGTATGTGGTGCAGCAAAAATAAGCGCTGATAAGCCAAGTGCTACAGCCGTAACCTGAATGGCAAACCCTGTTGCACTACCCAAGGCGCACATAATTCCAGCTTTTTTGCTTTGTGTAATGGTTCGTCCTACAGAAAGCATCATATCTGGTCCTGGAATAAGTGCTAAAATCAACGATGCTAAAGCAAATTGTACAACAATAGACCACTCCGGTAGAAATGACACGTAAATCTCCTTTTGTTTTTAAGCAGTGTTCACTATTTATACTTTGAGGCACCTTTATTTACGCTTTTTGCGTCTTTTTAATGTTGCTTAAAAAGAATTTATTTTTATATTTCTTGCATCGTTTTGATTTTTGGGTAGAAATAAAAAAGTAGCTCATATAGAACGTTAAAATGAAAAAGTGGCAAAATATTAGAAAAGTTGTTTTGGCTTATTCAGGTGGATTGGATACGTCAATTATTCTTAAATGGTTGCAAAGTGCGCTAGGTGTTGAAGTTGTAACTTTTACAGCAGATTTGGGGCAGGGGGAAGAGCTAGAACTTGCTCGTCGTAAAGCTGAAATGCTAGGTGTTAAAGAGATCTACATTGAAGATTTGCGCGAAGAATTTGTGCGTGATTTTGTGTTTCCGATGTTTCGAGCCAATACCGTTTATGAGGGGACTTATCTTTTAGGAACATCAATTGCACGTCCACTTATTTCAAAACGCCTTATTGAAATTGCTGAGGAAACAGGGGCAGATGCCATTGCTCATGGAGCAACAGGAAAAGGCAATGATCAGGTACGCTTTGAGCTTTCCGCTTATGCGCTTAATCCTGATATAAAGATTATTGCTCCATGGCGTGATTGGGATTTTAAGAGTCGGACAGATCTCTTTGAATTTGCTCGTATTCATCAAATTCCTGTAGAAAAAGATAAGCAAGGTGAAGCGCCTTTTTCAGTGGATGCAAATTTATTGCATTCTTCATCAGAAGGAAAGATTTTAGAAGATCCAGCACTTCCTGCTCCTGAATATGTCCATATGCGTACTCTTTCGCCGGAAGATGCTCCAGATCAAGCAACCAGAATTACTCTTGGCTTTAAAAAAGGCGATGCTGTTTCAATCAATGGAAAAAATTTATCTCCTGCAACTTTACTTGCAGAATTAAATCGTTACGGGTGCGATAATGGTATTGGTCGGTTAGATTTGGTAGAAAATCGCTTTGTGGGTATGAAATCGCGGGGTATTTATGAAACACCAGGTGGAACCATTCTTTTGACGGCTCACAGAGCTATAGAATCTTTAACGTTAGATCGTGGCGCAGCTCATTTAAAAGATGAGTTGATGCCACGTTATGCAGAACTCATTTATTATGGATTTTGGTTTTCGCCGGAACGTAAGATGTTGCAGGCAGCTATTGATTTATCTCAAGAACATGTTGAAGGTGAAGTCACGTTAAAGCTTTATAAGGGGAATGTAATTATTGAAGGGCGCCAAAGTAAGAAATCACTTTATTCCAGTGAGTTAGTAACTTTCGAGGATGATCAAGGTGTTTATGATCAAAGAGATGCAACTGGTTTTATTAAATTAAATGCTCTACGTTTGCGTACATTAGCAATGCATCATCAAGGTGATAAAGAAAAGAAATAGAAAGTTACGGTGACAAGTGTAAAGTAGGTGCAGTGCTTTTGTATGAAATGCCTAGTTTAAGCATTTTTTCTGTTGGTTTTTACCGTTCTTTCGTTCAATACTAGAAGCTTATCTTTTGCGCTAATAAATATAATAAGCAAAACCCATGACAATAATAGCAATGAAGGCTTCGATAATCAAAACAAGTCAATTTTGCTTTATAATATTGAATGTTTTTGATTTTTATCAGAACAGAATATGTTTATAACGAGGGCGGTTTTTGTATTGTGGCTTAGAGTATAAAGAAATTTTCATCTTTTTGCTTGCTATTATTGACGAATAAATTCAAGAACCATACACCCTATTTTGAAAGAGTGTAATTTTTAGGATAAATAATGATGCGTGATCAGTGTGATACCCTCAACCTTACGCCTGAATTAAAAGATGCAGCTTCTCAATCGAGAACTTGGCCATTTGAAGAAGCACGTAAGATTATCAAACGGTATGAAAAAACGGGTTATCCAGACAGTCTGATATTTGAAACAGGTTATGGCCCTTCTGGTTTACCGCATATTGGAACTTTTGGGGAAGTTGCACGTACAACCATGGTGCGTCATGCATTTCATATTCTCACGGAGAATAAAGTAAAAACAAAATTACTTTGTTTTTCTGATGATATGGATGGTTTGCGCAAGGTTCCTGAGAATGTGCCTGATCGCGAGAGGATGGAACATTATCTTGGTCAACCGTTGAGCCGTGTACCCGACCCTTTTGGAGATGATTATCCTTCTTTTGGAGCGGCAAATAATGCGCGGTTACGGGCTTTCCTTGATCGTTTTGGTTTTGATTATGAATTTGCAAGTGCTACGGATTATTACAATTCCGGTCGTTTTGATGAAACACTTTTAAAAATCCTTGCTTGTTATGACAAGGTTATGGCAATTATTTTACCAACATTAGGTGAAGAACGGCAAGCGACCTATTCACTCTTTCTACCGATTTCTCCTTTTTCTGGAAAAGTATTACAGGTACCGATGATTGCGCGTAATGTTGAAAAAGGGACTGTCACTTATATTGAACCTGAAACAGGAGAAACCATAGAAACAGAGGTTACAGGGGGCAAAGTTAAGTGTCAGTGGAAGGTAGATTGGGCAATGCGTTGGACAGCACTTAGCATTGATTATGAAATGGCCGGAAAAGACCTTATCGATTCCACAAATCTTTCTTCTAAAATTTGTAAAGTATTAGGTGGAAAGCCCCCAGAAGGATTCAACTATGAGCTCTTTTTAGATGAGAAAGGGCAGAAAATTTCCAAATCCAAGGGAAATGGCTTAACCATTGATGAATGGCTTACTTATGCCCCAACAGAGAGTTTAGGGCTTTATATGTTTTCAAAACCTAAAACAGCAAAAAGGCTTTATTTTGATGTTATTCCTAAAGCTGTGGATGAATATTATGCTCATCTTTCTGCTTATGGTCGTCAAAGTTGGCAAGAACGGCTTAGTAATCCTGTATGGCATATTCATAATGGTTGTCCACCGCAGGTTGATTTGCCTGTATCCTTTGCGATGCTTTTAAATTTAGTAAGTGCTTCAAATGCGGAGAATGCAGAAGTTCTTTGGGGTTTTATTTCTCGTTACGCTAAAGGAGCAAATGCACAAACTTATCCAGAACTTGATCAATTGGTGAAGTTTGCCATTAAATATTTTGATGTTTTTGTTAAACCAAACAAGAAATTTCGTATACCAGATGATAGCGAACGAGCAACATTAGCACAAATTGATGAAAAATTAGCTCATTTACCTGAAACTGTTGATGGCAACATATTACAAAATATGCTTCTTGATGTTGCACGGTTAACGGAACGCTATCAAGATCATAGCAAAAAAAGCCCTGAAGGTGGGCCTGGTGTTTCCAATGTTTTTTTTCAAATGTTGTATGAAGTTCTTCTTGGACAAGAGCGAGGTCCACGATGGGGATCATTTATAGCGCTTTATGGGATTAGTGAAATGCGTGCACTGATTGCTGAAACACTTGCACGACCTATGGAGGAATAATGGAACGAAGAGTGCAGGAAGTAAAGCGACGCCGTACATTTGCAATTATTGCTCACCCAGATGCGGGGAAAACAACATTAACAGAAAAGCTTTTATTGTTTGGTGGTGCTATTCAACTTGCAGGAGAAGTAAAAGCCAAAAAAGATCGTATTCAAACCCGTTCTGACTGGATGAATATTGAGCGTGATCGTGGTATTTCCGTTGTGACTTCGGTGATGACGTTTGAATATGAAAATCATATTTTTAATCTCCTAGATACCCCAGGCCATGAAGATTTTGCAGACGATACTTATCGCACGCTTACAGCTGTTGATAGTGCTATCATGGTATTGGATGGGGCCCGCGGGATTGAGCCTAGAACACTAAAACTGTTTGAAGTATGTCGGATGCGGGATATTCCTATTGTTACTTTTATCAATAAAATGGATCGTGAGGCACGTGATCCTATAGAGCTTTTAGATGAAATTGAAGAAAAGCTTGCTCTTGATACCGCCCCTATAACATGGCCCATTGGGACGGGTAAAGATTTTGTTGGTACCTATGACCTTCATCATAATCGTTTTCGTCAAAAAGATGATGAGATAACACAGCAAATAGTTTCAAATCCCAGAGAGATTTTCCATTTACTCCCTGAATATCAACGTTCCACTTTTATTGAAGGGGTAGAACTTGCTCAAAGTGTTTGCAAGAATTTTGATCTTCAAGCTTTCCGTGAAGGTCATATGACTCCGGTTTATTTTGGTTCAGCTTTACGAAATTTTGGTGTTCGTGATTTGATCAATGCACTTATTGATTTTGGTCAAAGTCCTCGTGATCAAAGTGCAGATCAGCGCAATATCATAGCAACTGAACCTAAAATGACGGGATTTGTTTTTAAAATTCAAGCGAATATGGATCCTAATCATCGTGATCGTATTGCATTTTTTCGGGTATGTTCGGGAACACTTGAACGTGGTATGAAAACAAAGTTGGTCCGAACAGGAAAACCGATGACACTTTCGGCTCCACAATTTTTCTTTGCGCGTTCGCGCCAAATTGCTGATCAAGCCTATGCTGGTGATATCGTAGGGATTCCTAATCATGGAACATTGCGTATCGGCGATACTTTGACTGAAGGAGAAGATATCCTCTTTAAGGGAGTACCAAATTTTGCACCAGAGATTTTGCGTCGTGTTTGTTTAGGCGATCCAATGAAAGCAAAAAAGCTCAAAGAAGCTTTGCAACAAATGGCTGAAGAAGGGGTTGTACAATTGTTTATTCCTGATGATGGGTCGCCTTCTCTCATTGGTGTTATTGGTGCTTTGCAAATTGATGTCTTAAAAGAACGATTAAAAATAGAATATTCTTTGCCAGTGAATTTTGAGTCTGCGCGCTTTAATTTATGCCGTTGGATTTCAGCGCAGAGCAAAGATGAGTTGCAAAAGTTTCTCAGCAATCACCGTTCTGCTATTGCGTATGATTTAGAAGGTGATCCAGTTTTTTTAGCGGAGAACCATTTTTCATTAAATTATGAAGCAGAAAGAGCTCCTAAGATAAAATTTTCTACTTTTAAAGATTATCAAGTAAGCTTTTAATGTAAAGAAGAATTTTTTATGTAACAATTTGGTTGATAATGATTTTTCATATTGAGTTGAGGATCTGAATATTGTTATTTTTTCTGAAAACAAAAGGAGTATGTAAAGAACACTTTCAGATTGCACTGTATAAAGAATACGGTAAATTTATTTATTAATATTCAATAAGTTATAATATATTTGTAATTGTAACGTCTTTTAAAATTTTGATATATTTTTTCACAATAGCTTAAGACAAGGTCATATATTTCAGTATTTTGAATGTCAGCTAAAAATCTCCTGTATAAATAGAGCTTTTCAGTTTTTTCTTGTATGAAAATTGTATACAGTCAAAATAATACAAATAATCAATAAGCTAAAATTTGTTATCCCAAATATGAGATCATATGACCCATAAACCGCATGTTTTTTCTATTTCTCTGGGAACTGCTTTTTTGCCTCACTTTGTTGATGCACTACTCTCTGGTAGCCTTATTGATAATTTCGCTTCAAGTGGAGACATTCAAACTGCCCTTGCCGATAGCCTTATTTATGTTCCGACACGTCGTGCTGCTCGCGCTTTACGTTTAGCTTTTGTTGAAAGAAGCGATACACAATCAACTTTCTTACCAACCATTCGTGCTCTAGGAGATGTCGATGAAGACAGTTTCCTTTTTGTTGAAAATCATACCAGCGCTCTGAATCCACCCATTGGAAAAAGTGAACGCTTACTGCTTTTAGCGCGCCTTATTCGCCCATGGCGTGAAAATTTACCTGCGCATCTGCGTGCCATGTTTGGTACAGAAGATGTGCTTATTCCGGCTCATAGTGCTGATGCGATTTGGCTTGCTCAGGATTTAGCGCATTTGATGGATGAAATTGAAACAGAAGGAGCAGATTGGTCGAAGCTTAAAGATATTGCACCTGATATGGTCGCTGAATGGTGGCAAATAACGCTTGACTTTCTGACTATTGTTACACAAAATTGGCCCAAAATCTTGAAAGAAAGACAACGAAGCAATCCCGTTGAATGGCGTAATCAAGCACTCACAATGCATGCAGAGGCTTTACGACGTATGCTGCCTGATAAACCGATCATTGCAGCTGGTGTGTCGGGTTCTATGCCCGCAGTTTCTCATCTTTTAAAGGTTATAGCTTCTCTGCCCAAAGGGGCTGTTGTTCTTCCTGGTCTTGATCTCTATATGGATGAAGAACAATGGAATGCATTAAGCACAAGCAATAAAGAAAAAACAGCTTGCGATTTTTTTGATCCAGCAGAAAATGTTTTTAGCCATCCTCAATATCATTTAAAAAAACTTCTTTCTCTCATGGAGTGTCAACGTCATCATGTTTGCGAAATTGGCCAACAAAGTAGCACAAAGAAAAGACGAATGGCTCTTTTATCAGAGGCACTTCGACCAGCTTCTACGACAGATAAATGGATACAAATTGTCCGTAACGATTATGAGGCTCTTTGTGCAGACTGGTCATTTATTGAAGCTATCAATGAACGTGAAGAAGCTCTCGCTATTGCTGTTGCTTTACGCAAAGCTATTGAAGAACCCCAAAAAACCGCAGCTCTTATTACAAATGACCGTAATTTAGCACGCCGTGTTGCCGTGGAATTACAACGATTTGGAATTGAAGCAAATGATTCAGGGGGAATACCACTTGCCCAAACATTGCCTGTAACTCTCTTACGACTTATCTTAGAAAATGTATTGCAACCTGATGATCCCATTGCTTTTCTTTCTCTTCTTAAACATCCCCTTACAACACTCCAACAAAATCGTCATCGTTTACGGGAAATGGCAGAAAATTTTGAACTTTTTGTTCTTCGAGGGAATACAGGGCGCATCAATCTTTGCGAGTGTGATCAATTTCTTGAAAAATGGATTGAAACATACTTTCATAATAGTTCTGAAATCGACACCCTTGATCAGCAGAAATGTGAAGAAGCACGTTTCCTTTGTCATCTTTTGAGGACAGCTGTTGAACCTTTAACATCTCTTATGAAACAAGAGAAAGAATGCACCATCAACGAAGCTGCGATAGCAACTGTTGAAGTTTTTGAAAATTTTGGTCGCAATGAGGATAATTCTCTTGCACATCTTTATCAACACGAAGCAGGACAAGCCCTATCAAAGTTTTTACGTGAATTGGTCAGTGATCAATCAGGATTAACATTTCATCTTTGTGAATGGCCTGCTATGTTTTCTGCTATAATAGCAACTCGTTCCGTCGCACCTTCGCCTGGAGGACATCCACGTTTATTCATCTGGGGTACTTTGGAATCGCGTTTGCAAACGGTTGATACAGTGGTCATCGGCGGTCTTAATGAAGGGTCATGGCCGATATCAACCCGAAATGATGCTTTTTTATCGCGACCGATGAAAATGATGTTAACTCTGGAACCACCAGAGCAGCGTATTGGTCTTTCTGCGCATGATTTTCAATGGGCAATGGGAATGGATAAAGTGGTGATGAGTCGCGCATTGCGCGTTAATCATACGCCTTCCATTCCTTCACGCTGGCTACAACGCATGGAAACAGTTGTAGGAAAACAGGTTTGGGAACAAATCCGTGAACGAGGTGAAATACTACGCCATTGGGCAAAGATACTTGATCATACAAGCATAACTTCTGAGGTGGAACGTCCTTGCCCTTCTCCACCTCTTGATATACGCCCGCGCCATTTTTCAGTCACTGAAATAGAAACATTGCGATATGATCCCTATGCTATTTATGCCAAAAAAATCTTAAGGCTCAAACCACTTAAAGAACTTATTCATGATCCTAGCGCTTCAGAACGTGGAACACTTTATCACGCTATTCTTGCGGCTTTTTGTACACAAATGAAAAATCCAAATGATGCAAATGCACTCAACGTACTGCTTTCTATTGGACGTAAAGAATTTGATAAATTCAACTTTCCACCCGATATTGAAGTAATTTGGTGGAATAGTTTTGAAAATCTTGCTCCACGCTTTATTCAATGGGAACAAAGTTTAGGACTGCGAGAGCGATATTCGGAAGTAGTATCACAAAAAATCCCTATAGGAACAACAGGGGTAACCCTTTCAGGACGTGCTGATCGTCTTGATGTTTTGCCAGATAAAACGGTTGAAATTCTAGATTTCAAAACCGGAACGCCTCCTTTATCAAAACAAGTTCGTGAATTATTATTTCCGCAATTGGCTTTAGAAACAGCTTTGCTCATACAAGGGGGCTTCCCAGATTTTCAAGATTTTACACCTTCAAATTTATTTTACATTCCCCTTAACAAAAAAGGTGAAATTAAATCCCAATCAATTCTTTTAAAGAAAAAAGACGGAAAAACTTATCTAAGTGCTGTTGATCTTGCTGAAAATGCATGGGAAAATCTTATCGCACTCATAATTTATTATCAAAATCCACAACAAGGCTATCTCTCACATGCTGTCCCCATGTCAAAACGATATGAAGGTGACTACGACCATTTGGCTCGGTTGTGGGAATGGTCAAGTGGTTTTCATAAAGAAGAGTAATCATGACGTTTTTTTCTATTCCTGAAGCCGCTCTTGATGCACAAGCAACAGCAACACATCCCCAAAAAAACGTGTGGGTTTCTGCAAATGCTGGATCTGGAAAAACCCACGTTTTAAGTGAACGTGTTATCCGTTTGCTTTTAAACGGTACGCCTCCAGCACGTATTTTATGCCTTACTTATACAAGAGCTGCTGCTGCTGTTATGCAATCACGAATTTTTCGCACGCTTTCCAGTTGGAATGAGCTCGATGATGCACAGCTGCAAGAAACCTTAACACGGTTTGAAAAAAAAACTGTTAATGCGCAAAAACTAACTTATGCAAGGCAACTCTTTGCGCGTGCCCTCGAAACGCCTGGTGGCTTAAAAATCCAAACGATTCATGCTTTTTGTGAATCTCTCTTGCATCAATTTATGTTAGAAGCCAATATTGCAGGGCATTTTGAACTTCCCGATGATATCAGTCGAAAAAAATTACGACAAGAATCTCGTCGTCAACTTTTAGCTCGTCGTGATGTACAACCTGCTTTGCAACAGTTACTTCAAGTTATTAGCGAACATACTTTTAACCAATTGCTCTATGAGGCAGTTGAAAAGCAACATAAATTGTCTGATTTTTTATCTTCTCTTTTATCTGAAAATGGAGAAGAAAAATTGCGCGCGCTTTTTAACTTAGCGCCCAATGAAACAAATCAATATCTTCTGGAACAAATTAAACAAACAGCGCGCCTTCCTCTTTATGCTCTTAAGCATTGTGAAATCAATGGTAATCAAAGCTTTAAGGATATGGTGGCAAAACTTTCCCAATTAGAAAAGGTGCATGATGAGACAAATATTCTCAATCTTATTTCTGATGTTTATTTTACAACAAAAGGTGAGCCGCGTAATTTTTCACATTTATCTCATAAAAAATCAGACGAAATTTGGCCTTTTATTCAACAAATGCTTGAAGATAAACAAAACAAGCTTTCTGTTCTTTTAGAAAAATATCAATGCGCAAAGGTTGCCACCCTCAATATGGCTGCTTTTCAGCTCTGTACTATTTATCTCAAAATTTATAAGAATCTAAAAAAGTCCAATGGCTTCTTAGACTTTGATGACCTTATTGAGCGTACACTTCATTTGTTACAGCGCAAAGGTGCAAGCCAATGGGTGCACTATAAACTTGATCAGGGACTTGATCATATTCTACTTGATGAAGCACAAGACACCAACCCTGAGCAATGGCAAATTATTCAACTGTTGGCACAGGAATTTTTTTCAGGGTATAGCCAACGAACAAACATACGGACTCTTTTTGCTGTTGGAGATGAAAAGCAATCTATTTATTCTTTTCAAGGCGCTGCTCCAGAAAATTTTGCTGCAAATGGACGAATTATTCAAAAAAAAGTGCAACAAACAAATCAACAATTTGAAAAAATACAACTGCATTATTCTTTTCGCTCTACAGCAGATGTTCTTAAAAGTGTTGATCTTGTTTTTGAAACACCAGAAAACTATAAAGGGCTTTCGGCAGAAAATACAAAAACGGTGCATGAAGCTATCCGTATTCACAGTCCCGGTGAAGTTGTTATATGGGATGCCATTTCCAAAGAAACGAGTGACTTTCCTCAAGATTGGCATACAACTGTTAATCATTTAGATACACCTGAAGTTCGTTTAGCAGAAAAAATTGCTGAAACGATTGCCGACTGGTTACAAAAAGGCGAAATGCTTCCAGCAAAAGGACGCTTAATACGTGCAAGTGATATTATGATCTTGGTCCGTAAACGTGATCAATTTGTCTCAGCTCTTTCCCGTGCTCTTAAACACCGTAATATTCCCGTAGCAGGGGCTGATCGTTTACAGCTTACCAAACATATTAGTATCCGTGATTTAATGGCGCTTGCGCGTTTTGTTTTGCAGCCACAAGATGATCTTTCTCTTGCTTGTGTTTTAAAAAGCCCACTTTTTGCTCTTAGTGAAGAGGAACTCTATCAGCTTGCCGTACACCGCACCGGCTCTCTTTGGCAAAGTCTGTGCGCGCATATATCATCGCAGGTATCTTTTAAAGATGCTTTTGAAAAGCTAAACCATTATCGCGCTTTAGTGGATAAAATACCAGTTTTTGAATTCTATAGCTATATTCTGAACAATGATAAGGGACGACAAAAAATTCTGTCTCGTTTAGGATCTGAAGCAAATGATGTGCTCGATGCTTTTATGGATTATACGCTCACTATTCAAAAAACAGGATTACCAGGATTACAAGCTTTTTTAGAAACATTAAGTGCAAGCGAACCAGAAATTAAACGTGAATTTGAACAAAGTAATGAAGAAATTCGTATCATGACTGTTCATGCTGCAAAAGGACTAGAGGCTGCTGTTGTGTTTTTAGTCGATCCTGGTAGTGCGATTTGGCATCCTCAGCATGCGCCTCACTTGCTTAAAGTTCCTTTAAACAATGCACAATGGAACGGAAAACAAGCCTTTATTTGGCATCCCAATGAAAAGTTTGATACAAAACTCTCTAAACAAGCAATTTCATATTTAAAAGAGCGTGCAGAAGAAGAATATAGGCGTCTTCTTTATGTAGGAATGACACGCGCTGAAGATCGCTTGTTTATTTGTGGGTATAAAGGTCCGAAAACGCCATCTCATACATGGTTACAACTCGTAAAAAAAGCCCTTGAACCGCATGCCCTTGCTATAAAAGATTCTTCGGAAGATATTGCAGCTTGGCGTTATTGCATTACACCTGCTTCTTCTGCTTCTATAAACTCAAAAGTTCCTTCCGCTGAATGCCAAACCTTACCACCTTTGCCTGCTTTTTTCTCTCATAAAGTACCAGCAGAACCAGTGTTACCAAAACCGTTAAAACCGTCAGTGGCGAGCCTTTCCATTGAAGCTGATACAGAGCTGTCCTCAAGTCCAAAACAGCTTACCACTTCACCTGTTTTAGGAGCCATGAACACAAACAGAGCTTTTTCCATTGAATATGGTAATCTCGTTCACCGATTGTTACAATATTTGCCCGATTGTCCCCCACAAAAACGTCGAGATTATGCTCGAAACTATCTCAATATCAAAGCCTCTCATTGGCATGAGAGTCAAAGAGAAGATGCTCTTTGCCATATTTGGAAAATATTAGATCATGTTTATCTCAAACCCCTTTTCTCTGAGCATTCACGTGCTGAGGTCTCCTTAATGGGTATTGTGAAAATTCGTGGAAAAGAACAAGCAATCTCTGGTCAAATTGACCGTCTCTACATCAAGCAAAACAGCATTATCTTTGCCGATTTTAAAACCGGAACTCCACCAGAAAATGAAGCTGCTATTGCTTCCCATCACTGGTTGCAAATGGCCCTTTACCAAAAATTGTTGCAAGCTATTCATCCCGATAAAGATATCCAGGCTCTGCTTATCTACAGTAAAGAAGCCAAAATTTTTAAACTTCCTCCAGAAAAACTTGAGGCATTTCTTCGTGAAGTTGCCTTATAAGTTACTCTTTTCCTTGCAAAGCATTTTTACATTTTATTTACTTTCATAAAATCGCTCAAACAAACACAACGCACAATCCCTGGTGTAAAAAAGTCCTTTAATAATTTATCTTTGCAATAACTTGATATGAATTGTTATTATACCAATCTATAAAAAGTGAATATAAAAGGATAAATAAATGACGTGTATAAAAGTTGATAAGGACAATTTCGAAAGTGAAGTTCTAACCTCTTCCATCCCTGTTGTGGTTGATTTTTGGGCAGAATGGTGTGGCCCTTGCAAAGTGATTGCTCCAATTTTGGATGAAATTTCAATAGAAATGCAAAATCAAGTTAAAATTGCTAAGGTAAATATTGATGAAAATCCGGAACTGGCTACCCAATACGGAGTACGTTCTATCCCTACATTATTAATGTTTAAAAATGGAAATATTTCATCGAATATGGTTGGCGCTACCTCTAAAGGACGTCTTTCTGAATGGATAAAAGATGGGCTTAGTTAATTCCACACATAATCACTATAAAGGAGAGAAATTTTGTCTCTCCTTTTGACTTTTTTAAAATATTCTTTTTTGCATTATATTATAATGAAAAGACAATAAAAATCAAAATTTTAAATGAATTTAAGAATTCATGCTTTTATGCATGTTTCAATTGACTATTTTTTATAAAAAATTGCTTTGTATGAAGAATATAGGCAATTCTTTCCTTATAGGCGCGTTAAAAATATTAGGTGAATGATAATTTCATAAAGGTATTTCTTCTTAGATAAGACTATTGAAATAGATAGTGTTTTCAACACATAAAAGGAGATTTTAAGCAAAAACTTTGCAAATTACTTTTCTGAAGCTCACAATTTTTAAGCAGAAAGAAACAAGCAATTCACTACAGGTTATATAATGCTCTTCTAAAGGGTTACCACTTCAATTTAAAATTCTCTTATACTATTCTCTAGAATCAAAATTGTAGGTATCAGATTCTCTAAAATAAATTGATGAATTCCTATAAATTAACGGCTGTCCTTTGCAATTTATGTCATTGTTATATGAAAGAGTCAGCATTTCGTTTCATCTTCCATGGTTGGTACCTCCATGAATCCTTCTTTATGTTGTCCATCATCTCAGATTTCATAGGTAGTATTGAGGTATTATCAAATTAAAAAATGATGATGTTCATGTTTTTTTAAAATGTACGAATTGCGAAAGACTGTTGCAAACATTCAATGGAATGTTGCGCTGATCTAACTGTTACATGACGCCCATGTTCTTTATAGTGTAAGGTGACTGCAAAAGTGGCAAGCTCTAAAAGAGCTGTATTTCTTTCTGGCCATTCAACAAGTAAAATATTTTTCTCACGAGCTTCATGAAGCCCTAATTCATCAATTTCTTCTGCCATAGAAAGGCGATAAAGATCAGCATGAATAATTTCAAACTTTGGAAGTTGATAGCTTTGCACAAGAGTAAAAGTAGGGCTTGGAACATCCATAGTGTTATTGTTCGCAAGTGTTTGAATGATTGTACGTGCAATGGTTGACTTTCCAGTTCCAAGATCCCCTTGCAGCGTCACAAGATCTCCTGGCTTTAAAGAAAGAGCTAAATTTTGTGCAAAAAGCTTTGTTGCCTCTTCATTTTCAAGAAAAAAACTAAAATTCATTAAAAGTTCCATGAAATGGATGAAAAATTTTTGTTATCATAAAGGTTAAAATTAAAAAATCTTATCTCCTTTGGAGAGTGGGAAAAAACATTTAACTGTTGTTCCTTTTCCAGAACCGGTAAGAATTTCAACATGTCCACCGTGTAGTTCAACGAAACTTTTTACAAGGGAAAGGCCAAGACCCGCTCCCGCACGCCCACCATGGTGTGAATGGGAAGAAAAACGTTTAAAAATACGATCAAGGATGTCTTCTGGGATGTCAGAGCCCTGATTGTGAACGCTAAAGACAATGTTATCATCTTGTTCATCGACGCAAAATTCAATAGTACTCGCCTCCGTTGCAAAATTAATAGCATTACTCAGTACATTCACAAAAATTTGATGCAAGCGCTTTTCATCAGCAGAAATAGAATTTAAGGAAGGAGAAATTTGTTGTAAAAGCGTAATATGACGTCCATTAAGGCGATCTTCTACACGTGCTACTGCTTGTATCATAGCATCGGCAATGTTAACCGATTTTATGTCCAACTCCATAATGCCTGCATCAAGGGTAGCAAGATCAAGAATATCGTTAACAATATTTAAAAGAGTTCCTGATTCTGAATGAATGTGTTCAAGATATTCTTGTTGACGTTCATTGATAGAGCCGAAAATTTGATCACGTAAAATATCGGAAAATCCAATAATATTGGTGAGAGGTGTGCGTAATTCATAAGAAACATGTTGGACAAATTCATTACGCAAACGATCAGCACTTTCTAATGCTTCATTTTTTTCTTGAAGAGCACGCGCAACATGGACAGTGTCCGTAACATTCACAAAAGTAAGCATCGTTTGTCCATTAGGAAGAGGGACCAGAGTATAGTCAATAATCATATCATTTTTAAGATCTATACGACCTGAAAATGTTTCACGTTTTTCAGCAAAACCGGTAATGAATTTGGTAAATTGATCCCATTCTTGTCCTAAGGTTAAGGCTGAACAATGGCTTTGTAACTGTGTAATATGGGTCCCTTCTACCAGTAAATTATAAGGAAGAGACCACAATTTCGACAAGGCAGGATTCGATAAACGAAGGCGTCCATCAGTACCAAAAACAACCACGCCTTCGGAAAGTTTATCAAGTGTTTCACCTTGTATTTTAATAAGTGTATTATAACGGCGTTCAAGATCAATTTTTTCTGTAAGGTTTTCGTAAAGCCAAGTGACACCTCCTTGTGGATGAGGGTTCGAGATAACACGCACCGTACGCCCATCTGGAAGATTCCAAATTTGTTGGTTCGATTCTGTTTGTCGATAGGCTTTAAAAAGTTCTTCTTTCCATGCGCGCCAATCGGGGTGTGCAGCAATGAGCCCTTTTTCACGTAGACGTTCAAGAAATAATGTATGGCTTGGTTCACTTTCTAAAAAGGAAGTCTCCAACGGCCATAAAATTTTAAAAGCATGATTACAGAATTTTAATTTTTGGTTTGTATCAAAAATAGCTACAGCTGTTGAAATTTGGTCAAGTGTTTCACAATGGCTTTGAAGGACATAACTTAATTCATGAGCAATATTTTCATATGCGCTGTCATCACGCGCAAAAGCTGACATCCCTTCGGCTGTTGTAATACGTGTGAGATGAAAACGATGTCGTTCTCCATCAATAACTGTGTGAACATGTTCTTGAAAAATTGTTTCTGTTTCATTTGTTTTGCGTTGTGTATTTTCATTGAAAAGATCCCCCACTTCATCACTGCCTTCACGAAAATCTGTCATTTCTCTAAAGGCGCGATTGATAAAACAAACTTTTCCTTCACAATCTTTTATCCATACGGGCTCTTGAATAAGATCAAGAAGATTACGCTGCATTCTCAGTTCAGTAAGAAGGCGGGCGATATCTTTCTGTAAACGAGCATTTTCACTCTGTTGTTTTGAGATATCTTGAAAACGAGCAATAGCGACTGTTCCTGCGATGACTCCTGTAACTTGCAGCAATACATTGTTTGTGGTGGTGATAGAAAGATCAAAAGGGTGACATTTACAACGTAGTTGAGTCAATGCATAATCAAGTTCTCGAAGAGAATTTTCTTCAACCCAGAACTCAAAACGCTGAAAATCTTTCTGGTCGATTCCTATTTTTTGCAATGCAGAAAGGGCACCAACGACACGGGGTAAGGTTGTTGGATTTTCCCAAATAAGAAGGAATTGCTCGGTTTCTTCCAGAAGCCATTCATAATATTTAAGTTTTTCAGAAAAATTTGCCTGAATTATCTTCAAAGTCTTCTGTGCAGTTTTTTTTGCACGCATAATAACAGCTAGGCACGTGAGAAGTGAAGCACAAGAAATTCCTCCACACAGCGCTAAAAGCAGCCATGGACCATTCGGCAAAGTGAAGAAAAATGGTAAATAACCTTCCAATGACTGAGCAACAGCGCATGTTGGAGAAAAAAAGAAAAAAAGGCAAAATATATACGCATAGATTCGAATCATTTTTTGAGCTTTTTCTTTGGGGTTATAGTCACCAAAGCTGCGCACGATATCTTTCCCTTTTTTAACCCAAGGAAATGTTTAGTAACGGTAATGGTTTGGTTTATAAGGTCCTTGTGGTGTGACTCCAATATAGGCGGCTTGTTCTTCTGATAAAACACTTAATTTTATTCCTAACCGATCAAGATGTAGACGTGCAACTTTTTCATCAAGATGTTTAGGCAAAACAGTGACTTCATTTGTATAGTGTTCTGCACGGGTAAAAAGTTCAATTTGCGCTAAAACTTGATTAGTAAACGAGGCTGACATGACAAAAGAGGGATGCCCAGTCGCATTCCCGAGGTTTAACAAACGC
The DNA here is from genome assembly GCF_042195565.1 of Bartonella sp. AP88XZML. Taxonomy (NCBI): domain Bacteria; kingdom Pseudomonadati; phylum Pseudomonadota; class Alphaproteobacteria; order Hyphomicrobiales; family Bartonellaceae; genus Bartonella; species Bartonella sp. AP88XZML. Next base: position 172,754 of record NZ_JBHIOQ010000040.1, on the reverse strand, counting down.
CCTTCAGAGAGCAAAATGATGCGTTTTCCATCGGGAAAGGTGATCATATCAACTTGTGGTTTAATATTTGTCCATGGCAAATTTCTAAGGGCTGCGACTTGGATTTCGTTATCAAAATGACCAATATTTCCAAGAATACACATATCCTTTACTTGTCGCATATGGTCTAAACGAACAACATCTTTATTGCCTGTTGTCGTGATGATAATATCAGCACTGGAAGCAGCATCATCCAAATTAACAACTTCATAGCCATCCATAGCTGCTTGAAGAGCGCAAATAGGATCAATTTCTGTTACTTTAACACGAGCCCCAGCACCAGAAAGAGATGCTGCTGAACCTTTTCCTACGTCACCATAACCACAGACAATGGCAGTTTTACCAGCGATCATCACGTCTGTTCCACGTCGAATACCATCGACCAATGATTCTTTACATCCATATTTATTATCAAACTTTGATTTAGTGACGCTATCATTGACATTAATAGCAGGAAAAGGCAAAAGCCCTTCTTTTTGTAACTGATAAAGACGGTTTACACCTGTTGTGGTTTCTTCGCTTACACCTTTAATTGCTGCGCGCTGTCGTGTAAAAAATCCTGGCGTTGCATCCATACGCTTTTGTATTTGTTTGAAAAAAATTTCTTCTTCTTCTGTTTTTGGATGCGATAGGATATCTTTATTTTGTTCTGCACGACTTCCCATTAAAATATAGTTTGTGGCATCAGCGCCATCATCTAAAATAAGATTGGAAGGATTACCATCTGGCCATTGGAAAATTGCATCTATATAAGTCCAATATTCTTCCAATGTTTCACCCTTAACGGCGAATACAGGAATACCAGTTGCGGCGATAGCTGCTGCTGCATGGTCTTGCGTAGAAAAAATATTGCTAGAGTTCCACCGTATATCGGCGCCAATCGCTTTTAATGTTTCAATTAAAACAGCTGTTTGAATTGTCATGTGCAATGAGCCAGAAATACGCGCTCCGCGCAAAGGTTGATTAGAGGAAAACTCCTTACGACAAGCCATCAAACCAGGCATCTCAGTTTCAGCAATATCAAGTTCTTTACGACCATAAGCGGCAAGTGCAATATCTTTGACAACAAAATCTTGAGCTGCCATTCTTTATTCCTTTAAAATAAGTTTTTCCAAGACGGTAGGAGAAATTAAAAAAAAATGCAAGACAAGAAGAGGACTTCTTTATGTGAAAAAGCTCTTTTAAAATCTCCATAAATTTGTGCAACAAATATGCATTTATGAATCTGAATAATGATGTTACTGATAGAATAAGAGATCTTCATGATAAGTCTTATTATATAAACAAAACTCTATCCTTTTCACGTAACTTTAAAGCTTTTAAAAATCTCCAAAGAGAATACCTTTTAAATAATAAAAATTGTGCATTGCTTCACAGTTTTTATATCGATTTTTTATGGGATAATATCGAAAGTATTATACTCGTATTCTACTCACTTATGCGGTTGTTGAAAAAGGAAGAATTACTTTAATCTCATTATTAAGCTTTCTACCAAAATAATATAATGCAAAGTCATAGGTTATCATATTTATGAATAGGCAATTCAGAATCGGTTCTTTAGGATTCCAATGTTGCATCTGCTCTTGGATAAAGACAGTTTATAAGAAGTGCTTTTCTCCTGTTTTCAACGATTTTTATCAAAATACTATAGGTATACGATTAAACATTTTTTGTGATACTGAATAGAGCATTTAAAACGCAAAAACATTACTCTATTGAGCATTCTGATTTCAGAATCGCTAACAACGAGCTATAAATTATAAATCAAATAATAACTCAGTTTTGGAAAAATTTATTCTAGACGTGTAAGTTTTGGGAAAATTGACCATGTGGACGAAATCGCCAAAGATAACTTGGCAAGAATGCAGCCATTGCTCTGGGGGTAATTCCCGCACCTTCTAGAGTATATCCATTCTCTATAGCCTCTTTAGAAACAATGTTATCCATTTGCAAAAAACGTATCTGATTGGCTGTTACAAGTGTTGGTACAAAAGGCAATTTACCGATAGTTCCCAAAATTCCTCCAATCAATAGACCAGCAGAAAGAGGTATGGATAGGATTGTTTTTTTACGGTGAATAATTTTGAGTATATTTTCAAGAGTATTTTGAAAGGTGATAATCTGGGGACCACCAAGATCATAATTTTTTCCCCAAGCAACCTGTCCATCTAAAGCGCGCGCGATAAACTCAGCAACGTCACCAACATACACGGGTTGCAATTTGCTTTGCCCACCCCCAAAAAGAGGCATAATTGGTAAAAAACGTGACAAATCTGCTAAGGTGTTAAAGAAACAATCCTCTGGTCCAAAGATAACGGATGGACGGATAATAATTGCTTGAGGATGCTTGTTATGAACGATTTGTTCACCCATAAACTTAACACGTGCATAAAGACATGAAGCATTCTCGTTAGCCACAAGTGCTGACATATAGATGAGCGGAATAGCAGCTTGTGCTGTTAATTCAGCAACATTGTAAGCACCATCAATTTGTGTGTTTTTAAAATTCGATTGATTTGCTTGTTTTAAGCTACCAGGTAAAAACACTGCCGCATCAGCTCCAAGCAACGCGCGTGCAACAGAGGCACGATGCTTGATATCCGTTTTAAGCATTTGGGTTTGTCCTACTTCTCCTATTTGGAGCATGTAATAAGCTTTTTGTGGATAACGAACAGCGATACGAACGCGATATCCCCGCTTAGTCAAAGTTTCAACGACATGTCGTCCTACAAAACCAGATCCGCCAAAAACAGTAATAAGTTTAGGATGTTGATAAAGTGCACAATCAAGTTGCATGATTAAAAAGTCTATCTTTCAAAGCTTTAAAATAATCAATTTCTAGCATGGAGGTGTTTTATTGTCACGTAAAATATCGCCCGCAAGATAAAGGGAACCACTAATAAGGACAATTGCCTCTTTATATTCGGCTCTAATCTTATGCAAAGCATCTTGTAGATGTGCTTGTGGAGTAGCAAAGATTCCTGCTTTTTGCGCTGATTCAGCTAATTTTATTGGAGAGATACTGGCATTATTGTTAATTAGCGGTATCGTATATATTTTATCGACAAGGTTCGCTAAGGAACGAAAATAACCGACAGCATCTTTGGTATTGAGCATGCCAGCAATCATAATAATAGGACGATCTGTTTTTTTTCTCCATTGTGTAAGTTCTGCTGCAATAACTTTTCCAGCAGCAGGATTGTGACCACCGTCTAACCATAAATCAATATTAGGAGACAGTTGATCAACCAAATGTCCTTGGATAAGATGTTGCATCCGTGCGGGCCAATAGATATTTTTCAAAGCATCATTTATGGCTTGTTCTGAAAGTTGAAAGCCCGCTTGATAGACTGCTTCAAGAGATGCGCCAGCATTGGCAATTTGGTGGCCTCCAATAAGGTTAGGAAGGGGAAGATCCATGAGACCTTGATTGTTTTGAAAAACCATACGTCCATGTTCTTTATAACTTTGATAATCTTGATCAAATAGAGAATAAGGTGCTTTATTTTTATCGGCAAGGGGTATTAAAGTAGCAAGAGTTTCTTCATAATTTTGCTTCCCGATGACTACTGGAACGTTTGGTTTGATAATTCCCCCCTTTTGAAAAGCGATTTGAGCAATTGTGTTTCCAAGAAAGTTCTCATGATCATAATCGATGGGCATAATAAGCGATACAGCTGGTTTGTTAATGACATTGGTAGCATCAAAACGTCCTCCCAACCCAACTTCTAAAATGACAACATCAGCTGGATGTGTACTAAACAGCATAAAGGCAGCGGCTGTAAAAATTTCAAAAATAGTAATCGGCTCTTGACGATTTACTTTTATAATTTCACGGATTGTCTCAGCCAATTGGTTTTCTGTAACAAGTTGACCACCTCCTTTTTGACCTATCCGGCAGCGTTCATTCCAGTTGACGAGATGAGGTGAGCTATAGACATGAACGCAGTATCCTGCACTTTCTAAAAGAGCACGGCAAATTGCTGAGGCAGATCCTTTGCCATTTGTTCCAGCGATGTGAATAATAGGGGCAAGTTTTAAATGTGGATTACCAAGACGCTCTAAAAGGTGAATAATACGCTCTAAAGAAAGATCAAATTTTTTCGGATAATTTTTTAGTAAATCATCTACCACCTTTTGTATTTGGCTTTGTTGCATAAATTTAAGCTGCTTTTGTTGTAGAAAGCGATGTTTGAGAGTCTGTAGGGGATGGATCGGAAGGGTTAAAAACAGCAGGGCGTTTCATCATCAAACGTAAAAGACGCGCAATCGTTGTTTTCATTTCTAAACGTGATACAACCATATCAATCATACCATGTTCGAGCAGATATTCACTACTTTGAAAACCTTCTGGTAGGGTTTCGCGTATAGTTTGTTGAATCACGCGTGGACCAGCAAAACCAATCATAGCGCCAGGTTCGGCAATGTGAATATCACCAAGCATGGCGTAAGAAGCAGTAACACCACCGGTGGTTGGATTAGTCAGCACAACAATATAGGGAAGTTTTGCTTCTTTCAACATTTCAATCGCTACAGTTGTACGAGGCATTTGCATCAACGAGAGCGTTCCTTCTTGCATGCGTGCGCCACCAGAAGCAGAAAAAAGAACCAGCGGACGCCTTTCGGCAATGGCAGTATCAAAAGCTTTGATAATAGCTTCTCCTGAAGCCATACCGAGTGATCCACCCATAAAGGCGAAATCTTGAACGGTTGCAATGATTGGTAAGCCTTCAATCGTACCACGTGCACTTAAGATATTATCATCAACACCAAGTTTAGAACGATAATCTTTTAACCGGTCAATATAGCGTTTTTCGTCACGAAATTTTAAAGGATCTGTTACAACTTTTGGATTTTCAAGAGCTGTATAAACACCATCATCAAAAAAATGCATGAGACGATTTTTAGCGCTAATACGCATATGATGACCAGAATTGGGAGCTACAAATTGATTAGCTTCCAGATCTTTATGGAAGATCATTTCACCACTGGTAGGATCTTTAATCCATAGATTTTCTGGAATTTCACGGCGCCCCAATATAGAGTTAATTTTAGGACGAACATAATTTGTAATCCAGTTCATCTTTATAACCTTCCTTTAAATATTACACATCTTTCGCATGATTTGAAAGAATATGAATCTAAGCAGTCACATTTGCTTTACCGGTGGAACAAAGGAGTCTATTTAATACTTTTATCAGTGTACGTATAGCTTGTTTTTTAACTTTTTAATTTTCCAATATCATAACAATCATATCTATGAAGAGTATTCTCTATAACAAATTTCTCATAAGTTTAAGAACTTACATGTTTTTATTTTTTTACTTTGGTATTAAAATTCACTCCTTGCGATGGTTAACAAATCCCTTATTTTTTAATAAAAATGAATATCCAATTAATCACTCGTATCAACGGTTCTGAAGAAAAGAAACCTTATAATATAAGGCGTTAATAAGGCTAAAATAATCCATTTAAAATACTGTATAAGACGACATCATATTAGCGAAACGCTAACATCAGAGCAAGATTTTTTTCAAAAGGTTTTTTTAAAGCGCGTGCTTTTCACAATTAAAATAGAATACGCTCAAAATACCATTATATTACTCATTTACGTGTTTATTTTACACAGATATCTTTCAATAATTTCCAAAACTCTCTTATGAAGAGTATACACTCTCCATGAATGGTATAAAAGACATTATGCTATCCGTTTTTACTGAAATAGAAAGTACAAAGCGACACCATCATATTCTTTTTCAGTTTTCAATACGACGATAATGTTTGCATTAAGAGGATTCATATAAAGATATTTCACGCCTTTTTGAAAGTACTTTTATCCGCACACCACCTCCGTTTATGACATATTAACAAACGATTTCAATTGACCTAATATGAATAGGATTAAAATGAAAAACCCTCATAATATTTAGGTTTTTCACTCATGTTGTGAAACGATAAGTTATCATTATAAATCAATATATTGCTTTAATAAAAGATAAAGCATAAAATTTTATATTATGTTTTCTTTGGCTGGCAAGTTTTATTAACCTTAAAGTCAAGGAACACTATTTTTGTGTAATGCGTGCTATGGTCTTTTGGGAAAGCATTTTGTGTAAATATGTCATAAAGGCAGCTGCAAAAAGCGGTGTTGCTAAATTAAGAATTGGAATCGAAACAAAAAGCGCTATCAATAATCCTGCGCCAAAAACCGTTGTGTAATGAGTATGTAAAAAAGCACGGGCATCTTGTTCTGTTCGAAAACGGTAAGCCGCAAACAAGAAATATTCATGACCGAGCAAATAACCATTAATAAGATAAAAAGCAATTAAATTAATACCTGGTATGAAGAATAAAATAAAAGCAATTCCATTACCAAGAAGGCTTAAAATAACAAATTTAAAGGAAATGATAAGAGAACGCTGAAACGGCAAAGCTTGTCCAATAGGCTCGTTTGGGTAATCCTCTTTTTCAATGATTTCAGCAGCAGAGTCAATGAAAAAACCACCAATCATAGCTGAGATCGGTGCAATCAAAAAAGCCAACAAAAGAGCCAAACCAAGATTAAAAATGATAAGCATGCTAAAACCAATCCATCCCGCCCAACTAGGGAGTCCAGGAAGAAATTGAGCAATCCAGGGCCAAAAGTAAGACACAAAAAGTTGGTGCACACATAACCATAAAATGGTGAGAATGAAAAAAGTAACCCCCAATGCTTTCAGTATCATAATACGATATTGCGAGGTCATAAGACGTTGTAAAGCACGATAAGCAGCAGTAAAAATCATAGATTAATAAACTAAGGAAAGAAGCAAAAAAAACAAGAAATATATTTAAAGTATGTACAGTGTAATTTTTTCTTTCTTTGAATTACAAGATTTTTTTCAAGAACATTATAAAAAACGGTTAAGGTTTCTTTGTTAAAAATAAAGTTTGAATAAATAGAAATTTTGATTTTTAAAAACAAAGAAGAATTTAAAAAGTAGCTGTTGTAGAAGAAATTTTTAGTATTTTTGTACATAGTGTAGATTATTGCGTTTATATGATATATGTAAAAAATTAAGGAATAAGAACTATTTGGGAGAAAAGTTGTTTACTTCTATTTATTCAGTAGAGTTATCTAACTTCGTTTATCTAAGTGCTTAATTGTTTTACACAATTCCTAAAATTCTGTACTTTTCTACTATTTGGCGGCATGCTTTTGCCCCTCGCTTTCAAAAAAATATTGAGTTCAATGGAATAGGGGTAACGTAGTAGCTCCGTAGATATTCTAATTTTGGGCAACAGAATGATTAATATGATAGAAGTGGAAAAAATAAGCTTAGGCAATTGACCGTCCGATCCCATAGAAGAGCAGTTTTTTGAGGAAGCAAAGAAAGGGAGAAACCACGGATGCTTAAAAATGATGAGATTTTGAATTTTAAAAGCTATAAGTGCAATGAAGTAAGCATTCATTGAAGCACTTTTCATACAAGTGGTGCACTGTATCAAATAATTTTTAGATAATAACACCACTAATTTATCGAAGAGAATTGATCATTTTCAACTTGAATAAGAATCCCAAATATAGAAATATTCTTTAATTTCAAAGACTCTATTCAACATCAAAAAATTATTTACGTACACATTATAGGCGAGACCAATGTATGGATACAAAGCTTTCAATAAAGGAATAAAAATGCTTCTCATGAAACATCACAATGTGAGGATATCATGGATAAAATTCTAGTTTTTGTGGTCTTGGTATTCTGGAGAGAGGACACATACATTTAATTTTAAAGACCGATCACTGAGAAAAATAATAAAGGCTTCAGTTTCATAAACTTATAGACAGTGGTGCAGTGAATTTTGTCTACACTCTTTATAAGCGTCAGTGTGAGATATGCTTCAAATTGCATTGAGATGTTATAATATCATTGATTTATACATTATTTTTCATAGCGAATAAGAGCTCAAAATAAAGTTTTCATATTTTCTCATTAGCTGCTCTCATCATGAAACAATCAAAATCATTTATTTGCATATCATAAATATGACCGATATGTGGATAAAAACATTGAAGAAAGAAAATGCTTTTTATAAATTTTATCCATTACAAGAGCTTTGTCAAAATTGATGGTAGCCAAAGTGAATGATAGCTTGTTTTTTTTATAAGCTGGCGAGACAGTGGTGCAATAGATCCTACTTTTATGAAGGCTAGGGTGAGATAGGATTTTTTAAAAAAACATTTCCCAACGCTCATCACACCCATTTCGCAACAGCGTTTGTGAATGGTATATGGGTAAAGCTCTCGTGAATAATATAAAACTTATAGGGCATCACTAACTTTACGCTTAATAAAAAGAGCACGCTGGCACCATCATTCTCAGTGTTTGTCCGAGACAAGCCCTTGGTTCTTGAGACGGTCCATTATAAGCGCTTTTAGTTCTTTCTGAAACGTTTTGTATTCATACAGTTATCCTTGTTTACAACGTGCAAGAAAATGATTTTTATTGATTCAACATGAGAGAGATTGGGAATGAGAGAATCTTATGATATTTGGGATTCTAATTTAATATGAACAATGCGATATTATCATTATAAACCAGAAATATTATATACTAATTGAGATGGATAGACACCTATTGTCAGTTCTATTTTATAAGGTGTTTTAATATCAACGCGTTTGAAGAGTTCTTATTTGCAAAGGGGTATATTTTCCTCATGAGGAGTAGGTGTTTTGGGGGCAAAAAATGATACAATCACGTTTGCTAATTTTTGCGCTACGTGTTGTTTACTCATATGGGGCCATTGTTCAACTTTTTTTCTACTTACGAGATAAACTTGATTTGTATCAGCGCCCATGACACTTGTACCATCTAGTTGAAGAGAAATATCATTAGCAAGAATGAAATCAGCTCCTTTTTCAACACATTTTTTTTGTGCATTGGCAATGATATCACATGTTTCAGCAGCAAAACCAATGACCAATGAGGGGCGGTTTGGAGCGTGTCCAATCGTTGCTAAAATGTCAGGATTTTCAACCATATGAAGGGATGGTGGTATTTTATGAGCATTCTTTTTAATTTTGTGTAAAGACTGCGTTTGACTGCGCCAGTCACAAACAGCGGCAACAAAGATAGCACCATCAGCAGGCAATGCGGTTTGAACGGCTTGTAACATCTGTTGTGCTGTTTCAACATGAATGGTTTTTACTTCTTGTGGGTCTGCGAGATTAACAGGTCCACAAATAAGTGTTACTTTTGCACCCAAATGTGCAAGAGCGGTTGCGATGGCATGACCTTGTTTACCTGAAGACCGATTAGCAATATAACGCACTGGATCAATTGGTTCATGGGTAGAGCCAGAGGTAACGATGAAATGGCGGTCAGAGAGAGGTTTTTCATGCACATTCAAAAGATTCTCTATGGTAGCGACAATAGTTAAAGGTTCGCTCATGCGTCCATATCCCATCTCGTCACGTTCAGCCATATTTCCGATTTCTGGTCCGATGATATGAACGCCATCTGCGCGCAATTGTGCAACATTGCGAATAGTGGCTGGATGCGTCCACATGGACGGATTCATAGCGGGTGCAATCAAGAGTGGACAGCGTGCCGCTAAAAGAATGCAATTAGCCAGATCATCTCCTATGCCATTGGCTATTTTTGCAATACGGTTGGCTGTAGCAGGAGCTAAAATAATCAGGTCAGCATCACGTGCTAATCGGATATGTCCGATATCGTGTTCTTCTTCGCGTGAAAATAAATCAGTATATACAGTACCACCGCTTAAAGCTTCAGCGACTAAAGGCGTAATAAATTTTTGCGCTGCTTTTGTCATCACAACTTTTAAATGTGCTCCACGTTCTTGTAAACGGCGAATCAAATCAAGTGCTTTATAGGATGCAATACTTCCACCAATAATAAGAAGGAGAGATTTTGATTTCAATGATTGCATTTCAACAGCGCTAGCATGAAGGGGTTGTGTGGTGAGAAGAGAGGGATTGCTTAAAAGGCGCCGGACTTCTTCTTCCATAGAAATACCATTTTGCGCGGCGCGTATGCGCAAAGCTTCTTTGGTTTCAGGAGACAGGTTACGAATGGTAATACTGGCCATAAAATACCTCCAAGAAATAAAATGATTGCAATGATTTCATTGTTGATATTTTTAGCATATTAAGGAGATTAGAAAAGATGAAAAAAGTAAAAAGTAAGACAAGCGCAACAAAGTGCAATGATGAAAAGACTATAACGACCATAACGGTTTCTGTGACTTTGTTCTACAGCAAGTTGTTTGAGGGTAGCATGAGAAAGATTAAAACCTGTTTTTCTCATTTGATTAAAATCTTCTTCTATTTGTTGGAAATTTTGAACCAATTGTGGTGTTTTGCGTGCCAGCGAAAGGAGAGCTTGTGCTCCTTCACTAAAGTCTTTTGCAACGCCTACGGGTCCTAAATTTTTACTAATCCATTCTTTGACAATGGGTTCAGAAGCTTTCCACATATTAAAAGTGGGGTCTAATGTGCGGGCAACACCTTCCACGACAACCATCGTTTTTTGCAGCAATAAAAGTTCAGGTCGCGTTTGCATGTCAAATAATTCAGTGACTTCAAACAATAAAGTGAGCAATTTAGCCATGGAAATGCTTTGTGCTGATTGTCCGTGAATTGGTTCGCCAATAGCGCGGTTGGCTTGCGCAAAGCTTTCAATATTATGGTGTGAAGGAACATAGCCTGCCTCAAAATGGGCACGTGCAATTCGATGGTAATCGCGGGTAATAAAGCCGTAAAGAATTTCAGCAAGGAAATGCTTTTCTTTTTTTCCAAGCCGTCCTGTAATACCTAGATCAACAGCGACAATACATCCTTTTTCATCTACAAATAAATTACCAGGATGCATATCGGCGTGAAAAAAACCATCACGCAGTGTATGACGAAGAAAAGATTGAATAAGCGTAATAGCAAGCGCCTTCAAATCAAATCCTGCTTCTTTGAGTTTGGAAGTTTCGGATATTCTTATACCATCAATCCATTCCATTGTAAGAACATTACGTCCTGTCCGTTCCCAGTCAATACGTGGAACCCGAAAGCCTGTATCATGTTGAATATTTTCAGCCATTTCAGATATAGCTGCTGCTTCTAAGCGTAAATCCATTTCAAGTCGTGTTATTTGTGCTAAAGTATCCACCACACAAACAGGACGAAGCCTTCGAGAGGCAGGGATATAGCGCTCTTGCAAATGAGCAATGAGATAGAATCCTCTAAGATCTTTAGAAAAACGTGCTCTGATATTGGGACGAATAACTTTTACAGCACATTTTTTCTTATGGCCAGTTTCATCACTGTATTCAGCTGGATGAACTTGAGCAATAGAAGCGGCGGCAATGGGGGGATAAAAATTTACGAATAAATCATCAATAGAGCGACCAAGAGAACTTTCAATTTGAGCAATAGCGGCGGTGCAAGAAAATGTTTGGACACGATCTTGTAGTTGTGACAAATCTTCCGCAATATCACGGCCGACAATATCAGGCCTTGTTGCAAGAAATTGACCAAGTTTTATGTAAGAGGGTCCAAGCTTATTAATGGCATATGAAATATTTTCAGATCGCTGTTTCTTTTTTGTTTTGCGTCGTGCTAATGCACTCGCTATACGATGACATAGCGCTGGAAATCCTTGAAGATCATCATGAGGAAGAGCACTTAAAACACCTTCACGTGTTAAAACCCATCCTGCACGCATCAATTGAAAGTAAGGGGAAATTTGCACCATTTTTAAATTTTCCACCCTGAATGCAGCGCTGCAATCGCACCGGTGAGATTGCGGTACGATACCCGCGAAAACCCCGCATGCTTGATCATATGGGAAAAATCATCTTGCTTAGGAAATTTGCGGATAGATTCAACCAAATAACGATAAGCATCGCCATCATTTGCGATAAATTGACCCAGCTTAGGGATAGCATGGAAAGACCAAAGATCATAAATTTTATCGAGCCAAGGCATCTCGACATTTGAAAATTCTAAACATAAGAAACGTCCACCGGGCTTTAAAACACGAAAAGCTTCTCTAAGAGCTTGATCAATATGAGGAACATTGCGAATTCCAAAAGCAATCGTGTAAGCGTCAAAGCTTCGATCTTCAAAAGGTAGATTTTCTGCATTGGCTTCAACAAAATCAATCAGAGGGGCAAGACCATTTTTTTGTGCGCGTTTTTTGCCAACGCTGAGCATTGAGCCATTAATATCAAGCACCGTAGCATGGGCTTTTTGGCGTGAAGCATTAAGAATACGAAAAGCAATATCACCTGTACCGCCAGCGACATCAAGAACTTTCCAATGAGAAAGTGCTGGTGGGGAAAGCCAAGCAATCATGGAATTTTTCCACACACGGTGTAGCCCTAAGGATAAGATATCATTCATCTTGTCATAATTTTCAGCAACAGAATGAAACACACCATCCACCATGAATTGTTTTTGTGTTTCATCTACTCTTGTAAAACCAAAAGAGTGCTCCATGCCACCCTTGGTTCCTACACGTTCTGTTTCAATTGCCATGTATATGATCTTCCTTATTTTTCTTTTATCGTAAATGAAATAGAGAGGGAATGTTCAACTACGAAAAAACAACGTATAAAACTACGACGTTTACACAGCCAAAAACAGAAGAGTACCTTTAGATATCAAGATTGGCAACGCTTAAGGCATTGTCTTGAATAAAAATACGTCTAGGTTCAACTTCATCACCCATGAGACGAGAAAAGAGTGAATCTGCATCGGTTGCATCATTAATTTTTACTTGTAAAAGAGAACGTGCATTGGGATCAAGCGTTGTTTCCCAAAGTTGTTCAGCATTCATTTCCCCAAGACCTTTATAACGTTGAAGAGTAACACCTTTTTTACCGTTTGTAAAAATGCTCTCTAAAAGGCTCATAGGACCAAAAATACGCTCTGTTTTATCTTTGCGACGTAAAAGAACAGGAGGATGATATATGTCGATAAAATTTTGGGAAATGCGATCAATTTGGCGTGCGTCAGTTGAATTTATAAGTCCCACATCAAGCGTAACAACATCTTTAACACCACGCAAAATACGCTCAAAACATAAACTTCCATCTGCTGTATATTGTCCACTCCAACCTTGTTCCATATCATCAGCAATCAGATTAAGGCGGTGTGCTGTAGTATCTGCTATTTTTTGCGCTTTTTCTTGTGTTGCAAAGACTTCAAGATTAAAAGCGCCAGCAATTGCTGCTTGTTCAACAATATTACGGTCATAACGGGTATGAAGACCATTTAAAAGTTGACGTAATATACGAGCATCTTTAGCGAGTTGATACAAATCAGCCCCTGCACGAACTTCTCCCGTTGAAAGCTCAAGCGTTGTTTCTTCTAATCCAGTATCGATCAAGAATTCTTCAAACGCTGCTTCATTTTTAATATATTGGGAAGATTTTCCACGCGACACTTTATAAAGAGGAGGCTGAGCAATATAAAGATGTCCACGTTCAATCAACTCGGGCATTTGTCTAAAAAAGAAAGTGAGCAGCAGAGTACGAATATGGGCTCCATCAACGTCCGCATCTGTCATGATAATAATCTTATGATAACGTAATTTATCCGGTGAAAATTCATCTTTACCGATAGACGTTCCAAGAGCTGTAATAAGTGTTCCAATCATATCAGATGAGAGCATGCGGTCGAAACGTGCTCGTTCAACATTGAGGATTTTTCCACGAAGGGGTAAAATTGCTTGATTTTGACGTGAGCGCCCACTTTTTGCTGAACCGCCAGCCGAATCCCCCTCGACAATAAAGATTTCTGATTTTGCGGGATCTCGTTCTTGGCAATCGGCAAGCTTTCCTGGTAGAGAAGTGATATCAAGCGCCCCTTTTCGTCTTGTGAGTTCACGTGCTTTGCGTGCTGCTTCACGTGCTGTTGCAGCTTCTACCACTTTACTAATGAGAAGTTTTGCTTCATGAGGATGTTCTTCCAGCCATATTGAAAGACCTTCATTGACCAAACTTTCAACAATAGGGCGCACTTCAGAAGAGACTAACTTATCCTTTGTTTGTGAAGAAAATTTTGGATCAGGAACTTTGACAGAAAGAATAGCTGTTAATCCTTCACGGCAGTCATCACCGGTTAAGTTCACTTTTTCTTTTTTAGCAATACCTGAAGATTCAGCATAGCCATTAATTTGGCGTGTAAGGGCACTTCTAAAACCTATCAAATGCGTTCCACCGTCACGCTGAGGGATATTATTGGTAAAACACAAGACCTTCTCATGATAGGAATCATTCCACCACAGGGCAACATCAACGCTCATACCATCCTTTTCACTTGCAATATAAATAGGAGTATCAAGCAGAGCTTTTTTTGATTGGTCAATATATTTCACAAACTCTATTAATCCACCTTCATAATGCAATTCAACGGATTTAATATCAGCATGACGCTCGTCAACAAGAAGAATATAAACCCCAGAATTTAGAAAGGCTAATTCCCGTAAGCGGCGCTCCAAAATTTCAAAATCAAACTCAACCATAGTAAAGGTTTCAGAGCTTGGTAAAAATCTAATTTCTGTTCCACTTTCTTGATCGCAATCGCCAACAACTTTTAATGGAGCATCAGCTACCCCGTGGGTAAATGATATTTCATGAATTTTACCATTGCGTTTGATTTGCAATTTAAGCCAAACGGATAATGCATTCACAACAGAGACGCCAACACCGTGTAATCCGCCTGAAACTTTATAAGAGTTTTGATCAAACTTTCCGCCGGCATGAAGCTGTGTCATAATAACTTCAGCTGCAGAAATACCTTCTGTTGGATGGATATCTGTCGGAATTCCACGTCCATTATCACGAACAGAACAAGAACCATCAGCATGGAGTGTGACGTTTACAAGAGTTGCATGACCGGCTAAAGCTTCATCGATAGCATTGTCTACAACTTCATAGACCATATGATGTAACCCCGATCCATCATCAGTATCACCGATATACATACCAGGACGTTTGCGTACAGCATCAAGACCTTTGAGAACTTTGATAGAAGCGGCATCATAGTTATTGCTTTGTGCTGGTGAGGTTATTTCATCACTCATAAGTTAGTCCATTCCTGTGTTCAATTTACAATATTTTATCCGCTTTTTTTAAAGCTCAATGTTCTGATCAGTTATTTATGGAATAACCACATTAAATATTTACCGTATATCAGATCTAGATTCAATATCTGTCGATATATAATGGAGAGAATGATAAAATGATAGTGTACTGTTATGCTGTAAAACACTAGGGCGGTGATATAAGGCGAATAAACACTTATGACTTATACAAAAAGCTGTTTCATAAACGATGCTATTTACTTTGTTTATTTTTGCATATACGTTCTGTTTCAGAATTAGTTATGCATTTTGTGTTACACTAATAAAGGTCTCACTTGTTTTATCCATAAATCAATTTTTCAATCCTAATTCTACCATATATTTAAAACAAAGGTTGCGAGCTCTCTAAGCAGTTCAAACTTTTGTATGTTAGATTGAGGCGAAAATATTATGTATATTGGTTTGTGTCATCTTTAAAATGTGAAAAAAGCTTTATTTGAGGAAAATATAAATGCGTAAATGTAAAAACATGTTTCCACGATCATCTTTATATTCAACTTTACAATTTAAAAAAAACGTCTTACGGTGATGTTTTTGAATAATGAGGGTAATGACGCATTATCTTACGCTTTTGTTTCTTGCATTCTCGTGAGGTTGCATCGCTCATTAAAAACAAAACGCCATTGTACTGTTTATTCACGCGCTTTTTTAAGGAGCATCTCTCAATGTTCCCAAACTCATTTTACAACGATGTTTGAATAGTATAACGCAAAATACCCTGTGAATACTACAAGATTTATGTCCCCCATCTTTCCCATCGTGACAATAAAGTGCAAATCAGAATCATCATTTTATTTTTCAGCTCTTAAATGTTGGTGCAACCTTAATGTTGAGAAAACCCTCGGCATTTGAGGGGTGTTTTTACTCTTTTCTTCAATAGTATCTATATACTTCCCAGGTTGTGATACGCAAGGAAATGGTCTTAATATTTTAAGGTACGCGGGATATTTTGATAAAATAAAGTGTACCACTAAAGTATATACAGCTTATTTCTTATATTAAAAAATTAAATCGCTTTTCTCTAAAATTACTTTTTATATATTCATTTTGGAAAATTAACATCAGAAATCTAAGCATTTTCAATGGTTTCAAAAATAGCAAGAATTTTATTTATTAAACGCCAGATATTTTGGTGAAGTGCGTTAGATAATAGTTAAGAAGTGTTGCATCTTAGTTTTGAAAAATGGGGGAGAGATTTTGAAAATAAAAAAATCTATATATGTGAAACATCTTCAATTGCGTTTACAGTACTTTTTATTCAATAATCCATACAATATTTTTATTCGTATTTTATTTGTAGCAGGGGGGGTTCTATTTTCCTCTTACGCAGAAGCTGAAAGGCTGCCTTCTTTTTTTGATTCGCATGAACATTTGGTACAACCTGATACAACGGATATCTTTCGTTTGCGTTTTGTAACAAGTTTTGATTTTCCTCCTTTTAATTTTATTGATCAATCGGGGTATCTTGCAGGTTATAATATCGATTTATTGCGCGCTATTTGCTCAAAATTAAAATTAGAGAAGCTTTGTGAAATAGAAGTGATTCCTTGGAAAGAGCTTGTAGAACATGTTAAAAATGGTGGTGCAGAAGTCATTATTGCGGGTTTAAAAGAAACAAGTAAAACCCAGCAAGATCTTGTTTTTACAAAGTCATATTTGCGCTTTCCAGCGCGATTTGTTGCTTCTCGACGTTTAAATCTCGATGAGCCAATAAGCGATCAATTGATACATTTAACCAGTGGTGTTTTGTCTAAAAGTGTTCACGAAAAACTCTTTCAACATTATTTTCCTAAAGCCAAATGGCAAGGGTTTAAAAAGAGAGAAGAGCTCTATAAAGCATTACAAGAGCGTAAAATTGACCTTATTTTTGATGATGGATTTGCTTTATCATTATGGTTCAAAAAACAAAAATCTGTTGATTGCTGCCATTTTGTTGGGGGGGCATATATGGCGCCACAGTTATTGGGGCAAGGAATGCAGCTTGCTGTTGCAAAAAAGAATGAAAAATTGGTTGATATACTCAATTATGCGCTGAAATCTCTAGAAGAGGATGGTAAACTTACAGAACTTTATTTGCGTTATTTTCCAATAAGTTTTTATTGATGAGTAGTTTTTTAATTAAGGGCTGTTAATCTTTCTGCGCCTAGTCGATAGGAAATAGCTTCTGCGAGATGATAGCGTGAAAGAGTATCTGATCCGTCAAGATCAGCAATTGTGCGTGCAACTTTGAGAATGCGATGATAAGCGCGTGCAGAGAGGTGCATTTTTTCACTCACATCTCGTAAGAGTATGGTCGCACTTTTATCAGGAATGGCAATCTGTTCTATAATTTTGGCAGGGCAATCGCCATTGGTACGAATATGATCAAACCCCATTGTTGAAAAACGTTTAGCTTGAATGGTACGGCACCGTGCGACGCGTTTGGCAACGTCACAGCTTTTTTCTGATTGTTCTGGTTGCATAAGGTCCATAGCCGTCAAAGCAGGGACATCAATCCGTAAATCAATTCGGTCAAGCAGAGGACCAGAAATACGGGACTGATAATCGATTTGACAGCGTATCCCTTTAGGGCAAACATGGTCTTTTTCGCCTGCCATACCACAACGGCAAGGATTCATTGCGGCAATAAGTTGGAAGCGAGCAGGATAGCTAATATGGTGATTAGCGCGGGCGATAACTGACACCCCACTTTCTAAAGGTTGACGAAGAGAATCAAGAACCTGTGGAGAAAATTCAGGCAATTCATCAAGGAATAACACACCATTATGAGCAAGGGAGACCTCTCCTGGTCGTCCTTTAAGCCCTCCACCAATCATTGCGGCCATGGAAGCAGAATGATGTGGGGAACGAAAGGGGCAATGAAGTGAAATGGTATTATGAACCGTTTCTCCTGTAATAGAAGCAATCAGAGAGACATCTAAAAGCTCACGGCTATCAAGAGGTGGCAAAATGGAAGGTAAGCGTTGCGCTAGCATAGATTTTCCAGCACCAGGGGGACCTACAAACAAAAGGTTATGGCGTCCAGCAGCACAAACTTCTAAGGCACGTTTGGCTGTTTTTTGTCCTTTGATTTCGCAAAGATCTGGAAGTCCAGTTTCGATAGTATATTGGCGCGGTTGTGGACGTTTTTGAATTTGGGTTCCTTTGAAATGGTTGACTATAGTGAGCAGAGTCTCTGGGGCAAGAATATTTATTTCTGCATTTGCCCATGCTGCTTCAGGTCCACATTGGAAGGGACAAATCAGTCCTTTATCGAGTGATAAAGCTGTCATGGCAGCTGGTAAAACACCATTAACAGCGGTAAGTGAACCATCCAGTGATAATTCTCCTAAAATGATATAGTCTTGAGCTACTTCGGGAGGGAGGATTCCCATAGCAAGCATTAAGCCTACAGCGATTGGCAAATCATAATGCGATCCCTCTTTAGGCAAATCAGCTGGTGCAAGATTAATCGTAATTCGTTTAGTAGGCATAGAAAGTCCACAAGCGTGGAGGGCTGCTTGTACACGTTCACGGCTTTCTGCAACTGCCTTATCAGCTAATCCAACAATAGCCATTCCTATTTTACCAGACGAAATCATAACCTGTACATCGACAGGGACTGCTTCTAGACCGCGAAAAGCAACAGTTGTAATACGTGCGATCATTTATTTATTTTCCCCTTTAGACTTGGTAGAGACAATCATATCTATTTATAAAAATCAAGAAGCATCTCTATAGCTTTTTTTATAGAGAGAACTATATACGTGGGCAGTTTTTTAGC
Organism: Bartonella sp. AP88XZML; assembly: GCF_042195565.1. Taxonomy (NCBI): domain Bacteria; kingdom Pseudomonadati; phylum Pseudomonadota; class Alphaproteobacteria; order Hyphomicrobiales; family Bartonellaceae; genus Bartonella; species Bartonella sp. AP88XZML. The sequence continues at coordinate 153,806 of NZ_JBHIOQ010000040.1, read as the reverse complement.
ATTCCCATGGAAAGTCATTTGTACAAATTTAACCATGATGATATGGGACGCAATAAAACATTTATAATAAGCTAAATAAATATGTTAAGAAAAAAAGAATGAGGCTGTTCGTGTTATACAACAGTGCAGAATTTTATGAAAATATAAGGGGAGGATAACGTTATGTATCGCAGAGTGTTATTTGATGTGATAAAACGTGTAAAATGTGCAAAGTAATTATATTTACCTTTCTTATTTTTATATTATTTAAAGCGTAGTAGATGCAAAGTGTATTATAAGGTATCTGATTTTATGGTATACCAGACAAGAATTTTGTTAAAATCAGGGACTGTGCGCTGTGTATTTATAGGCTTGTGTTTTGCTTTTTCTTTTCCACAGCCACTTGCTGCATTTGATTTTTTCGGCATCCCTCTTTTTGGTCAAAAGAAAACAAATTCTTCTTCACATTATGCCAAAAGTACAGAGAAATTTTATAAAGTTGATGTTGTTGCACCGCCAGGTGCACCATTAGAAGGTATAAAAATAGTTAAATCTGTTTCTTCTCTTGTTGCTGATAAAGAGAAAGCATCCGCCAGTTCTTCTGGTTTGCTCGCCAAGGCGCGTTCAGATTATCGAGCAATTCTTTCTGCTCTTTATGCTGATGGACGCTATGGTGGTGTTATTAGTATTAAAATTAATGGCTTAGAAGTCGCTGATTTAAGTCCGGTAACTCAACTTCCAGCACGGTCTAATATTGTTATTACAATTAATGCTGGTCCACAATATGTTTTTAGTATTGCAAATATTGATAAAGTAGCTCCGTTTGAAAAACGTAAAGCGCATAAAATGCCCACAATTGAAGAATTGGGCTATAAAGTTGGGGCTATTGCTAAATCTGAAACCATTTTGAAAGCAGAAAAATGGGCGATAGAAGGATGGCGGCAACAAGGTTATGCTAAAGCTAAAATTATGAAGAGTGAGGTCGTGGCTGACCATGCTGCGTTGCGTGTTGAAGGACGGATTGTTGTTGCTCCTGGACAAAAGGCTTATTATGGTCCTTTAAGTGTGCGTAATATAAGTAAGAAACCACGTGTAGATTCAGCTTATATCGCGTGGATGACCGGATTGAAACCAGGGCAGATATACGATTCTGATGCGTTAGCTAAGGCAAATGAACGTCTTGCGCGCCTTGGTGTTTTTCGTGCTATCAATATACGTGAGGCTGATACTATTAATCTAGATGGTAGTTTACCGCTTGCACTTGTTGTACAAGAACGTAAACCGCGTCGTTTTGGTGTAGGCGGTAGCTATTCAACTTTAGACGGTGCTGGTTTTGAGACTTATTGGATGCATAACAATCTTTTTGGTCATGCAGAGACTCTTAAAATTGAAACAAAAATAAGTGGTGTTGGTAGCAATAAAAAGCAATCATATAATTTTAAAAATTTTGATTATCTTTTCGGTGGCACATTTATAAAGCCCGGTGTACTCACGCCAGATACAGATTTCAGGTCAGAATTAAAAATACAACAAGATGTTTTAGAAAATTATACGACAAAAGCCATCAAAGGAAAATTAGGTATTACGCATATTTTTAATGGTAATCTATCGGGACAGGCTGCTGTAGAAGTTTCAAATGGTTATTCACGCGATATCTATTTTGGGAGCCGTAATTTTACAACAATCGGTTTCCCTAGCGGTTTGATTTACGATAGTCGTAATAATAAGTTTAATGCAACAAAAGGTTTATATGGTGAAGTTTTCATTGAGCCTTTTTATGAGATGCGTTTTAGCAACTTTGTTGCAAAAGTAACAGCAGAAGGTCGTTCTTATTGGGCGTTGGATGAAGGGGATCGTTTTGTTGTTGCTGCGCGGGCAAAGCTTGGTACAATTCTTGGGAATGATACAGCACAAGTACCCGCAAATACGCTTTTTTTTGCTGGTGGTGGGGGCTCTGTTCGTGGTTATGCTTACCGTAATATTGGTATCAAAACAGAAAATGATGGGGTTGTTGGTGGACGGGCGCTTATTGAGGGGTCAGCAGAATTGCGTGTTTCTTTAAATGATAAAATAGGGTTTGTCAGTTTTCTTGATGGAGGTTTAGTAGGGGAAAAGGCGAATTTTGATTTTTCTCAAAAAATTAAATGGGGAGCCGGTATAGGAGGTCGTTATATGACGGGTCTTGGTCCTTTACGCGTTGATTTAGCCTTTCCTTTAAAGAGAGAGAAGGGTGACCCTCGCATTGGTTTTTATGTAGGTATAGGGCAAGCATTTTAATGAAAAAAGGTGTACGTTTATCAGCTTTCTTCTTTGTATTTTTGTTTTTTTGGGTGGGTGGTTTTGTTTTTGCGCAAAGAGGAGACATTCTTCCCTCTAGCGAAATGAAAACAGATGATCGCTCATGGTTTGTTTCTTTAATTGAACGAAAGCTTTCAACACCTAATCGTCAAGTTCGTTTACACAATATGCAAGGGACACTGTCTTCTCAAACATCAATTGATACTATTACTGTCAGTGATAAAAAAGGGATTTGGCTTAAAATTACCAATGCTAAAATGGATTGGAATCGTCTAGCGTTGCTGAGAGGGCGGATGGATATTAACCAGCTTTCGGCAGAACAGGTTACATTTTTACGCAAACCGCAAGGCAATTCTTCTTTTGTTTCTTCCCTTGAGACGGGTAAGTTCTCTTTACCAAAATTGCCGCTTGCTCTTTCTATCAATACGCTTACAGCTCAACATGTGACATTTGAACAGAATCTTTTTGGTTTTTCTGCTGATATGTCCTTAAAAGGCAATTTCACCTTGGCTGGTGGTAATTTTGATGTCGATATAGCGGCGCATCGTTTAGATGCACCGGGTTCTTTTTCTGTTCTCACCAAGATATCTGATAGTAATCGTACAGCTCAAATTGATATTTCTGCTAACGAACCACAAAATGGTATTTTGGCGAATATTTTTAACATTGAACAACGTCCAGCATTAAGTCTCGTCGTGAAAGGTGATGGTACTTTTGATGATTTGGTTATCAAACTTTCTTTAGAGTCCGATCATCATTCTATTTTAGATGGTAATGTTATTCTTGCAAGTGTTCCAGAAGGACAGAGTTTTTCTACGAAATTAGAGGGAACACTGAGCCCTTTAATACCTGTTCAATATCGTAGTCTCTTCGAATCTGATATAACATTAAAAGCAAAGGCAAGAAGAACAAAAGAAGGTGTGACACACCTTGATCAGATGGTTATTCAGAACAAAGCAATGAATGTTATAGCCAATGCTGAAATAACCGCCGATGGATTCTTGCGACGGCTTTTTGTTGATGGCAAAATGGCTCTTGATAACGAAAAGGAGTCTGTTCATTTACCTATATCAGAAGTGCCAAAACCTGCGAATACTCTTGCTTTGAACATTGACTATGGTCGCGAAGGTCAACAATCTTGGAATGGGCGGTTGGTTGTAAATCATTTAAGCAATAAAAATATTTATATTCGCGATGCAATTTTTGATATGGGAGGAGTAAGCGAAAATCTTGATAATGCAGCTTCTCGTCATGTTGGTGTTCAGGTTAAAGGGACGCTTCAAGGGGTTAAAAAGATTAAGGGAGCGTTAGTAGAAAATTTAAGCCAAGCGGTTCATGTGCATTTAGATACGGATATTGTTTCGAACAAACCAATTTTGATTCATGATCTGAGTGTTACGGCTCAGAGTTTTTCTTCTTGGTTAAAAGGGACAATGGAGAATTTTGTTTTTAAAGGCGATCTCGGTTTAAAAGCTCAAACATTAACTCCTTTGGAAGTGTTCAGTAAACAATCACTTTCTGGTAGTGCAGATATTAAAGCCAAAGGAACGATCAATTTATTGAGTGGCATTTTTGATCTCCAATTATCAGGAATGGCTGACGATATGAAAATAGGCGTGCAGTCTTTTGATCGTTTATTCAAAGGAAACATCACTCTTTCAGGTGGTGCTACTCGAAATACGAAGGGTTTCATTTTTCGTCATTTTAATTTGAAAAATCAATATACAAACATAAAGGCTAATGGTTATTTTTCAGATGAAAGCGCTAAAATGGATCTATCTGCTGAAATATCTGATTTGTCCAAATTAGATCCAAAGATAAGCGGTGCGCTTACGATTGAAAGTACGGCGAGAGGGCGCAATAGCCATATAAAACTAAATACACGTGCCCATATTGCTGAAGCATTAATCGTAGGGAAGAAACTTCAAAACACAACATTTAACATAGATGTACTTGTAGATAATACAGCACCAGTTACTGCTTTAACGGGGGGGATAAAAGGTGAAGGAATTTTTGCTAAGAAACCTTTGCATTTATCGGCCTCTTTTAAAGATTCTCATAAAATTCGAAAACTTGAAAATATCGATATTAGAGGGGGAAGTGCAAAAATAACGGGTGATCTTTCTCAACAACTTGGCGGTTTTTTGAAAGGAGCGCTGCATATTGATGCCGATGATATTTCCGTACTTTCAGCGTTATTTTTGCAGGATGGTAGTGGAAAAGTAAAAGGAGATTTTATTTTTGATGAACAAAATGGCAGACAAAAAACCAATGTGAAGGCGCATGTTAACCATTTGAATTTTTCCAAGAATAAAATAAAAAAATTGGCAATAGATGCTGACATATTCGACCCTTTTGGCATGACTCAGTTTGAAGGAGTTATCAATGCAGAACATATTCAAACACCTTTGGTAATGGTCAATCGTTTAAATGCTCACGCCGATAGGAATAATGGACAAACGGTTTTTACTGTCCAAGCGATGTTGCATGATACTCTCAATGCACGGCTTTCTGGTCGTTTAATGGTTGAGGAACTTCCAGAAAGTATAAAACGAGAAGTGCAAATTGAAGCTGTGGACTTAAAACAACACACTTTTCATGCAACATTGCCGAAGCCATCTATAATTTCTTTTGATAAAGATGGAATGACAATCAATGAATTAGGAATTGCAATAAATGGGGGCAACATCATCTTAGCAGGAAATATTCAAGATACCCTGAATTTACAACTTACAATGAATGCCCTTCCTGCTACTTTAGTCAATTTGTGGAAATCCGATCTTGGAGCAGCAGGGAGTGTAACAGGGCAGGTTATGATTCGTGGTCATTTAAAAAAACCTGATATAACTTACGATATAAAAGGTGAGGGACTGACAACCGTTGCTTTTCAAGATAAAAAAATTATGCCTTTTTCTTTTTCTGCTACGGGAAACACTGTAGATCAAAATCTTACTTTGAATGCAAATTTAACAGGAGAAGGAATACAAGCACAAGCTCAGGGGCGTGTATCTCTAGAGAAAAATGCGCTTGATCTTCATATTAATTTGCAAAATTTATCTGCACGTTTGGCGAATGGTTTTATTGCAGGACAAGCGCTTGATGGGACAGTAATAGGTAAAGTTGATATTGATGGAACAATGAAGGATCCATCTGCTCATTTTGAGCTTTCTAGTCAAAATTTAACCGCTATGACGCATAAAGGACCGATGTCAATCAATATAAATGCTCGTGGTTCTTATAAAAAATCGACATTTCATATTGAAAATATGATAGCTACTGGAGATAAAGGATTAGATCTTTCCATCCATGGGCCTTTATCTCTTAATGGTTCAGAGGCAAAATTAAACGTTAAAGGGATAATGCCTCTTGATTTTGTTAATCTCTTATTAGCTAAGCGTGGTGCACATATAACGGGTACAGCAAGAATTGATACAGCTCTTAATGGGTCATTATCAAAGCCACAATTGATAGGAAATATTTCTATAGGCGACGGTAGCTTTTTTGATTCACAAACAAATGTAGGATTGAATGATATAACGATTGAAGGCAAATTGAAAGGTGATCATATCCTTATAGAAAAAGCTTCAGCTTCTTCGTTTGAGGGGGGAGGAATTTCTGCTTCAGGTCGTATCTCTAATGGTCTAGAGACAGATTTGATATTTCATCTTGATAATGCCAATTATAATGATGGTTCTATGATTCTGGCAACATTATCAGGTGAGATGACAATGACAGGTCATTTTTTAAATAGTCTTGTTCTTGGTGGTGATATCATCGTTGAAAAAGCTGAAGTTTTTGTTCCTGATCATTTTAAAAGTGCCAAGTTTCTTGATGTTAGAAATAAGAATTTAACTAAATCGATTCAAACAACACTTGAACGTGCTGATGTTAAGAACACGAACAAAAGCAAAAGCCGTATAGTTACACAAGAATCTTCATCTGTCGTGCTATCAAATATGCGTATTACAGCACGCAATCAATTTTTTGTACGCGGAAAAGGCTTAGATGCTGAACTGGGAGGACGCATTAATCTAGCAGGTCCATTGAATGATGTGCATCCAGTTGGTGAATTTAGAATGATTCGTGGACGTTTTGATATCCTGTCGCAACGTCTTAATTTTGATCAAGGACAAGCGAGTTTTAGTGGTAATCTTAATCCTACGGTTTATTTTGTAACCAACAATAACAGTGGTGATATTCGCGTCACTGTAACTGTAAGTGGGACGGTTGATAATCTTGATATTAATTTTTCATCACAACCAAATTTGCCTCAGGATGAGATTTTGGCGCGTTTGATTTTTAATCGCTCTCTTAATGAATTATCACCATTTCAGATTGCTCAACTTGCAGCAGCAGCGGCTGATCTTGCAGGTAGTTCTAATACATCTTTGTTGAATACTTTACGAACTAAAATTGGACTTGATGATCTTGATGTTATCGTTAATGAGAAGGGGAATACAGGCTTACGTATTGGACGCTACATACACAATAATATTTATTTGGGCTTTGAAGCAGGGTCTGATGGAACGACGAAAGGGACAATTAATTTAGATATTTCGCGTCATCTCAAAGCTAAAGGTGCCATAGGAAATGAACAAAATTCTAGTATAGGTCTCTTTTATGAAAGAGATTATTAAAGATTGAATTTAAAAAAACAATTTCTTCGTTTTTTGTCTCTCATTTCTAAATCTGAGGAAGAAGAGATAGACTAGAAATCCTATAAAAGAAGAAGCTTTTTGTTGAGGCGTGAAGAGATATATCTGAAATATTCGATTTTTTGTTTATGCTATTCTCTAAAGGGAAAAAATCTTCACGAAAGATAGTATGTTATTTTGCTGCTATATATTTATTTTAGAGAAATACCTTACCTTGTTTTCAAGCCCATATCGTGCTGTTGCCTAAAGAATGGAGTGTGTGCAATATATTGATTTATAAAGATAATTTATTGTTATTCAACTTGAATTAGAACTTTGAATATTATATGATTCTCTCATTACTAATCTCTTTCGTATTGAATCAATCAAAACCATTCGGCTTGCATGCTACAAGCGGAGAATTCTGTGTGGATAAAACTATTAAGAAATGACTAAAAATGCCTCTTATGAATCATCTCGAGAACTAAGAGCTGTCGCAACATTAGGGACTGGCAGAATAGTGTGAATGGTGCCGGCTTGTTACTCCATAAGCGTAAAGATAGGGCAGCTTAATGGATTTATCATTATACAATTCACGGACGTTATCGCGAAATGGGCTTGGGGAAGACTTTGAGAGAGATTTCTTTAAAACAAGCACGTGAATTTGCAACACAATGGCATTCTGTTTTTATGTGAAGGACATGATTCCATTAAAGAACGTGATAAACAAAAGCGTTAAGCGGAGAATTCATAAGACATCGATTTTATTGTCAAACGCATTTAAAGCAATATTTTTTAATAATAAAAATTACCTATTATTTTAGATTTTTGTTTATTGTGTCTTGAATGAGATCACTTTTCTTATAACGAATAGCTCCGCGAACAGAATACTCCAAAATATAACATTATTGTATTGCAAGTTTATGTACTTGTTTTAAAGCAACATTTCTCAGTGTGCGCTTGAGTCTATTTCATAAGATTGCTTGTGAAATGGTATAAAGTACCTCTTATGAATGGTATAAAATCCACACTACCGTTATTAATAAAGGTATAAGTATTTACTAAAGCTATAAGCCGGCATTATCATTCTATTTTTCAGCTTCTCATGTTGCTGACAATCTTTTCACTTGAAAGTGTAGAGGTATTTTTATTGCTTATCTTAAGAGTTTTTATGCATATACCAATATCTCTTATGACGTACAACAAGCGCTTTTGATTGATTCATCATAAATATAAAGAAAATTTGCAATAAGCAAATTACATCTTATCTTTTGTTTAAGATGTAAAATAACAAATTATGATTATAAATCAAAGTATTAAAATGTATATTAAAAGATATTTTTGTAAAAATATTTATCAGAGTTATATGTCGTATTTTTCTATTTTAGCGGTTAAAAGAAAGAGGAATGTCATTTTGCTTTTCATCTGTTTTTTTGCATATTGAAATTATAGCCTTATATAAGCACTAACGTTGTGCATTTATAAACTCTTCAAGCAGTTAAAGTATTGGAGGAATATCATTTTAGTTTCTAAATGTAGAAAAAACAGCAAAGCTTGCTTTAAAGCAAGCTACAACAGTAAAAAAGTTTTATAATAAAACCTCTCTTATTTTTTCAATGTTTTTCTTTTAAACGGAGTGTATCTATAATTTGCAACACAATTTATAATTGTTAGCTTATTCTGTTGTACCATAAAAGACCGACATTTGAGGTGTGGTGATATAAGGTATGTAAGCCTTTTTGACACAGTATTCTGAAAGCACGTGGTGAATATTTAGGGTAAGCCTTGTATAAGTGAATCACATAAGTTGTTATCAAGTGGAATGAGCTCAATAAAAATCTAGATTGTTTACAGATCAGATTGGGTAGAGTCTTTGTCCTTTAAAAGTTGTGTGGAGAAAAAAATTATCAGTGCAGGGATAAACACGGATAAAGGTTGTATTGATCCAGATTCATTATCATCCGCGATAATTTTTTCAAACCTTGATGCTCTCTCTTTCAGGATTCACAACACTTATGAATGTTTCAACACTTATTTGAGGAAGGGAAGGGGTTTTTGAAATTTCATGGTTAAAGTCAATTGCATTCAACAAAATAGCGAGTAAAGTTTTCATTTAAATCCAAGAAGTTTATTTTCAATAAACCATAAATTCTTCGCAAACTTTGATTAAAGTAATGCTTTTTCTTGGTAACAAGTCTTTTTTATAAATGGAGCATTACCTTCTATCCATTTTTTATTTCAAATTTTATTTAAGGATCTAGAAATTAGGAGGTATGTTTTTTGAACTGGATATTATGAAGTTTTTTATAAAACCCATGTTCTTTTGCTAGCAATTCTTTTTGAGTACCTTGTTCAATTAGTTGTCCATTTTGTATGACCACAATTTTATGAGCACGAGCAATCGTTGAAAGGCGATGAGCAATAATGATCGTTGTGCGTCCTTTAGTAAGGTGATGAATAGCTTCATTAATTTGTGCTTCGGTGTGTGAATCGAGCGCACTCGTTGCTTCATCAAGAATCAGAATTTCACTATCGTGAATCATTGCTCTAGCGATAGCGAGTCGTTGTTTTTGCCCTCCTGAAAGATTACAGCCATTATCACCTATCTGTGTATCATAACCATTTGGCAAACTCATAATAAAGTCATGAGCATTTGCTGCTTTTGCTGCTTCGATAATTTCGTCATCACTAGCTCCTTCTTTTCCAAGTCCGATATTATATTTAACAGTTCCTTGAAAGAGAAAAGTATCCTGTCCTACATAGGCCATCAGGTTTCTCAGAGAGCGAAATGTTGTGTAGCGAATGTCTTGATCATTAATCAATATGCGTCCTTTTGTGGGGTCATAGAGGCGCATAATAAGGTTGATAAGGGTTGATTTTCCCGAACCGGATGGTCCCACCAATGCTGTCATTTTTCCGGCTTCTATTTCTAGGTTGATGTCTTTCAATATCATTTTGTTATTAGTGTATGCAAAAGAAACATGTTCGAAACGAATAGTTCCTTGCGTTTTATTCAGATCTTTAGCTTCTTTATGTTCTACAACTGTAAGGGGACAATCGAGTATTTCAAACATCGTACGGATATTGACCAAGCCAGATTCAATTTTAACACGTACATTTGCTAGTCTTTTTGCGGGTTCATAAGCTAAAAGTAAAGCAACAATAAAGGACATAAATTCACCTTGAACACCTGCGCGTTGGGTTGCAAGATAACCGGAAAAACAAATAATACCTGCAATGGCAACACCCGTGAGTGTTTCCATAATTGGATTGGTAATAGCTTCGAGTGTTGCAATACTGTTTGTTTGTTTTTCAACATCACAAATGGCTTTGTCCATCCGTTTTTTCATGACTTCTTCTAGTGAAAAGGCCTTGATGATTCGAATACCAACAGCCGTTTCCTGTACGATTTTGATAATTTCACCAAGTGAAAGGAGCTCTTTTTCCATCAAGCTGCGAACGCGTTTTAAAGCCATTCGAACGCCTAAAAAAGCTAGTGGTCCTACGATTAAAGTAATGGAGATTAACACAAAGTTTTGAATGAACATGACAAGCAACAGACCACTAACGGAAAGCAAATCACGTACAAAAGTTGTGATAATAGTATCAATTATATTACGTACGGCTGTCGCATTATGAGTTACACGAACAAGAAGATCAGATGAAGTGTTATTATGATAAAAAGAGACTCCTTGTTCCATAAGTCGTGCAAAAATTTTACGCTGTTGTTCAGCAATGATACTATTGCCTGCTTTGTTTAGAAAGTAAGTTTGGAAAAAAGTTGCAACTCCTTTGAGAATAAAGATAAAAGCAATGAAGCTAGAAATCAAAACAATCATAGGAAAATTTTGTGCATCAATAATCTGATTAACAACATCCCGCATAATCCATGCACTGGTTGCTGTGGTACAAGAAATGATGATCATTGAGAAGATAGCCGCACTATACCAACGCATATGTTTACGAAAATTTTCTCGCAAAAGGCGGATAATAAGATGTTTGTCAAAAGAGGAAATTTGTTTTTTAGCCATGAAGAGCTTCTATATTCTCTCATTATTTTATGCAAGATTGAAACACTCTTAATTAAGAAGCCCCTTAATCTTTTTTACAAAAATAGCTTTTTCTTTCAAGGTTCATCACATCAATTTCACGATGGTGAGAGTGAAGAATGTAGTGCAAAGTTTCTGTGAAAGGTATAACGAAAATTCGTTGTTCATCATTATTTTTAGTTTTCAATAAAAGGTACCGGCAAGTTTCACTATTGTATTTACCAATTTCCATATTGTGATAGTCTTTGGCACTTGAAATAGTTCACAAAAAACATTTCTGCTTTTTTGATAATTTTTATGTATCATCTCCATTTGTGATGTGTAAGCAAACAATTTTGCCGCATTGCATGATACAGAGAGCTTGAAATAAGAAGACCTTACGATGTTTGAGTTTTCTCATTTAATATGCAAAATAATGAATTCTTCTTATAAATCGATCAAGCATTATTAAACTCTTAAAAGGATTTATACACATTTATAAAACCTTAAAAGCACCACAAAAACTCTATGTGGTGCTTCTAAATAATACTATACACATCATTTTGATGAATTGCATGCGAATATTATTCCAATGCAAAACTATTTAGGTGCTATCACCATCATCATTTGCCGGCCTTCAAGCTTTGGCTCCAATTCGATTTTGGCAATTTCACTTGTATCTTCTTTCACACGCTGAAGAAGCTTTAATCCAAGATCTTGGTGAGCCATCTCACGACCACGAAAACGCAAAGTAATCTTTACTTTATCACCATGATCAATAAAGCGATGAACAGCCTTGAGTTTGACTCCATAATCATGGACATCAACATTTGGGCGCATCTTAATCTCTTTGATTTCGATGACTTTTTGCTTCTTACGTGTTTCAGCAGCTTTTTTTTGGGTTTGATATTTTAATTTTCCCAAATCGATGATTTTACATACAGGTGGCTCCGCATTTGGTACAATTTCAACCAAATCAAGTCCCGCATCTGCAGCCATAGCAAGAGCTTCTTGTATCGAAACAACTCCCTGATGTTGTCCCTCATCATTGATAAGCTGAACATGAGGTACCCGAATATCCTGATTTGAACGTGGTCCGTCTTTTTGGGTAGGTGTCATTTTAAACGGTTTACGAATGGTTTATGCTCCTTAAATTTTGATTCAACTACAGTTAATTTAATATACAATTATGTACCTAAAAACAACTATAATTCGTGTTATTTTCATTATTTGATTTATTACTTTTTGGGATGATTTAGATTATAAAAGTTTTTCTCTTAATTTAAAGAAATTATTTTATGGAGGATAAAGAATCATGGATCAAAATATTCCTTGTCAGTTTTTTTCATTTGAGAACACCGCACTTGCAGTACGCTATCGCAAGGGGCGCCAATCTCCAGGTTTGGTTTGGCTTCCTGGCTATCAATCCGATATGTTAGGAAGTAAGGCAACGTTAGTTGATCAGTTTGCTCAGAAGAATGATTTGTCTTGTTTACGTTTTGATTATTCTGGACATGGAGAATCTGAAGGTGATTTTTTTCAAGGAACAATTTCGCGTTGGGTTAAGGAAAGTTTAGCGACTTTTGAAACCTATTGTGAGGGTCCACAAATTTTGATTGGTTCCTCTATGGGTGGGTGGATTGCGCTAAGGCTTGCTATGATGCTAGCACAGAAAAATAAGAAGCTTGCTGGCATGGTATTGATTGCTCCAGCACCTGATTTTACACAAACATTGGTGGAACCAAAATTAGGCCCAGAAGAATGGAAGATTTTGGAGGAGAAAGGCTATATTGAACGACCTGCAGTTGATGATACAGAGCCAATGCCCTTTACAAAAACATTGATTGAAGATGGGCGCGAAAATTGTGTTATGAAAGGATGCATTGATGTTGGGTGTCCAGTCCATATTCTACAAGGGATGGAAGATGAAGATATTCCCTATCAGCATACATTGACTTTACTTGATCATTTACCTCTCCATGATGTAACATTGACACTTGTTCGTGATGCAGATCATCGCTTTTCTCGTCCACAAGATTTAGATTGCCTTGAAACAGTATTGAGATCTTTTATTAATCAGATTAATGCAAAGTAAGGGGTACATTTATTGATGAAGATAAAAATATATGAGCATTTCTAAACAGCATTTTATTTTTTCTGAGCGCTCTGTACCTGTACGGGTGCGGGAAAATAAGTATGCGCACCGTCTTACCTTACGTATTGATGCCAGAAGTCAGGAGATTTGTGTAACAACACCACCAGCAATAAATCTCTATGCGGTTGAAAATTTTATTGAAAAGCATCGATCTTGGATTGAGGCACGTCTTGCTCATGTACAAATCTCTCATAAAAATGCTTATCTCAAAGAGGGGGCGACAATTCCCTTATTGGGTGTTTCTCATACCATAAAACATAGAGAGGGACGTGGAGTAACAGAAATCATTACAGCAGATGCGGAGCAAGGGCCTGAAATTATTGTTTATGGTCAATTAGAATATCTTCCAAGACGCATTGCTGACGTTTTAAAAAAACAAGCGGCGCTTATTATAACGCCTTTGGTGGCACATTATGCTCATCAGGTAGAGCGTAAAGTCAAATCCATTTGTTATAAAGATACGAGAAGTCGTTGGGGCTCTTGTTCAATAGATAAGCGTCTTTCTTTTTCTTGGCGCCTTATTATGGCGCCAAAAGAAGTTGTGGAATATGTTGTTGCCCATGAAGTTGCTCATCTTGTTGAAATGAATCATGGGCCAAGATTTTGGGCTCTTTGTGAAGAGCTATGTCCTGATAGTAAAACATATCGTGCTTGGTTGAAAGAAAATGCTCCTAGACTGCATGCAATTAATTTTGATTCATATAATTTAGAGGCGTAAAAAACTTTCAAATGAAGGCAATATTTAACGGAACTTTTTGTTGAGTGTTTTGTTGTGTGTGTGCTTGCTCATGTATAATGAGGAAGCCATTGAAGCTCTCAGCACGATTGTTCTCCCCTGCTTGGTTTGCTGAGTGTCTTCAATGTTTTTACTTTATCTTTTTTGTAATTCAGCGTAATAACCCTAAGTTCCGATGACTTATAAAAAATGGGAAGGTTTTTTATGTCTGTTCTTACAGATCCACTTCAGCTATTACAGGCACTTATTCGTTGTCCTTCTGTTACACCTCATGAAGCAGGGGCGTTATCAACTTTGGAACAATTTTTGAAAAAAATGGGATTTCATGTCGAGCGCCCTATTTTTACGGATAAAAATACAGACAATGTTGAAAATCTTTATGCAAAAATGGGAAGTGAAGGACCCCATCTTATGTTTGCGGGTCATACGGATGTCGTACCGCCAGGTGCATTGGAAGATTGGACTTATCCACCTTTTGAAGCTGTCATAGATCAAGGAAAATTATATGGGCGGGGTGCTGTTGATATGAAGGGTGGAATCGCTTGTTTTATTGCGGCTCTAGCGCGAGTTTTTGAGAAACGACCCATTAAAGGAAGGGTAAGCCTTTTAATTACTGGTGATGAAGAGGGGCCTGCTGTTAATGGTACGGTAAAACTTCTCAAATGGGCAGAAAAAAAAGGTGAAAAATGGACTGCGGCTCTTGTGGGGGAACCAACAAGCGTAAAGACTGTTGGTGATATTATCAAAATTGGTCGCCGCGGATCGATTTCTGGTATTATTACCGTGAAGGGTCGCCAAGGTCATGTTGCTTTTCCAGAGCGGGCTGCTAATCCCTTGCCTTTGGCAAGTAAGCTTATTCAAGCATTGACACAAACTGCTTTAGATAAAGGGACAGAGAATTTTCAACCTAGTAATCTAGAGCTAACAAGCATCGATACCGGTAATTTAACAGTCAATATTATCCCAGCGCAGACAACAGTTCGTTTTAATATACGCTACAATGATCTTTGGACAAAAGAAACACTGGTGGAGGAAATTGAAAAGCGTCTTGCTTTGGTGCAATCAAAAAACAATGGTAACCAATATCCCTCTTATCAGCTTGAATGGATTCCAAGTTTAGGGGATGTTTTTTTAACCAAAAATGATAAACTTATTCAAACTTTATCCAATGCTATTAAAAGTGTAACAGGGAATATACCAGAATGTTCCACTTCAGGTGGTAGTTCGGATGCGCGATTTATTAAGGATTATTGCCCAGTGGTTGAATTCGGCTTACCAGGGCAAACGATGCATATGGTAGATGAGTGTGTGTCCCTTGATGCAGTGGAAACGCTTACTACTATTTATGAGCGTTTTATTATTGATTTTTTTTCATAAAGAAAAGATTGCTGGTTCAAAAATACTTTTATCTTGTTGTGCCATAAGATATTACCATTTAAGGTATGGTGATACGAGTTCCGTAAAACTTAATATATTAAGTGGTTTTAGAGTAAGTGATGAATATTCTTAAGTTGGGATTCTTGTCTGTAGAATCTTTAGTTAATTGAATTACATAATTGGAAAGCCAAAAGAGGACTGCTTGAAGAAGCAGAACTATTTAGACCATATTAGATTGAAAATATTCGTTCTTTAAGGTGTAGAAAGGCAGTGCAATCATATATGGAAAACAATGAATATTATATCATCATTGTGTAGTGACAGGTTGAAGCCATGAAGACACACAAAAACATGTTGCTATTGTAAAAAGTTTGTACAACATAAATGCGCTCATTCACAGCTCATGTTTTAATATGGTTTCTGAGCTCTCACAAAAGGTACCTCTTATTTCAATTAGACTCTCTTAGAATAAAGACTATAGGAAAAGCGCTTTAAGTTTATTTTATTTCATATATTTTGCTCTGCTTTTTTTGTCCCCAAGAACTTCCGTTGCAATATCATTACGAGATAGAAGGTGAGCTTATTTAATCAGCTTTAATATTGGTTATGATAAAGGTACACAGAAATTCTTTTGTAGCATCACGTTGACTTCTTTAGCCAAGGATTGTCCTAGTATTATTCTCAATTTTTTAATAAAATAACCTTAAAGGACGCGTATAGATACTCATAAGCATGTACGCATACAAGTGAAATTATATGGGATTAATGTCATTTCGCTCGCTAACAAAGCAATCTCGATTCATATTTGGTATATTTGCCATTTGAGTGCATTATTTGTGTAATAAAGCTCATGATGTTGCTGTTATCTATAAATCAACACCAATCATACAGCCGCGTATCTCAAATAAATATTGGTTCAGTATTTTTTTTGCGACAACAGCTTTTATATGCCAGAATAGGATAAAAGTATTGTGTATATCTATTTTTTATAATCTCTGAAACAGACATACAACCACAACCTGATTGAGGGAAAATATAAAAGGTATAAAGGTGAAAATCAGCGTGCTTTTTTACTCTCCTTTTTTATTCGGCTTTACGGTTTTCAAAAGTAACTAGAGTAATATCTTTTTAAATAATCAGAGACTGATGCATGGCTTCATGCTTATTTCTCTGGTTCTTTAAATGGTGCCACGATTTCATAAAGAACAATACATTATCGTATTATGCATTCACATACTTGTTTTAAAGAAATTTTCTCAATGTTTATCACATTTATGCCACTACGGTGCTTATGAATAGTGTAGTATAAAATTTTCCGTGAAGCGTATAAAGTCTACAGTGCCTCCTCATCTTTATGTTTATGAAAAATAAAGTTAGAGCACCATACATTTTCTAGCTCAAAATATTGCAATAGCTTTTAGCATTTAAGAGTGTTCATCAGAGGCCTTTTTACTCCTTTTTATAGTTTTTATCCACATGCTTCTCCCTTTTTAAGGTGTAAGCAAATGGCGGTAACTAGCTTGCTATAAATAGTTTTGAAATGAGAGAATCTCACGATATTCTAATCTCACCTTTGCTGTGAAAAATGATAATTATGATTAAAATAAGTATGTTGTTATAAAAACTTTAGTTTGCGAGTTGGCTGATGATGTGATCAAGAACAATACGTCCTTTGGTTGTTGCTTTTAAGCGTTGGTTATCCACCATTTCTATCAATTCTTGGTGTTGTAAATCGATCAGTTTTTCCATTGGAATGCGTTTAGGGCTTAAGGTTTCATAGCGTATAAGTTCTAAGCCTTCGCAAAGGCGTAATCCCATAAGGAGCATTTCATTTGCCTGTTGTTCAGTGGTTAAATGTTCTGTTTCAATACAGCCATGTCCTGTTGTTTCTACCAAATTAAGCCACTGTTCGGGATGCTTTTCATTTATTGTGACATAACGTTCGCGGTTTTCAAGGTGTGATGACAATGTTTTTGAACAGAAATAGGAATGATTCGGTGTATGCTCAATGAAACGTCCATGTGCTCCTGGACCAAAGCCTGCATATTGGTGATAACGCCAATAAAGAAGATTGTGTGCTGATTCGGCACCGGGCATTGCATGGTTTGAGATTTCATAGGCAGGAAGTCCATTTAGTGCCGTTATTTCTTGAGTAAGATGATACAGATCTGTTGCTAGCTCTGATGGGGGAAGGATAAGTCTTCCTGCATCATGAAGCCGTTTAAAGGCAGTTCCTTCTTCGATTGTCAATTGATAAAGAGAAAGATGGTCCGCTGCTAAATCAATTGCTTGTACAAGTTCAGATTTCCATTGTTCAAGGGTTTGTTCGGGACGGGCATAAATGAGATCAAAGGATAAACGTGGAAAAATTTTCCGTGCTAAAGTAATGGCGCAAAGAGCTTGTTCCACATTATGGAGTCGGCCAAGTTTGCGCAATGCTTTATCATTGAGCGCTTGTATTCCTAGAGATAAGCGATTAACACCTGCCGCACGGTATCCACGAAAGCGCTCTGCTTCCACACTGGATGGATTGGCTTCTAATGTAATTTCAACTTTATCATCGACTACCCATTTTTTTGCAAGTGCTTGCAATAGGGCATCGACAGTCTGTGGCTCCATAAGAGAAGGGGTTCCTCCACCAATAAAAATACTTGTAATATGGCGTGGGCCTATTTTGTGGTATTGCGTTTCTATTTCGCGCTTAAAGGCGGTGACAAAACGTGGTTGATCAACACCATGGATGCGAACATGCGAATTAAAGTCACAATAAGGACATTTAGCTGCACAAAAGGGCCAATGAATGTAAATGCCGAAAGGTTCATTCATGAGAATGCTAAAAGGTTTTCTGCCAAAAGTTTGAAAGCACGTGCGCGATGCGAAAGAGGGAGAAGATCATTACGTTTCCAGTTGTGTTTTTGCTCTGTTGACATTTCTCCAAAGGTATTTTCATATCCATCGGGTAAAAAAATAGGATCAAAACCAAAGCCTTTGTCTCCCCGTGGAGGCCAAATGAACGTTCCTTCAACGCATCCGCGGAAGTAATCTGCATGAGCATCAGGCCATGCAATGCAAATGATGGATATAAAACGGCATTTCCGTTGACTTTTTTCTCGTGCTCCGACTTTTTGGAGTTCATTTTCTATTTTTTTCATAGCTTTTGGAAAATTACGTGTACCATCGGCTTGAATTGCCCAATCAGCGGTATAAACGCCTGGCGCACCCTCCAATGCATCTACCTCTAAGCCTGAATCATCAGAGAGTGCAGGAAGTCCTGTTTTTTTTGCTGCTGAAAAAGCTTTAATATAAGCATTTTCTTCAAATGTTTTTCCCGTTTCTTTTGGTTCTGGCAAGCCCAGTTCTTTTGCCGATTGTATTATTAAACCGAAAGGCGTAATTAAAGTAGTGATTTCATGCAATTTTCCGGTGTTATGTGTAGCAATGACAAGTTTTTTATCTGCTATGCTTCTCATATAGATTTCTCCAAAAATGAAAGGGGAATTATTTTTGTGCTAAAAACCGGTTTAAATGCTCATACACACACATTCTGCTTGATTTTACATGATATGATTATTTTACACGTTTTATGATATTTTATTCCAATAAAAATTTTTATCTTGCACGAAGATAATCTTGCAAAGATAAGAAAGACATGTCTTTTTTATGATAGCATTTTATGGTAAATTTCCAATTTTCTGCTTGCTCTAAAGGGTGAAATTTTCTATTTACAGCGGTTTTTAATCAATCTAGATTTTCTTGACAAGTCCCTACAGCAGACCACTTTACAGATCAACTCTTAATCTTAAATATTTCTCACACACTCTAACAAAAAATATTTCCCGCGTAATTTATCAAGCATCACTCTGAAAGGTAGCATTTTACAGCTCAATAGGATAATATGTTTTTATACTACTTTAGACTATTTGACCAAACCTTGGCAAAACTTATATAAGAGATGAGGATTTTAGAAGTAGTGAAACAATTGTGATGAAGCACAAAACTATTGATAATGAACTAAAATATCTTGATGAACGTTCGCGTGATATTTTTCGCCATATTGTTGAAGCTTATCTTAATGATGGTGAACCTGTAGGATCACGTAATCTTTCGCGGCTTTTACAACAGACATTATCGCCTGCGACGATTCGCAATGTGATGAGTGATCTTGAACATCTCGGTTTGATTTATGCACCACATGTTTCTGCGGGTCGAATGCCAACACAATCAGGTTTACGCTTTTTTGTTGATGCATTTATGGAAGCGGGTGATTTGCCAAACGAAGAGCGAGAAAATATTGAAATGCAAGTCAAAGAGGCTGGTCATGCACAATCGGTTGAACATTTTCTTGTTCAAGCAAGCCGAGTTCTTTCAGATCTTTCACGTGGGGCAGGGCTTGTTTTAGCAACAAAACAAGAAGGAACATTGAAACATATTGAATTTGTGCGCCTTGATAGGGAGCACGCTCTTGCCGTTTTGGTGACTCAACAAGGTGAAGTTGAAAATCGTATTGTTCATTTACCAGAAGGGGTTACTCATGCACAATTGACGGAAGCAATGAATTTTCTCAATGCCCATATCCAAGGGCGTACATTGAGTGAAGCTAAAGGGGAAATTGCCCGCTTATGCGCAGAAACACGGGCTGCACTTGATGATTTATCGCATCATCTTGTTGAAACGGGATTAGCTCTTTGGGGAGGAGAAGGTGCTGATCATAAAATACACCTCATTGTTCGCGGGCGTAGCAATTTACTTGAAGATGTGAAAGCAGAAGAAGATTTAGAACGATTACGCCATTTGTTTGATGATCTTGAAACGCGTGAGAGTATGGCACAGCTTCTCGATTTAACGGATGAAGGTTCTGGGGTTAGAATTTTTATTGGTTCAGAAAATAAGTTATTTTCACTTTCTGGTTCTTCTTTAGTTGTAGCACCTTATCGTGATTCACAACAAAGAGTCATTGGTGCTTTAGGTGTTATTGGTCCTACACGGCTTAATTATGCAAGGATCGTGCCCATGGTTGATTATACAGCTCAACTTGTGTCACAGTTATTGCGTTAAAACGATGCAAGTAAGTATTTGTACTATAAAAGCTCATTGTATTATATACATCGATACCCCTTGATTTTTGTCTGTAGAATTTCGATATCGAGAATAACGAATCTTATGAAGGAATAAAATTTTTATGTCTGATGAAAAAAACAAATTTACTGACGCTTCATTTGAAAATTGTGATTTAAAAAATCCAGCTGATCGTAATACACTTAAACAGGCAGCCGATGAATTTTTAAAAACACATAAAACAGAGGAACACGAAGTCGTTGAAACTGAAAGCAATGAGATTAGTGATCTTTTAGCCTCTTTGCAGGATGAAAATAAAGAATTGAAAGATCAACTTTTACGTCTTGTTGCAGATATGGAAAATCTTCGACGCCGTACTATGCGAGATGTGGCGGATGCAAAGGCTTATTCCATTGCTAATTTTGCACGGGATATGTTATCGGTTTCTGACAATCTCAATCGTGCTTTGGAAGCTATTCCAGAAGGTGCACGGGAGAGTGATGCTGGTTTGAAATCATTGGCAGAAGGCGTTGAAATGACTGAACGTGCCATGATGGCAGCATTAGAACGTCATGGGGTGCAAAAAATTCATCCAGAGGGGCAAAAATTTGATCCTCACTTTCATCAAGCGATGTTTGAAATTCCCAATGCTGATGTTCCAGATAATACTGTTCAACAAGTGGTTCAGGCAGGTTATATTATCGGGGAAAGGGTGCTGCGTCCAGCTATAGTGGGTGTAGCTAAAGGAGGAGCAAAAGAAGCTTCTGTTGAAGCTGATTCGGATTAAAACACATCAATAATAAATCTCTAACATAAAATGCAGTATTCCCTGCAATCACACATATATGAAGTCTTTTCTTAAAGGGGTTTTAAAGGGTGTTATAAACACCCTTTTATCTTTGAAGCGCCCAACTTCCTTTTACAATATAGGGAGCCTTATTTAAGGGAGAGGCCGATAACAATAAAACAAAATGATCAACCTCAAAAGGAGGAACAAAAAAATCATCTTGAAAAGATAGATAATAAGAAAGATCTTTAAGATTAATATCAAATATTCGTGCAAGAGTGATATGCGGAATAAATAGTCTTTTATCAGGCTTTAACTCTAATTTATTCCGGATATATTGCGTCTTTTCATGTAAAAGAATAAGCTTTTCACAAGGTTCAATGCGAACCACAAGAGAATGAGGAGCATTTTCTGAACCAAAAACTTCAAAACCTTTTATCTGTAGCGTAAAAGAAGGAAGTTCTATAGTGTTAAAGGTATGCATAATTTCATCTGCTAAGGAGCTTTCAACTTCGCCAAAAAAAGATAAGGTGACATGAAAATTTTGCGGGTTGATCCATTGCGCTTTTGGTAAGCCATTTTGCAATGATACGAGGGCTTTTGTTGTTTGTTGAGGAATCTGAAGAGCACTAAATAGACGACCCATGATATTATCTCCTTATAATGAAAGATGCTATCTCAAGCGCAATATAGATAATAAGGGCGGGGCACGTATCACAGAAAACAAGGCAATAGTATAGAAAAATAATGTCTAAAAAATGCTTACTATAATTATGAGCGTACAAAGCTTATTCGTTTTAAGAAATGGTTATGACATTGATAAGAATTGCGTTTTCAGGATCTGTATCACAATGATGTGCAATGGAAGATTACTTGTGTATTATAAAGGCTACAAAGTTAGCAGAAAATAAGAAAAGTTGATAGATTTTTGATGTGCGAAATTATTTTGACGTTTATCTTTAGTCTAAAATAAAGCATACTTTAATACAAGGTGAAGAGTTCTCTTTTCTGTAAAAATTTAATTATATGATTAAATCGGGGAATAGCCATAATACGCAAAACTATTCAAATTGGTCAAATAATGTTAGGAAAGGAAGAAAAAAATCGAGCATAACAAAATTACTATAAGCTTTTACATTTATGATAATTATGCCAATCTATAATGGATATGAATATTGGTATAAAAGCGGGAAGAGAAATTAAAATTCAAAATAATGATGGAAAGTTCCTATTTTCTAAGAATCATCATCCTTGTTTATGATGAAAAAGCACTAGTTTTCCTCTCCAAAGTTGTTATTGATGAGCTTTTCAAGAGCATTAAGAGCATCTGTTGCTTCTGGTCCTGAAACACGAATGGTGAGGTTGCAACCGGATGAAGCCGCTAGCATCATAAGTCCCATAATTGATGATCCGCCAACAATTTTTCCGTCCTTTTCAACTTCAACAGTAACATTAAAATTGTCAACAGTTTGTACAAATTTTGCAGAAGCACGTGCATGCAATCCACGTTTATTACAGATATTGAAATGACGACTTATACATGGGAGGGTATCTTTGGAAAACATTGGTATTTTATTATCCGCTATAAAATTATACTTGGTACATTAATGTATTTACGCCCTGCTTCTTGTGCTATTCTTAACGCGTCTGATAATGAAATATCAGGACATTTGCGAATAGAAATCAGTTTAATAAGCATGGGCAAATTAACACCCGCAATCATTTCAACGCGTCCTTTTTCAATAGCAGGGATAGCTATATTTGATGGTGTTCCACCGAACACATCTGTTAATATGATGACGCCATGATCCGTATCTGTATCGGTTACTGCGGCTATAATATCACCTCGGCGCTGATCTATATCGTCATCGGGATAAACGCATATTGTTGCGAACTTTTCTTGTACTCCAACAACATGTTCCACGGCATGTAAAAATTCGACAGCCAGCTCACCGTGCGTTACAAGCACGAGTCCAATCATTTACGCAAACTCCTGTTAACTAATAAGACCCGACCATAGTTGGTGGGAAAGACATTGTACAAGGCTTTATCTTGCTGCCAAGAAAAATTTGCAAAAAAAAGGCAAAAATTGTGATTTTTTTATCTTTAGAAAAAAATTAGACAGATTTTTGCCATATTTTTCTAAACAAAAATGCTTCAATAGCTTGACAAATGGCTGTACAATCGGCTTCACGAAGAGAGGGAAGTTTTAAAAGAGGAATGTGCAAATTTTCAAATTGAAAAGTTTTATTTGTGGAAAAACGTTCATATTCCGGACCGAGAAAAATAACGCAATCGATAGTTGTGTGCTTTTTAAATTCTATCATATAAAGACCAACGCCACGAATCTCGATGCCGCCCTCTAAATTATCGGGAGTGTATCCGTGAAGCTTTCCATTTTCCGCACGCAACATTGTATAATCATCACTGATAAGCTTCGCTTCACGTTTTGACCACTCAGCGCGGTCAAGCAAAGAAAGGGTGATGGTTGATTTTCCTGATCCCGATGGACCTATAATTAACAGCCCCTTGCCGCCCAGTTGAAGGCAATTTGCGTGGAGTATTTCACATTTTGTTTTCATGCCTTTTACTTTGGATAAAAGATTTATTTAGCAAGCGGAAGCATAATAGTAAAACGTGCACCAGTTTTACACTTCCCAAGTGTAGGATCGATAATATTTTCGGCTGTAATTGTCCCATTATGAGCCTCGATGATTTGCCGACTAATAGAAAGGCCAAGTCCAGAGTTTTGTCCAAAAGCGTCTTCATTTGGTCGATCTGTGTAAAAACGTTCAAAAATGCGTTCAATATTTTCTGAACGAATACCTGGGCCATTATCTTCAATGGTTAAAATAAGGGTTGAAGCATGACTTTTCATAGTAATGCAAATTTTGCCACGATTCCGAGGAATAAAAGAACGCGCATTTTCAAGAAGATTTGAAATCACTTGTCCTAAACGAAGTTCATGTCCCAATACAAGATAAGCTTTTCCATGAGGACGTGGGACAATATTAAGGCTTATATCAATAGTTTGCGTATTACGATACACTTCCTGAACAGCATGAACAAGACTTTCCAAAAGCGGTGTCATATCAACAATCTCTGCGGTTTCTCGTGCAAGCTCTGCATCGAGTCGCGATGCATCAGAAATATCTGTAATCAACCGATCAAGGCGGCGCACATCATGTTGAATAATTTCCAGCAATTTCTCTTGTGCTTCTTCATTTTTAGCCAGAGGGAGCGTTTCAACAGCACTGCGTAGAGAGGTGAGAGGATTTTTTAATTCGTGGCTTACATCAGCAGCAAAGCGTTCAATGGCTTCAATACGCATATAAAGGGCATTAGTCATATCACGAATAGAAGTTGAAAGGTGACCAATTTCATCTTCACGCATTGAAAAATCAGGAATTTCTACACGCTGATTATTGCCATTACGCACTCGATTAGCCGAGGCAGATAATTTACTTAATGGATGGGCAATCGTATGGGCCAAAAAGAGAGAAAGAACCAAAAGTACGCTACCTACAACGGCAAAAACTTTAAAGATAACCAGTCTTTCGCCTTTTACAATGTTATCAATATCGGAACCAGTGGTTGAAAGAAGAAGAGCTCCAACCACTGCGCGATAGCGTTGAACAGGAACGGCAACAGAAACAATTAATTGCCCTTGTCTGTTGCGTCTTTTAGCCGTAGCAAGAGATCCGTTTAATGCGCGGTACACTTCTGGATAAGCAATACCATTGGTTTTTGTTTGTTCTCTGTCAAGAGCAATACCTTTGCCATAAAATGCGCTTGAATACCATGAAGTAAGGCGATCCCACATGTTTTGTTCTGTTTTAAGTGGGGGTAAATCATAACTAAAAACTTCTCCACTAGAATAAAGAACGCGCGAATCAAGAAGGAGAGTAGCATCACGATCATAGATACGTGCTCTTGTCGTTTTAGGTGTAATAAGACGCCGTAAAAGAGGGGCAACTTGCTCAGGGTTAATAGGAAAATCCCAAGAATCGGTTGATTGAGGAGCGGGTGTAACGCTTTCACCAGTCTGTAACTCTAAGAGTTTTTGAGGGTCAATGAGGATAGAATTTGTATCTACTGTTGCAGAAGCAGCAATAGCCCCAGCAATAATTTTTCCTTGGGTACATAAACTTTTGATTTTTGCTTCAATTAAACCATCGCGAAATTGGTTAAGGTATAAAATGCCTGTAACTAAAACGGCAAGAGCAGCAATGTTTAATATAACAATGCGACGTGTGAGGCTGGAAAAAAGCAATTGTCTAAAGAGACGTTGTGTTCGAAGATGCAAACGAGCGAACATAAGAAATGGCGTTGAGGATGTACCATTAACGGTTGTTTTTTGTAAAGTTTCCAGTTGAAAATTGTCTGTCATCGATTTGATTGCCATTCAAATTTTTGCGACAAAGTAGTTTTATACCTCGTGGAAACGATAACCTACACCATAAAGTGTTTCAATCATTGCAAAATCATCATCCACTTGTTTAAACTTTTTACGCAGACGTTTAATGTGACTATCAATGGTGCGATCATCTACGTAGACTTGATCACTATAAGCAGCATCCATTAAAGCATCACGACTTTTTACAACTCCTGGTCTTTGTGCTAAGGTTTGCAGAATCAAAAATTCCGTAACGGTTAAAATAACAGGTTTATCTTTCCATGTACAGGTGTGGCGTTCTTGATCCATCACAAGATCTCCGCGTTTGAGAGAAGAGGTGGAAGAAGTTCCTGTAGAAAGCGGTTGGTTACGTGCATTAGAACGGCGTAAAATAGCTTTCACGCGTTCAATAAGAAGACGTTGGGAGAAAGGTTTAGTAATAAAATCATCAGCTCCCATTTTGAGACCAAATAATTCATCAATTTCATCATCTTTAGAGGTAAGAAAAATAACTGGAAGATCAGATTTTTGACGCAAACGACGCAAAAGTTCCATCCCATCCATTCGGGGCATTTTAATATCAAAAATAGCTAAGTGTGGAGGGTGAAGTGTGAGACCCTTGAGTGCAGATGCTCCATCTGTATAGCTTTCAACCCGATATCCTTCTGTCTCAAGCGCAAAAGATAAAGATGTCAAAATATTGCGATCATCATCAACAAGTACAATCGTTTGCGTGATTGTTGGTGTATCTTTCATGGTTTCTTAGACCTTTCTATTGCTGTGGTAGCAAATTACCCACACTTATTTATATGGGAGTTCATATTTTTTTTGCAAAACAAATATGATACAAATTGTAGCAAAGTAAAAAACCTTCTGTCATTACTGTAAAATCTTGTTTTGCTTTCATAATTTATAATGTTTTTACGTCTATTAAGATCCCTTCATTTGAGAGAAAATTTTCATAAAGGCTTTTTTTATCAAGGTTTATTACAAAGTTTATTATTGTATTTGTCTCATAATTGAACAGATGTAGTTTTGATTGTTGAAGTTTAGAAAATCTGCCTATGTGTTTTAAGAGCAAAGAAAAGAATGTGGCAATATATGCACAAAAATTTGTTTCTGCTACACGAAAGGAGGTCGTAATGGGATTTTTTAATTTTATTAAAACTGTAGGGGAAAAATTAGGTATTGGGGACCATGAACCAAAAGAAAAGGATTTTAAGAGAGCATTTGATCATTTTCAACTCGGTACAGAAAAAGTCAATATTCAAGTTGAAGACGGTAAAGCTATTTTAAGCGGTGAAGTTCCAGATAGGGAAACACTTGAAAAAGCACTGCTGGTTGTTGGCAATTCACAAGGTATCTCTTCTGTAGATGTTGATCAATTAAAGGTTATAGATACAACGCCTAGAAAAACTTCTCGCTTTTATGAGGTTAAATCTGGTGATAATCTTTGGAAAATTGCTGAAGAGGTTTATGGAAAAGGGCAAGGTAATAAAAACACATTTATTTTTGAAGCCAATAAGCCAATGCTAAAATCTCCCGATAAAATTTATCCTGGACAAGTTTTACGTATTCCTGAAATTGACCATAGTTAATTCATCAAAGGGGATAATTTTTTACTGATGGCATTAAACAAAAAATAAAGAAGCGTAAAAAATTTCACGCTTCTTCATTTTATAAAGTGTGTATTTATAATAAAAGGAGCTTAGTGAACAGGAGAGGATTTAGAAGGTGATGGTACTTTCATAGCGTTTACAGAGAAATCAACATCAATGGTTCCTGCTTTCTCAAATGTTAATTTTGCGCTAATTTTATCACCTAACTTAAATGGTTGTGAAAGCCCCATGAACATAATATGATCACCGCCAGGCTTAAGCGTGATTTCGCCATTTCCCGGAATTTCAATGCCATTGTGCATTTTTTCCATTTTCATAATATCATTAACGACAGCCATAGAGTGTATCTCTGTTGTTTTTACTCCGTTTGTGGAAATAGAAACCAAACGGTCTGGGGTATTACTGTGATTAATAATGTAGAGATAACCGCTACCAACTCTTATACCTCTAAGTGTTTCGCGTGTCCAAGGATTGAGAATTTCTATGTCGCCAAGTTTATATTGCTGAGCACCTGCTGGCAGGGTTATACCAGCAAAGAGAAGAGCACACACGATATTTATGATAACCTTTTTGTATGGATATTGTGTATGTATTATATTCTTAAAGATGAGATTTGTTATTTTCTTAATAATAGATGTCATCATTGATTTACCCTCCTTCATAAGATTCACACTTTGAATATTTTTTATTTTAGCAGAGCTTTTATTTAAAATAAAAGAAAGAAATGCTAAAATGAAATTGATTTGAATATAAAAATCATAGAATTCTTGAAATTTAAAAGAAGACAGTAAGATTTACAATGACAACACACCTCTTAACGCTTCCGTGTTCATCTCATAAATAGTATTTGCAAATGGTATAAAATCTATGATGCACTACTATTTTACTTAATGAAGATATAATACAGAACAATCATCAACCACTTTACCAATTTTTAATATTATGACAGCTCTTGGCATTTTAAAGCGTTTATACAGAGGTATTTTTAATATTTTCAAAGTTCAAAATTATACAGTTAAGAAAAAACGCTTTAGGTGAATTTAAAGCACAGATTTCAAAAGCCGCAAACAATGAGACCGTTAGAAGGAGAATTTTTGAAAGGAGATCGATAGATAATACCTTTACTGATATGAGCATTAGATATGATGACTATTTTAGTCCAAGGAAAATTTATAATATTTGTGATATAAATTATTCGCCTTTTAAAAAGCTTTTACGTGAGTATGATTTTATCAATGATGAGAAGATCAAGAGCGAGAGTGCAATCATTCTTTTATTTTTTAATTTTTATAGAAAGATATATTTTTTAAGAATCGCAAGAAAAATATATTATACTCTCAAGTCTCTCATAAATATGGTATTTATGGGTCATTAGCGTGCCTATTTTAAAATAAATTTTTTATTTTGGAGATGTTTCTCTCATTATTCTCTTGTAGCAATAAAAGCCTGTTCTTATATACGAGGCAGCAAGGCTTGTTGCGACTTGCAGTTTATTATTATTTATGTTGCTTGAAGCAATATACGGGCTTTAGGTGTTATGAGGAGCTATCTTAAAAAGATGCTTTATGAAGGTTGAGGTAGCTTGCTGAATGGAGATTATAATATGGCAAAAGTAATTGGTATTGATTTGGGGACAACGAACTCTTGTGTGGCTGTTATGGATGGCAAAAACGCAAAAGTTATTGAAAACTCAGAAGGAGCGCGAACAACACCTTCCGTTGTTGCCTTTACTGATGGGGGGGAGCGGCTTGTTGGGCAACCTGCTAAACGGCAGGCGGTGACAAATCCTGAAGGGACAGTTTTTGCAGTTAAACGTTTGATAGGGCGCCGTTTTGATGACCCTATGGTTGAAAAAGATAAAGCGCTTGTTCCTTATAAAATTGTTAAAGGTGACAATGGTGATGCATGGGTTGAAGAGGCGGGAAAGAAATATTCTCCGTCACAAATTTCAGCTATGATTTTGCAAAAGATGAAGGAAACAGCAGAATCTTATCTTGGTGAAAAAGTTGAACAAGCCGTTATTACGGTTCCTGCTTATTTTAATGATGCGCAACGTCAAGCCACGAAAGACGCAGGTAAAATTGCTGGACTTGAAGTTTTACGGATTATTAATGAGCCAACTGCTGCTGCTTTAGCTTATGGTTTGGACAAAAAGGACGGAAAAACAATTGCTGTTTACGACCTTGGTGGTGGTACATTTGATATTTCAGTCCTTGAAATTGGAGATGGCGTTTTTGAGGTTAAGTCAACCAATGGGGATACATTTTTAGGGGGTGAAGACTTTGACATGCGCTTGGTTGGTTATTTTGCCGATGAATTCAAAAAAGAGCAAGGAATTGATCTGAAAAATGATAAACTCGCTTTACAGCGCTTAAAAGAAGCGGCAGAAAAAGCAAAGATTGAGCTTTCTTCATCACAGCAAACAGAAATTAATTTACCATTTATCACGGCAGATCAATCAGGTCCCAAGCACTTAACAATGAAATTGACTCGGGCAAAATTTGAATCTCTCGTTGACGATTTAGTGCAGCGTACCATCGAACCTTGTAAAGCTGCGTTGAAAGATGCTGGATTAAAGGCCGGTGAGATTGACGAGGTTGTTTTAGTGGGTGGAATGACACGTATGCCCAAGATTCAGCAAGTTGTGCAGAGCTTCTTTGGTAAGGATCCACACAAAGGCGTTAACCCTGATGAAGTGGTCGCAATGGGTGCTGCCATCCAAGGAGGTGTATTGCAAGGCGATGTCAAAGATGTGTTGTTGCTAGATGTAACACCTTTATCTTTGGGTATTGAAACCTTGGGTGGGGTTTTCACACGCCTTATTGAGCGCAATACCACTATCCCGACGAAAAAATCGCAAGTTTTTTCGACAGCTGATGATAACCAGAGTGCTGTAACGATTCGTGTTTTCCAAGGTGAACGGGAAATGGCAAGTGATAATAAGTTATTGGCTCAATTTGATCTTGTTGGTATTCCTCCAGCACCACGTGGTATACCTCAAATTGAAGTTACTTTTGATATCGATGCGAATGGTATTGTTAATGTTTCGGCCAAAGATAAGGGAACAGGTAAAGAGCATCAAATTCGTATTCAGGCATCAGGTGGTTTAAGTGATGCTGATATTGAAAAAATGGTAAAGGATGCAGAAGAGCACGCGGCTGAGGATAAAAAACGCCGTGAAGGTGTTGAAGCTAGAAATCAAGCGGAGGCTCTTATTCATTCAACTAAAAAGTCGCTCAATGAATATGGCGATAAAGTATCAGCTGAAGAAAAGGGACAGATTGAAACAGCAATATCTGATTTGAAATCTGCGCTTGAAGGCAGTGATACGGAAGAAGTAACAACAAAGATGCAAAAATTAGCAGAAGTCAGTATGAAACTTGGACAGGCTATGTACGAAGCCTCACAAGCAGCGAGCGCTGACACTGAAACAGAGGCAAAGAATGATGATGTTGTTGATGCTGATTTTGAAGAAGTTAATGATAAGAAGAAATAGTGTCAGCATATGTGTTGATTAATTGATAAACCCGGCCTTTGAAATATAAGGCGGGGCTTTATTATTTGAGATAAGTTGCAACTTTGTTGCTAAAAATATAAATTAAAAGCAATATTATCCATAAAGATGGATGACAGAAAAATTATCAGGAATACATGATGAAGGTTGACTATTATGAAATTCTTGGCGTGACTCGCGAATGTGATGATAAAAAGTTGAAATCTGCTTTTCGTAAGTTAGCAATGCAATATCATCCTGATCGCAACGCGGGGGATAAAGAGGCAGAGCGAAAATTCAAAGAAATTGGCGAAGCCTATGAAGTTCTTAAAGATCCCCAGAAGCGTGCTGCTTATGATCGATTTGGCCATGCGGCCTTTGAAAATAGCGGTGGTCAAGGGGGAGCAAATCCCTTTGGTGGTTTTGCTGCTGGTGGTGGATTTGCGGATATTTTCGAAGACTTTTTTGGTGAGATTATGGGAGGGACACACCGTAAGCGTGGTGATAGTCGCGAACGTGGCGCAGATTTGAGTTATAATATGGAAGTGACTTTAGAAGAGGCATTTTCAGGAAAAACTGCAGAAATTAATATTCCCAGTTCCGTTACGTGTGATGTTTGTGAAGGATCAGGAGCGAGAAAAGGCTCTAAGCCGCAAGTTTGTGGAACATGTCATGGATCTGGTCGTGTGCGTGCTGCACAGGGTTTCTTTTCTATTGAGCGGACATGTCCTACATGTCATGGACGTGGTGAAACTATTACGGATCCATGCCCCAAATGTCAGGGGACACGGCGTATAGAGAAAAAACGTTCATTAAGCGTAAATGTTCCAGCTGGTATTGAAGATGGAACGCGTATTCGCCTTTCTGGTGAGGGTGATGCTGGTATTCGTGGTGGCCCCAATGGTGATCTTTATATTTTCCTTTCCATTAAACCGCATGAGTTTTTTCAGCGAGAAGGAGCAGATCTTCACTGTCGCGTTCCTATTTCAATGGTAACAGCTGCTTTAGGAGGAGAGTTTGAAGTTTCTGACCTTGATGGTGTTAAAGCACGCGTTAAGATTCCAGAAGGGACACAAAATGGACGTCAATTCCGCCTTAGAGGCAAAGGTATGCCTATGTTGCGCCGTCAGCAAGCAAGGGGTGATCTTTACATCCATATCACGATTGAGACACCGCAGAAATTAACACAAGAACAACGTGAATTGTTGCAAAAATTTGAGAAACTCTCAAATCATGAAAATTCACCGCAATCACATGGTTTTTTTTCACGTATGAAAGAATTTTTTGAAAATATTTCTGGTTAAAATATGTGAATGTTCTCAGAATAATTAGAGAGAACTGTGGGAAAGTTATTTTCATTAAGCTTTCTATTGTCTCATTATCTTTGAAAAGCATTTTTTCTTGAAAAGAAAAGAGAGAGACAGCTAATTTAGGATAAACTCCTGCTGCTGATAGTTTTTATATTTCATGAATTTTATGGATAAGTCTTATTTTTGAGTGTCTATGACATTTTAAAAAGGGCTTATCCATATAAGAACGCAATTGAGTGATTGATAATAAATATTGCCAGTGTCATGATAACTGCCTTTATGCATTCAGTATTTTTTGTGTTTATTTTTTCACTCAAAATTTCTTTTTAAAGGCTCTATAATAAAACTATAAAATAGGTAGCGGCTTGCCAAGAAACGCTAAATAAGCTGTTAGGCAATCCATCTTTTTCAAATAAAGTATCAACTTCTTATAACCGATTTTATTTTTGGCATTTTTCATAGTTTTAATCACTGCTTCCTTTAAAATAAGGGTTATTTTATTCGGAATAGCTTTTACATGCCTCATCTTAGCTTTTAGCAGTAATCATGTCTTTTTAGATGCGGATTTAGTTTTGTATTTCTGATGTCATAAATAGTTCTTCCAGATAATAAAAAACGCTATAATCAAGTTTATTTTGTTCCAAAGAAATTGTGGAATGAGATAATGTGTGTTGAATGCTAAAGAAGACATAACAAAACAAGTTTTGAGGTATTCGATGTATCTCTCTTGTGGGGAAACAGATTCGATGGAATTCACTTAATTGAATTTATTGGCATAATAAAAAGTTGGTGGGAAGATAGAGGAAGTTACCTTTAAAAAGAAAAAATAAATACAATAAAAAATAGCACAATATGCTTAGAAAACAGCACGATATATTGTTGAAATTGATTAGTGATATGGAAAGGGAAATTTACGAAATGAATCTTTTTTCATAAAATAACATAATTAAAAGAATTAAAAATTCTAAAAAACATTGAATAATTCAAGCATGTATCGCTATGCAGAAAGAAAAACTTAATGACAGATCATGAAAAATGAGAAGTTTTATAAAACCTTACGAAGAGAGTAATCTAAACAATTAAATGCTTTTACGAAAATGCTTCTGAAGAGCTACTCGCAATAAAATCAAAATATATGATAATTTTGCAAAGCCTTTTTTCAATTTTACGATATAAAAAGATAAATTATTATTATAAATCAATTTATTATAATTCTCCATGAGGAGCGTTCAGTTGACATTTCCTCATGTTTAATGATTGAGAAAAAGTCAAATTTTTAAAACCAAAGTTATAGTTTATTGAGATAAGATATAAAGCGGTTGAGTGATTTCTTATCTTGGGAATATGTTAATTTTATTATGATAAGAAACTTTATTTTTATCTTACAAAATCAATGGTTGTATATATTCCTATTCATTGTTAAGTATCCATAGGGATAAACTAATGAGTTGAATGTACGGCTTAGCTTCAAAATTTTGCTTTTCAATTTTATATATAAGATCATAAAATAATGACATTTTTTTACGTCTATTTTGTTTAATTTTTCGCTGTCAATTTTTAAAGGAAGTATTTTGTATTTCATTTCGTTATTCCTTTTTCGTAATTTAGAGGAAAATTGACGATTTTCAGGGGAGGGGGTGGATAGAGTAAAGTTTGGTTTTATTGTTTTCACTTTTCCTAAATTTCATTAAGAGATGGTAAAAAGTGATGAGGAGGCTCTATTGATGGATGATGCTAAAAACGGTGATGTAGATGTTTTGGAAAAACAAGCAGCATTTTTATCGTCTGCTTTACCTTATATGCAAAAATATGAAAATGAAACGGTCGTGGTAAAATATGGCGGCCATGCTATGGGTGATCCTGATTTGGGGCGAGCATTTGCGCGTGATATTGCTCTATTAAAGCAATCGGGAATTAATCCTGTTGTTGTTCATGGTGGTGGGCCTCAAATTGCTGAAATTTTAATGAAAATGGGGATTGAATCGCGATTTGAAAACGGACTACGGGTAACCGATGAGCGGATCGTTGAAGTGGTTGAAATGGTTTTAGCGGGTTCCATAAATAAAGAAATTGTTGCTCTCATCAATGCTGAGGGTGAATGGGCAATAGGATTATGCGGCAAGGATGGCAATATGGTTTTTGCCGAAAAGGCTTATAAAACTGTCATTGATCCTGATTCGCATATTGAACGTGTTTTAGATTTGGGGTTTGTTGGTGAGCCTGTTGAAGTTGATCGCACATTGCTAGATCTTTTAGCATCTTCTGAAATGATACCAGTTCTTGCTCCTGTAGCTCCAGGACGCGATGGTAAAACTTATAATATCAATGCTGATATTTTTGCTGGAGCTATTGCTGGTGCATTAGAGGCTAAACGCCTTTTATTTCTCACTGATGTTCCTGGTGTTTTGGATAAACAGGGTAAACTTTTAAAAGAATTGACAGTTTCTGAAGCTGAAAAATTTATTAAAAATGGGACAATTTCAGGAGGTATGATTCCAAAAGTAGAGACTTGTATAAAAGCCCTTCAAAATGGTGTGGAAGGTGTTGTCATTTTAAATGGTAAAACTCCTCATTCTGTTTTACTAGAGCTGTTTACCGAACAGGGAGTTGGAACGCTTATTGTTTCATAAATTGTGGGGAAAATTGGAAGAGAAAGTTTTTCATGGTGAATCTAAAACAGTTTAAATATCCTTTATTAAGTAAGCCAGAATTGGCAATATTTACTGCGACAATATTGTGGGGCATTACATTTTTAGTCATTCACATTGCGGTACGCTATAGTGGTCCTCTGTTTTTTGTTGGATTTCGTTTTATTGTTGCATCTCTTATATGTGGGGTAATTTTTTGGCGCTCTATAAAAGGTATAACTGTTTATGAAGTTTTCGCTGGGATGGCGATAGGTTTAGCCATGTTTTTTGGTTATGCTTTTCAAGCAGCTGGACTTCAAACAATTATTAGTAGTCAGTCAGCTTTTATCACAGCGCTTTATGTACCGATGGTTCCAATCTTGCAATGGATTGTTTTTAAAAAACCTCCCCGTTTAGCTTGTTGGATTGGTATTATTTTCGCTTTTATTGGGCTTGTATTGATTTCAGGACAAAAGCCGGGAAATTTTGATTTTTCAAAAGGCGAAATTTTAACTTTGTTAGGCGCTTTAGCGATTGCTGGAGAAGTCATACTCATCGGAATTTTTGCGAACAAGGTTGATAGTCGGCGTGTAACCATTATTCAGTTATTTTTTAGTGGTTTTTTTTCATTTGCTTGTATGCCTTTGATGGGTGAAAGCATTCCTGAATTTTCGTGGGTGTGGTTTAATATTGGTATAGGATTGGCATTAATGAGTGCCATTATTCAATTAGCTATGAATTGGGCACAAAAGTCTATTTCCCCTACGCGTGCGACACTCATTTACGCAGGTGAACCAGTATGGGCTGGTATTGTTGGGCGTTTGGCTGGAGAACATTTATCTCCCTTAGCTTTATTAGGCGGTTTGCTTATTCTGATTGGGATCATTGTGGCTGAATTACAACCTTCACAATGGCGTAAAAAAAATAAAGCAATTAAAAAAATTGATTAGCTATACATTTTTTTATTATGATTTTATTGCATGAGATTTTTTCTTGTAGAGTTTTCATTTTTAAGGCTTTTTTAATATTAAGATGATTAAGAAGTTCTATAAGTTATTCCAGCTTTTGCATGCCAAATTGGAGAAATAGTATGCTTCTATCTGTTTGCCTAACTTCTGAAACGGGCAGACAACCTTTATTGAGCCAAAGCATGAGGTGATATAAAGGTAAAAATTAACGCCTATATTTAAATTCGGCTTTACAACTTTCAAAAACATCTACGGTAATGTTTTTGAATAATGAAAACTATGCACTGTCGCACGTTATTTCTTTTGTCCTTTAATAGAGTTACGCTTCTCACGCAAAATAGAACGTCCAAAGTACCCCATAACGTTGTACATTAAATCGTTTTTTAAAAGATAATTTTCTCAATATACATCATATTCATTGACGGTCCACATGAAGTATAGAAAAACCACAGAGCATCATTATAAATCAATGCGTTATCCAATGAATCAAAGAGGATTGGTGTGTTTTATCTTTAATAGAGGAAGGAAGGAGTTATATAAAAACATCACTCAATAGAGCATATTTCTAAAGTTTTAAAAATTGAGAAGAAACTCCCTCGATATTCATGTTATCTTATATAAGATTGCTAAAAAAGAAGATTATTGCATACAAATAAAAAAGCATTTCTTGCGAATTTATTGCAAGCCTAAATGATATACACGCCCATCATATAAATATGATAATACATTGATTTATAATTATAATATATCATTATTCACATTGAGTTAGAACCCTGAATACTGTAAAACTTTCTCACTTCAAATCATTTTCATGTTAAATCAATCCAAATCACTTGCTTACACATCACAAGTGGGTGGGGGGCATGTGGGTAAAGACTGTACAAGAAAGGCATATCTCTTATAAACTTTTTCAAGTGTAAAGGATCGTCGTAATATTGGAGGTTGGCAAAGTGTGTGATGGTGCCAGCTTACTACAGCATATGAGTTATCAAATAAGATGTGAAAGGATCATTTTAGCACCCTTGGATTTAATTTAGCAAACAAAAGCCTCATTTTTTAGGCTATAAAAAGTTGTGTTTTGAGAAGCTTTTTAGGTTTATATTCTTTTGATAGAAGCCGGAGCATAATTGGTCTTTGCGTTTTGTATTATTCTTTGCTAAATCGCCTTATATGACAATAGATCGTAATTATATTCGTAATTTTTCCATCGTGGCGCATATTGATCACGGCAAATCCACTTTAGCTGATCGTTTGATTCAAATAACAGGTGGGCTTGATACACGTGAGATGAAAGAACAAGTACTCGATTCCATGGATATTGAGCGTGAACGTGGAATTACTATTAAAGCACAGACGGTACGTTTACACTATAAAGCAAAGAATGGTGAAACCTATATTTTAAATCTTATGGATACACCTGGTCATGTGGATTTTGCTTATGAGGTTTCGCGTTCATTGGCAGCTTGTGAAGGTTCTCTGTTGGTGGTGGATGCAAGCCAAGGCGTAGAGGCGCAGACGTTAGCAAATGTTTATCAAGCCATTGATAATTCCCATGAGTTGGTTGTTGTTCTCAATAAAGTTGATCTTCCAGCAGCAGAACCTGAGCGTGTTAAAGAACAAATTGAAGATGTGATAGGCATTGATACATCTCAAGCAGTAGAAATATCAGCAAAAACAGGTTTGGGTGTTCCTGATGTTCTAGAGGCAATTGTTGCACAATTACCACCTCCACATACAGGCGATGTTGCAAATCCCTTGAAAGCAATGTTGGTTGATAGCTGGTATGACGCCTATCTTGGTGTCATTGTTTTGGTACGGGTGATAGATGGTATTTTAAAAAAAGGACAAACCATTCGTATGATGGGTACAGGAGCAAAATATCCAGTTGAGCGCGTTGGGGTTTTTACACCTAAAATGGTACAGGTTGATGAATTAGGACCAGGCGAGATTGGTTTTATCACTGCTTCTATCAAAGAGGTAGCAGATACACGGGTTGGGGATACGATTACTGAAGAGCGTCGTCCTTGTGAAAATGCTTTGCCTGGTTTTAAGCCGGCGCAACCTGTTGTCTTTTGTGGACTTTTTCCAATTGATGCTGCCGATTTTGATGATTTGCGTGCAGCCATGGGCAAATTACGCTTAAATGATGCGAGTTTTTCTTTTGAAATGGAAACGTCTGCGGCTTTGGGGTTTGGTTTTCGCTGTGGTTTTTTGGGACTTCTGCATCTTGAAATTATTCAAGAGCGATTAGAGCGTGAGTTTAATTTGGATTTAATTGCGACAGCACCTTCAGTTGTTTATCGCATGAATATGAATGATGGTTCTGTTAAAGAGTTGCACAATCCAGCGGATATGCCTGATGTGGTTAAAATTTCTTCCATAGAAGAACCATGGATTCGAGCGACAATCATGACTCCTGATAATTATCTTGGGTCAATTTTAGAGCTATGCCAAGAGCGGCGTGGGGTACAGGTTGGTTTGTCCTATGTTGGAACCCGTGCTATGGTAACGTATGATTTACCACTGAATGAAGTTGTTTTTGATTTTTATGATCGGCTAAAATCGATTTCAAAGGGTTATGCTTCTTTTGATTATCAAATGACAGATTATGCAGAAGGTGATTTAGTTAAAAT
Organism: Bartonella sp. AP88XZML; assembly: GCF_042195565.1. Taxonomy (NCBI): domain Bacteria; kingdom Pseudomonadati; phylum Pseudomonadota; class Alphaproteobacteria; order Hyphomicrobiales; family Bartonellaceae; genus Bartonella; species Bartonella sp. AP88XZML. Next base: position 115,711 of record NZ_JBHIOQ010000040.1, on the reverse strand, counting down.
GTCTATTTTGGTGAATGGAGAGCCTATTGATGCATTATCGATGCTTGTTCACCGCACGATTGCAGAAAAGCGCGGGCGTTCAATGTGTGAAAAACTGAAAGATCTTATTCCTCAGCATATGTTTCAGATTCCAGTTCAAGCGGCTATTGGTGGTAAAGTTATAGCGCGCGAAACGATTCGTGCTTTGCGTAAAGATGTAACAGCGAAATGTTACGGGGGTGATGTTACGCGTAAGCGCAAACTTTTGGAAAAGCAAAAAGAAGGCAAAAAGCGGCTGCGCCAATTTGGAAAAGTAGAAATTCCACAATCGGCATTTATTCAAGCGCTCAAAATGAACAAATAATGAAAAAAGGGTATTTTCTCTCATTGATTGCGCTTTTGCTTTTGTCGATTGGTTCAGGTGTTTAAAGGATACTTTAAATAGAATTGCGCCGTGCTTCATGTTTTTGTGTATTGCGTAATGGTGTCACTTTCTCACGTAAAACAGAATGCTTTAAACAAAATACATTTATGTTGCATATTGGCGTGCTCGTTTTCGTAAATCATCACTCAATACATCAAACTCCATTTCACAACGGGGCTATGAAAAATATAACGTAAAATACACTGTGAATGATATAAAATCCATTTGGCATTACCGCTTTTACGCGTCAGAAAGGTGCAAAGCGTACCCATCATACTCTTTTTCAGCTCAAAATATTATGACAGTCCTTATCATTTGAGAGAATTCATTAAAAGTATTTCACTCTTTTCTTAAAGTGTTTCTTACCCACACACCAACTGCGTTTGTAATGTGTAAGGAAATGATAGTGATTGATTCACTATGAAAGGATTTGAAATGAGAGAATCCTTGTATTCGAGGTTATTATTCAAGTTAAAAAACGATGAAATATTATTATGCATTAATCTTGTGTCTAAGAACGTAAAAGATCATTAATGGATGTTTTTTCTCGTGTTTTTTGATCAACGCGTTTTACAATAACAGCACAATAAAGGCTAGGTCCTGCTTCACCATTTGGTAAAGGTTTTCCAGGGAGAGAACCTGGTACAACCACTGAATAGGCTGGTACTTCACCAATAAAAATTTCACCTGTTGTACGATCAATAATCTTTGTTGATTTTCCAATAAAGACTCCCATTCCCAAAACAGCACCTTCACGGATAATACAGCCTTCAACAATTTCAGAGCGAGCACCGATAAAGCTATGATCTTCAATGATTGTTGGATTTGCTTGCAGTGGTTCTAAAACACCTCCAATACCAACACCGCCAGAAAGATGGACATGTTTACCAATTTGTGCACAAGAACCAACGGTGGTCCATGTATCAACCATTGTGCCCTCATCGATAAAAGCACCAAGATTGACAAAGGATGGCATCAATATAACATTGGGTGCAATGTAAGCAGAATGACGTACAATGGCTCCAGGAACGGAACGGAAATCAGCACTTTTAAAATCTGCCTCTTGCCAACCAGAGAATTTTGAAGGAACTTTATCCCACCAATGTGTCCCATTGATTCCACCAGTAATAATTTGCATAGGATTAAGCCGAAAAGAGAGCAAAACCGCTTTTTTCAACCATTGATGAACATGCCATTGTCCATTTTTTTGTCGTTCTGCAACACGGATTTCACCTTTATCAAGAAGGTTCAATGCATGTTCAACACTCTCACGTATTTCGCCTTTTGTGGTAGTATCGATGGAATCGCGATCGTCAAAAGCTTGTTCGATAATAATTTCAAGTTGTGTGATATGGGTCATGACGAGAGTTCCGTTAAACAAGTTGAAAGCTTCAAGATTTATTCTCTATGAACTACGCGAAGAAATGTGTTCAGTCAATAAAACGATGAGGAAGTAGGACAGGTGCATGAAAAAAGGCTGTAAAGAAAAAAGAAAAAGGGAGCAAGAAAACTGGACACCACTTCTCCATACGAAGGATGCTCTACAACAGATCCATAAAGTCTCTAATTCAGCACAAGTGCGTTCGTCTACTTATCGTTTAGCCTATATCGATCAAGATTTTATGATGCGTCCAGAGCTGCGCTCACAACGTATTAGTCTTGAATTTTTAAAGCCGGAAATAACCCTTAAAGAATATGATATTCAATCAACAGTTGTTTTGTTTGGTGGTGCGCGTATTCCTGAACCTGGGCAAGCAGCGTGGGCTGCAAAGAATGAAATACAAAAGAAAAATTTGCATGCTATGTCACATTATTACGATGAAGCAAGAGAGTTTTCACGTTTGTGCTCACTTTATTCTGCTACGACACAATATCGTGAATTTGTGGTTGTTACGGGGGGCGGACCAGGAATCATGGAGGCGGGAAATCGTGGTGCTTGTGATGTTGGTGCTCCAACGATTGGCTTGAATATTATTTTACCACATGAGCAAGAGCCTAATTCGTATGTGTCGCCGCATTTATGTTTCAATTTTCATTATTTAGGGATGCGCAAAATGCATTTTTTAGTACGAGCGAAAGCCCTAGCCATTTTCCCTGGAGGATTTGGGACTCTGGATGAACTGTTTGAGACATTAACTTTAGTACAGACGGGGCGTATGAAACAGGTACCAATTTTATTGTTTGGCAAAGAATTTTGGAGCAATACTGTCAATTTTGAGTATCTGTCTGCACAAGGTACAATTTCTCCTACTGATATTAATTTTGTAAAATTTGTTAATACAGCAGCAGAAGCTTTTGAAGAAATTCGTTCTTTTTATAAACTGCTTTAACGACTTTTGAGATGTTCACTCTTGAAGGATCATTAATACTCTACTTTGGTTAAATAAAGTCCTGCGGGGGGGGCAACAACACCACAACGTTTACGATCTTTAGCATGAAGAGCTGTTTCGAGATCTTGAGCTGTCCAACGTCCAATACCCACTTCCATGAGGCTTCCTGCGAATGAACGGATTTGATGATGAAGAAAAGAACGAGCTTGTGCATAAAGGAAAATTTCTTCACCTTCTCTTTGAATATCGAGGCGTTCAAGGGTGCGAATAGGGCTTTTGGCTTGGCAGTGTGCTGAACGGAAAGTTGTAAAATCATGTTGTCCTACAAGCTTTTGCGCTGCTTCATGCATGGCGTCAGCATTAAGAGGCTTTGGCAACCACCACACGCGTTTGGCATTTAAGGCTGGTGGAGAGCGACGATTAAGTATTTTAAAAAGATAATGGCGTTTTATAGCGGAAAATCGTGCATCAAAGTCATCAGGGACATTTTCTACGTTTAGGATTGAAATTGCTTCTCCCTGTTTTCGTAAAAGAGCATTGAGCGCATCACGTACAGTATGGGGATGCCAGTTTTTTTCAAAATCAACATGCGCAACTTGTCCCGTAGCATGTACTCCTGCATCCGTTCGTCCTGCTGTTGTTATGGTCAATTGTTGTCCACTAAAGGAAAAGAGTGCTTGTTCAAGAGCTCCTTGTATAGTGTGAAGTTTTGCTTGACGCTGCCAACCAGCATAATTTGAACCATCATATTCAAGAGTGAGTTTAAAACGTGGCATCTTAAAAAACAGCAGAAATATGAGCACCTCGCAAAAATGTTGCGCACTCAAGAATTTTACCGCCAGATCTTTGGAGAGAGGTTATTTCTATCCGTCCTTGCCCACAATGGATAATCAAAGAATCTGGTTCTATCCGTCCAATTTCAAGAGAAGGACCTGTTGTTAAGCGACTATCAAGAATTTTTACACGTTCTTCTCGTCCACCGATATTCATGTTGCACCAGCAACTAGGAGAGGGAGAGAGCGCGCGAATATGCCTATGAATAAACTCTGCAGGTTTTGTCCAATCAATGCGGGTCTCTTCTTTTCTAATTTTGGCCGCATAGGTAATGCCTTCCTCTGATTGTGGGGTCAGTTTAAGTTGTCCTTTTTCAAGAGTTGATAAAGTCTCTACCATAAGTTCTGCGCCAATATGTGAAAGTCTGTTTGAAAGCTCAGCAGTGGTGGTGTTATCAGTAATGGGGATGGAGCGAGAAAGAGCGATAGGCCCCGTATCAAGTCCTTCATCCATTTTCATGATCATGATACCTGTTTCTTTATCACCAGCCATAATTGCTCGTTGAATAGGCGCAGCACCACGCCAACGTGGTAAGAGTGAAGCGTGGGCATTAAAACAACCAAAACGCGGCGTTTCGAGAATAGCTTTAGGTAAAAGGAGTCCATAAGCCACGACAATAGCAGCATCAACAGAAAGTGCTGCAAATTGCTCCTGTTGTTCGGCTGTTTTAAGTGTTTGAGGCGTGAAGACAGGAATGGATTTCTTTTTTGCTACATTGTGAACAGGTGAGGGGATTAATTTAAGCCCTCGACGTCCTGCTGGGCGAGGGGGTTGACTATAAACAGCAACAACATCATGACCTGCATCCAGTAAAGCATGTAAAATAGGAACAGAAAAATCTGGTGTTCCCATAAAACTTAATCGTAAAGCCATTACAAAACTGCTTCCTGCATGTTTTTTTCTTTTGCGCGTTTTTTAAATTTTCGTATCACCATATCGCGTTTGATCTTTGAAATGTAATCAATAAAAAGGCGCCCATCTAAATGATCAATTTCATGCTGCAAGCAAGTTGCTAAGAGATCGTCTGCTTCAATTTCTGTTTGTTTTCCTTCACGGTTCTGATAGCGAACACGAAGGCGTTTAGGACGTTCAACCTCTGCAAAATAATCAGGAATAGAAAGACAACCTTCTTTGTAAATATTACGCTCATCTGAAAGCCATAAAATTTCAGGGTTGATAATAACAAGTGGTTTTTTCTGCTCATCTTCAGAATTTCCAGAGACATCTATAACCAACATACGTAGCGGTATACCAATTTGAATAGCAGCAAGACCAACGCCCTTAGCATTATACATGGTTTCCAACATGTCATCCGCAAGTTTTTGGAGAGCTGAATCGACCTGCTCAACAGGTTTGGACACTTCCCGTAAAATCGGATCAGGTAAAGTAACTAAAGATCTCATTGGCATAAGTAGAGATTAATCAATGGTTTGTTATTGGTCAATATTGAATAACGGATTCTTGCGTTTTTTTACAATAAGAGCGTTATATTACAATTTATGTTTGATTCGTTTTTTTCCATACTCGCTGGTGATTTTTTTTCTAAACTAATGCTTTTGCTTTTATTTATACTTGTCTGTTTGGCATTTTTTATGTTGATACATTCTCATCGAAAAAAAGCATTTTTGGAAAATGAAATTGCTGAACGCGCACGTGAGGCACAAATGCAGATGGCTACTTTGCTGAAAACACAAGCTGAAATGCAAGGACGAATGCAAACGATGGCGGAAATTTTTGGTCAACGGCAAGCTGAATTGAATAAATCACTCAGTGAGCAACTCAATGGGATGACAACAAGCTTAGGCCAAACACTTCAGGTACAGACCAAATCCACTTATGAAAATTTGAATCGTTTGCAAGAACGTTTAGCAGTGATTGATGCAGCACAAAATAATATTCAATCGCTTACGGGACAAGTTGTTCAGTTGCAGTCCATTTTAAGCAATAAGCAGACGCGTGGTACTTTCGGTCAAGGGCGGATGGAAGCAATTATTGCCGATGCCTTACCAACAAACGCTTATGCTTTTCAGGCTGTTCTTTCCAATGGAAAGCGCCCAGATTGTCTCATTCATATGCCAAATAAAGCTCCTTCTCTTGTTGTTGATGCTAAATTTCCTCTGGAAGCTTGGAATGCTATGCGTAAGGCAGAATCAGCGCAAGAGCGTCAAGAGGCAGAACGCCAATTTCGTACCGATATGGAAGTTCATATTCGTGATATTGCACAAAAATATTTGATTCCTGGAGAAACCCATGACACTGCTTTCCTTTTTGTGCCATCTGAATCGATTTTCGCAACAATTTATGAGGACTTTGAGGCATTGGTACAAAAATCCAATAGAGCCCATGTGATTATTGTTTCACCATCTTTGTTGATGCTCTCTGTCCAAGTGGTACAAACCATTATGAAAGATGCGCGGATGCGTGAACAAGCGCATTTAATTCAATCAGAAGTAGCAAAATTGATGGAAGATTTTGGACGAATGGATACGCGTGTTCGCGCACTACAGAAGCACTTTCATAAAGCAGGTGAAGATATAGAGGGAATTTTGATATCGTCCTCCAAAATCATGAAACGGGCAAATCGCATTGAAACTGTCGAATTAAAAGAAAATTACTCTGAACCAACAAAAATGACAACATTGGCTCAGTCGCAAACATTGCGTTTTGCTGATGAGGAATAAAGCAAAGCAAGCTTCTTAAATATTACAAGTTAGATCATGTTCTTTATTGATTGGTAATCATTTTTTAGTATCTCTATCTTGTTTTATTTCTTAAACGAGAGGAATAGGAATATGCGACACCTTTTGTTTTTAGGGGCACTGGTGTTTTTGCTAGAGGGATGTGCAACAACCACTCCCATCCACACAAATAATGCTTGTGCTATTTTAGCACAAAAAAATGGTTTTTTTGACAATTGGGGTAAGGTGTCTCAAAGAGCGGAAATGCGCTATGGAATTCCTATGCCTATTATTCTTGCAACCATTAAGATGGAATCGAGCTTTCGTCACAATGCACGTCCTCCACGCAAAAAACTACTTGGTTTTATTCCATGGAAGCGTCGGTCGACAGCTTATGGTTATGCTCAAGCGCTTGATAGTACATGGGCAATGTATCTTCGCTCTACAGGAAAGTCTTTTGCATGGCGTACGAATTTCGCAGATGCTGCTGATTTTGTTGCTTGGTATCATAGCCAAAGTGTTCAACGCAATGGGGTGAGGTTTGATGATGCATATAGCCTTTATTTAAATTATCATATGGGGCATGGTGCTTATGCACGTAGTGGTGGGCATGTCAGTGCTGCGCTTTCACAGACAGCACAGCGCATGGCAAGGATATCGAGGCTCTATGAACAGCAATTAAAAAGATGTGGATGGCATTAGGGAAGATTTTTGAAAATCTCAATCAGGGAATTGATGGGATAAAATTATTCAAAAGCAAAATTCCGCATAATATGATAAAATAGTGTCGTTTTTCCGATCGTTCAATGAAATAAATTGTTATTTTTTAGAATAAACTCAAGCGACAGAAAGCTTTTGCAATACACAATATATTTGAAGATACTCTCGACATTTTTACCTCCTTTGTTAAAAAAATTTATAATAGAAACCATCTTCTATTTAGTGTTGGCATTTCGCATTGGGCTAAGTACTAGAGGTTATTGAAGAAAAATTTTAAAATATAATATCATTTTTTATTTTCATTATGCGTATTACTGGCTGATTATTATATGAATATTTTCTTTGTTAAGCGTATAAAATAGCAATTAAAACAAATGCAATTCGGGCATCATAAAAAGGGTAAAATATTCAATATAAAAAAACGAGAAATGCATTAAACGAAAAAACGTTGTTTTGTATAAAGAGGGCGCTACAGTCTTCAAAAAAACTAAGTGTATTTAGTATTGTATGAAATAAAACATACTCGTCCATCCAGTTCATCTTAATTGAAAGAAGTTATCTTATTGTATTGTAAAAACACTCCCGTTTATAGGATGATAAGGTATATGCAACTTTACACACAATGAATACTCAGGGTAGGGAGTATTCAGAGAAAGATTTGTAACGCCTATGAAGTAACAAGTCAGTCTCCAATGTTGTGATAGCTTTTGCATTTGAGAATATTTATGAGAAGCATTTTTATTCTTTTTCTTAAATGGTTTAATATGTTGATTTATAAAGATAATATATCGTTATTCATATTAAAGTAAGAATCTCGAATGGCGTAGGGTTTTATCGTTTCAGATTTCTTGAGGCTGAATCAATAAAACCATTGGCTTGCACATAACAAGCACAATGGGTATGTGGATAAAAACTGTGAAAGAAAAGACTAAAAATGTTTTTTTATGAACATACATTCTCAAATGTAAGAATTATCCGTAACATTGGGAATTAGCACATATAATGATGGCACCACTTTGCTCTTACACCTCGACCTTGTTTGTGACGTGCAAGGAAAAAATTAATTGATTCAATATATTATTTAAGTGTTAATATACCTTAGTATTGAGCAGGTATACGCTACTCAAGGTGGATAATTTTTAATTGGCAGAACATCTGATCAGGCTAAAAATACTCGAAAAAAGTTCTGATTCGCAATAATTGAGAAGTATATTTTAATATTTTATTCTCTACTCTTTGTTTAAGTACTTCATATCTTTTAAAAAGATACCGGTAACCAACATATTATGATATTTGTGGAAATATTGTGGTAAAGGAAATTCAAATTTTGTCCTTTAAGACAAGGCGCAGGTTAAACAGCTCATTTTCTATTTCTGTGCAAAGCATAAAAAAATTATCTACTTTCACGGTTGCGACAGTAAATTTTATAATCCAACAAATGATTAAAAATGTATTATAATATCATTAAAATGCAAGGAACAGGCGCTATTGGAATGATAATTAAATAGCACATAAACCTTTTAAATTGATGCACACATCTTTTATTATAATTGATTCCCTTGATAGAACAGTTGGTCTTTTTGGTGGAGCTAAGCGGGATCGAACCGCTGACCTCTTGCATGCCATGCAAGCGCTCTCCCAGCTGAGCTATAGCCCCTATAAAAACAAATTGTCCCAAAAAGACAGTATACAATTCCAGCTTTTCTAGAACGATCAAAATTGAAGATCAAGAAGAATTTACATTCAATGGAAAAGATGTCCTCTTTTACTTCTTTTAAGCATCGTCATCATTAGAAACACCGCCTCCGAGAATATCAGTAACGTCATCATCTTCATCGTCACCATCATGAGACAAAAATGTATCATCATCATCACCAAGATCTACATCACTATCTTCTAAATCAGGAAGATCGTCATCTTTAGAATCCACATCATCATCTTCAAGAAGCATAAAAGCAGATTTTTCAAGTGCTGTATCAAGCTCTTCAGTATCAACTTCTTCTTCATTATTTGCTTCAGCTGCTGCAACTTCAAAGTAAGAACGCGGATAAGAAATTCCTGTATAGGGCGACACAATAGGATCGCGATTTAGATCGTAAAATTTTTTTCCTGTTTCTGGATCAACACGTTTAGTTCCAAGTTCTTGTTTTGCCATAAACCGTGCCTCTTTGATTAACTATTATTCCATTAAAAGATAAATTTTATGGTGCTTAATCGAAAAATAATACCTTTGTCAAAGATAAATACACTGTTCCACAGTGATTTTTTCATGACGTCTTTTAAAGCATGTGCTAAAGGATGCACAATTTGATAAAAGTTAGATAGAATTAAATAGAATTTCCATGCAAAAAGCAATCCCTATAACCACCTATAAATCGAGTAGTCTCTCTGGAAAAATTCAAATACCAGGAGATAAATCAATCTCTCATCGCTCTCTTATATTGGGAGGATTAGCAAGTGGTGAGACATATATTCATGGATTACTTGAAAGCGCTGATGTACTCAATACAGCTGCTGCTATGCAAGCTATGGGTGCCTGTATTATTAAAAAAGAAGACTTCTGGATCATACGAGGAACAGGGAATGGTTGCCTTTTAGCTGCACAAAAACCTTTAGACTTTGGAAACGCTGGAACAGGTGCTCGTTTGGTTATGGGAATGGTTGGTCCGTATCATATGAAAACAACCTTTATTGGTGATGCTTCTCTCTCTAAACGTCCAATGGGACGTATCCTTGATCCACTGCGTCTCATGGGGGTTGAAATTGAGGCAACGCGCGACGATCACCTTCCTTTAACGCTTTATGGTCCGAAAATGGCTAATCCGATTCGTTATCGTGTTCCAATAGCTTCCTCCCAAATTAAATCAGCAATCCTGCTTGCTGGACTCAATACCGCCGGCACTACAACTGTTATTGAACCAGTTCTGACACGAGATCATACGGAAAAAATGTTAAAAGCATTCGGTGCGCAACTTGAAATAGAAAAAGATAACGAAGGTGCGCGTTTGATTTATCTTAATGGTCAACCCCATCTTACTGGACAAACGATTCATATTCCGGGTGATCCTTCTTCTGCTGCTTTTCCAATTATCGCAGCCCTTCTTATAGAAGACTCTGATATCACCATTGAAAATGTTTTGATAAATAACTCTCGAATAGGACTTATCGAAACATTGTGGGAAATGGGTGCTCAAATTGAATTTTTGAACCGACGTCAAACAGGTGGAGAGGATGTTGCTGATCTACGGATAAAATCATCGGTCCTTAGAGGCGTTACGGTGCCCAAAGAACGTGCTTCATCGATGATAGATGAATATCCTGCTTTGGCAGTAGCAGCAGCCTTTGCAGAAGGCAAAACAGTTATGCTAGGAATTGAAGAATTGCGTGTAAAAGAATCAGATCGATTGTCTGCTGTTGCTCAAGGATTAAAAATTAATTGCGTAGACTGTGAAGAAGGTCAAGATTTTCTTATTGTTTATGGAAAAGGTTCTGCCAAAGGTTTGGGGGGTGGGTATGTTGCCACACATCTTGATCATCGAATTGCTATGTGTTTTCTCATTTTTGGGCTTGTATCAGAAAAACCTGTTACCATTGATGATAAACGAATGATTGCTACGAGCTTTCCAGAATTTATTCCTTTTATAAAACAACTTGGGGGAAAAATCGCGTGAAGCCTTTTGTTATCGCCATTGATGGACCTGCTGCCTCAGGCAAAGGAACCTTAGCATGCAAAATTGCTGCACATTATCGCCTTCGTCATCTCGATACTGGTCTTACTTATCGTAGTGTTGCTCATACGCTTTTACAGCAAAATTTAGCTCTTAATGATGAAAAAAATGCTATTATTTATGCTAAAGGACTTGATTTTAACACCTTAAATCCTGCTCTTCTTTCTTCTCATGAACTTGGTGAAGCGGCTTCAAAAATAGCAATTAACCCTGCTGTACGCAAAATTCTTGTCGAAAAACAACGCAACTTTGCTAAAGTTTTGCCCGGCTGTGTGCTTGATGGGCGTGATATCGGAACGATTGTTTGTCCTGATGCCGATATCAAGTTTTATATTCTAGCCAATGTTCAAACACGCGCCAAACGCCGCTACCAAGAGATTTTAAAAAAAGGTGTTCAAGCAAATTATCATGAAATCCTAGCTCAACTTGAACAGCGCGACAGTCGCGATATAACGCGCAAACAAAGTCCACTAAAACCAGCAAAAAACGCCCACTTGCTTGATACGTCAGAATTGAGTATAGAAGCAACATTTGAAATTGCATGCAGCTTTATTGATCCAATCATAAAAATGCATATAATTGGATAAATTCGTTAAGGTAACTTCCAGCCTAGCGCTAACTTTTTTTCCTTTATTCAAGGAAAAAGGCTAGGGAGTTATTTATGTTAACACTAACCTAGCGCTCATACCTTATAATACAAGGTATATATTAGGAGTTCCTATGTCACAATACAATCCCACAACAGCGGATTTTGAAGCCCTTTTAACAGAATCTTTTCAAACTAATGATCTTAATGAAGGATCTGTTGTTAAAGGTCGTGTTATTGCAATCGAAAAAGACATGGCCATTATTGATGCTGGTCTTAAAGTCGAAGGACGTATTCCTCTCAAAGAATTTGGAGCTAAAGCAAAAGATGGTTCTTTGCAAGTTGGCGATGAAGTTGAGGTTTACATTGAACGCATTGAAAATGCGATGGGTGAAGCTGTTTTATCGCGTGAAAAAGCACGGCGCGAAGAAAGTTGGGTCCGTTTGGAGGAAAAATTCAATGCTGGTGCACGCGTTGATGGAGTGATCTTTAGCCAAGTAAAAGGTGGTTTTACAGTCGATCTTGATGGTGCCGTTGCTTTCTTGCCTCGCAGCCAAGTTGATATTCGTCCCATTCGTGATGTTTCACCTCTCATGCATAATTCACAGTCCTTTGAAATTTTGAAGATGGATCGTCGTCGTGGCAATATTGTGGTCTCACGCCGCACTGTTTTAGAAGAAAGTCGCGCTGAGCAACGTTCAGAAATCGTACAAAATCTTGAAGAAAACCAAATCGTTGAAGGTGTGGTGAAAAATATTACAGATTATGGTGCCTTTGTTGATCTTGGTGGGATTGATGGTCTCTTGCACGTTACAGATATGGCATGGCGGCGTGTTAATCACCCATCTGAAGTGCTCACAATTGGCCAAACGATTAAAGTGCAGATTATTCGCATTAATCAAGATACGCACCGTATTTCTCTTGGAATGAAACAGCTTGAAAGTGATCCTTGGGAAAGCATCAGTGTCCGGTATCCGATTGGTAAAAAAATTACGGGTGCTGTTACCAACATTACTGATTACGGTGGTTTTGTTGAAATTGAACCAGGAATTGAAGGGCTGATCCATGTTTCTGAAATGAGCTGGACAAAGAAAAATGTTCATCCTGGAAAAATTCTGTCTACATCACAAGAAGTAGAAGTGGTTGTTCTTGAGATTGATCCTTCTAAACGGCGTATTTCTCTTGGCTTAAAGCAAACATTTGAAAATCCATGGGAAGCTTTTGCCAATAAATTTCCTGTCAATTCGCAAATTGAAGGAGAGGTCAAAAATAAAACAGAATTTGGTCTGTTTATTGGGCTTGAAGGCGATGTTGACGGTATGGTTCATTTGTCTGATCTTGATTGGAATCGTCCTGGTGAACAAGTTATTGATACTTACAATAAAGGCGATATCGTTAAAGCTGTGGTCCTTGATGTTGATATTGAAAAAGAGCGCATTTCTCTTGGAATTAAGCAGCTTTCCAGTGATAAAGTTGGAGAAGCAGCTGCTTCTGGCGAATTGCGAAAAGGTGCAGTTGTAACATGCGAAGTGATTGCTGTTAACGACAATGACATTGGTGTGAAATTGATTGACCACAACCTTGAGACAACCATTCGGCGTGCTGATCTTGCGCGTGATCGTGATGAGCAACGTCCTGAGCGTTTCGCAATTGGGCAAAAGGTTGATGCTCGCATCACAGCATTTGATAAAAAAACACGTAAAATTTCAGTATCGATTAAAGCTTTAGAAATTGCAGAAGAAAAAGAAGCTGTTGCACAATATGGTTCTACAGATTCAGGTGCTTCTCTTGGTGATATTTTGGGTGCAGCTTTGAAAAAACAAGAACAAGATTAATCATCAATCATTAAAGTTGGTTTTATTATTAAGGTCACTCATTAGGAGTGACCTTTTTATTTTCTAAAAAAATTGTCTGCTTATTTTTAAATTATTGAAACAAAAATTATAAATGCTTGCAAATAAAAACAAAAAGTTTGTTTTTTATCTAACAACGGTTCACTATTCAGATAAAATGCTTAAAATTTAAATAAAAAACGATGTAATTGAATAACAATGGGACACTATGACGTGCATAATACCTTTCATAAAGTGCTTTTTTTCTCAAAAAGAGAAAAAAGATCATTTTATTAATACGGATTTTCCTCTTCGTGCAATTTATAAGGTACAGGAAGATCTTTATAACTTAGGGCATGATATAGCTTCTGGTAAAGAAATTTTACTCCCTGAATATGAAGGAGTAGGAGATTTTCGCAAGAGATTGAATGAAAATGTTAAACTTATTCTTCATGCCTTTCATACCAGTGATTTTGCTGCTCGAAATGATGAAACCATCGCACCATCTGCTCAATGGCTCATTGATAATCATTACACCATTGATAAAACCATACAAAAGCTACGTTGTAATCTACCCAAGTCCTTCATAAAGCAACTTCCTCTTTCTACACACAAAGCCGGAATACCACGAATTTTTGCTTTAACTTGGCTTTATATTGCGCATACCGATAGCAGCTTTTCACAAGAAACACTCACTGCTATGACCAACGGATTTCAAGAAGTTTGTGCGCTCACAATTGGTGAATTGTGGGCTCTTCCTTCAGTTATGCAAATGCTGCTCATTGAAAATGTCCGTCGTCTTTCAGTACGTATCGAAAAAGCACGACATATGCGCCATCTTGCTAGTCAAGTTGCAGATAAAATTTCTCTTGTAAAAAATAAAACAAATCTACACTCTCTTTTTACGCAGTATAAATCATTTATTGTTGATCCAACTTTTTCAGCACATTTATTCTATCGCCTGCGCAGTGCATCTGTCGATTCAACCGTAGCATTAACTTGGCTTGAAAAGCAATTGAAAAGCCAAGGCAGTAGCTTAGAGATTGCAACAGCCGATGAACATACCCGACAAGCAGCAGATGGTGTGACCATGGGTAATATTATCCGTGCTCTTAAAGCTATAGATGATGTTGATTGGACAGCATGGTTTGAAACAGTGAGTTGTGTCGATTCTATTTTGCGTAAAAATAGTGATTTTTCTGAAATTGATGCTCACTCACGCAATATTTATCGACAAGTCATTGAAAAAGTTTCTCGCTTTTCGCCTCTTAGTGAACTGGAAGTTGCACATAAAGTTGTAGAAATGGCAAATTCCACTTCTAAAGATATGCCTCATCATTCTTGTGTGGGGTGGTACCTTGTTGATGATGGTTGTGGTATATTTGAAAAGGCTTGTGGATATATTCCGCCCTTTCTCATAAAATGGACACGCGCTTCCTGTTGCTCAAAATTGAGAGTCATCGCCATTCCTGTCTCTTTTCTGACGCTTGCTCTTTTGCTTGTAATTTACGCCCTTTTACAGCTATCTGGCATGACACAATGGATGTCTTTTTGCTTTACTGTATTGGCGCTTTTTCCTGCTATCGATGCTGCTTTTGCTTTATTTAATACTGTTGTTTCGTGGTTTGTCCCATCAAGACAACTCATTGGTTATGAATATAAAGAAGGTATTCCAAAACATGCACGGATAATGGTTGTTGTACCTACTTTGATGACATCACGCGATGATATTGATGAACAAGTGCGCAATCTTGAAGTGCACTATCTTTCCAATCCTAAAGGTGCCATTCATTTTGCACTCATTACAGATTGGGTGGATGCTCCATTGAGAGAAACGCAAGATGATCTTGATTTATTGCACTATGCGCAAAAGAATATTGATAAACTCAATAATCGTTATCATCGTGATGAACTTCCGCTTTTTTTCCTTTTACATCGCCGACGCCTTTATAATACAAGCGAAAAATGTTGGATGGGATGGGAACGAAAGCGAGGAAAACTTCATGAACTTAATCGACTCTTAAGAGGCGATAAAAATACAAGCTTTTATCCTCCCAATCCACGTCTTCCTATGGATTGCCGTTTTGTTATGACGCTGGATTGTGATACACGTCTTACTCCAGAGAGCGTCGCGAAACTTGTTGGAAAGCTTAACCATCCACTCAATCATCCCGTTTTTGATCTACAAAGTGGAAAGGTTGTAAAGGGCTATAGCATTTTACAACCACGCATTATTCCTTCTCTTACAACAGGAAAAAAAACATCAATTCTCCAACGGGTTTTTTCTATAAACCGTGGCATTGATCCTTATGTTTTTGCTGTTTCTGATACTTATCAAGATCTTTTAGGAGAAGGCACCTTTATCGGTAAAGGTCTTTATAATATTGATGCATTTGAACAAGCGCTTGATGGCAAAATTAAAGAAAATACTACTCTTAGTCATGATCTCTTAGAAGGAGGTTATGCTCGTACTGCTCTGGTAAGTAGCATAGAAGTCATTGAAGACTATCCAACCGCTTACAATATTGATGTTATGCGTTATCATCGTTGGGTCCGCGGTGATTGGCAGCTTTTGCCTTATCTTTTTTCCCACCGTCAAATAAGTTCCGTGACGCGTTGGAAAATGCAGGATAATTTACGTCGTTCTCTCACTCCACTTATGTGGTTAATCGCAGCATTTGCAGGATGGGCTTTTTTGTCTTTAAAGAGTGCAATCGTCTGGCAACTATTCTTGTTGTTTAGCTCCTTCATTTCACCCATTCTATGTGTATTAAAAACGCTTGTCTCATCCAATATAGATCATTCTTTGCGTGGACATTTTCAATTAATTTGGAACAAAATTGCTCTTACAAGCGCTGATATATTTCTTAAAACGACGTTTCTTGCTCATTCGGCGTATTTTATGACCGATGCGATTATTCGTACACTCTATCGTATGACGATTTCAAACCAGCATCTTCTTGAATGGAAAACTTCTGCCGCAACAAAATCAATGCCCAATAGTTTGCGTGTCTATGTTTTTACAATGGCACCAGCATCGCTTATTGGTATTCTTACTATAGCACTCCCTCTTTTTTCTGATAGTTTTGCAAGCTTGGTTGCTTTGCCTTTTGGGATAGCATGGTTTTTTTCACCCTTTATTGCTTGGATTGTGAGTCAACCTTCAACCTTTCAAGATAGCCTTGATCTTTCTTCAAAAGATGAAAAAAAACTTCGCTCTATTGCACGGCGGACATGGCTTTATTATACAACCTTTGTCAATGCACAAAACAACCATCTGCCTCCCGATAATTTTCAAGAAGATCCTGAACCTCTTGTTGCTCAACGTACATCGCCTACGAATATTGGCGTTTATCTCCTTTCTATTATTGCAGCACGTGATTTTGGCTGGATTGGTTTTGAAGAGACCATCACCCGTATTGAATGTACATTACGCTCTCTTACAAAAATGGAAAAGTTTCGTGGTCATCTCTATAATTGGTATGAAACGGAGACACTCAGGCCTCTTTTGCCTACTTATGTATCAACCGTTGATTCAGGAAATCTTGCCGGTCATTTGGTAACACTCTCTTCTGCTTTAAGTGAATGGGCTGAAAAACCGCCTCTTTTTTTCCAAAGTGATCGAGAAGGCTTATCGGATGTTCTTGCTATTCTTGAAGAAACTGTCAGAGAAGTTCCAGATCATCAACCCAGTTTACGCTCTTTACGCCAAAAAATCGAAGAAAACATCACTCGTTTTCATGACTCTGTCTTCACTTTTTTAGAACAAGAAAATACGGTCCCTTCTCACATCATAGATCTTTCACTTGCAGCCCACGATATTGTGCACTTAGTCGGTGAACTTGACCACAAAATTCAAACGATAGAATCTGCTCGTGCGCTTTCTTGGGCTAAATGCCTTATCGACACCTGTAACGCTCATCATCATGATGCGACTGCTCATTGTGATACTGAAAAATTACGTAAAAACCTAAACAGGCTGGCTATAATGGCACGGCAAATAGCCTTTGATATGAAATTTGACTTTTTAGAACAGCCTAAACGGCATCTCTTATCCATTGGATATCGTGTTCAAGAAAACAAACTCGATGAAAATTGTTATGACCTACTTGCTTCAGAAGCACGTCTTGCAAGCTTTTTTGCCATCGCAAAAGGAGATATAAAACTTAAACATTGGTTTCGTCTTGGTCGACTTCTCGTACCCATAGGTGGGAAAGGTGCACTCCTATCATGGTCTGGATCAATGTTCGAATATCTTATGCCATCTCTCGTAATGCATGAACCTTTAGGGTCTCTCTTAGATCAAACAAATCGATTGATTATTCGTTGTCAAATACAATATGCCCATAAACGGGAATTGCCATGGGGTATTTCAGAAGCCGCATTTAATGCTCGCGATCATTTAATGAATTACCAATACGCTCATTTTGGTGTTCCAAACCTCGGACTCCAACGTGGTCTTTCACGCAATGCTGTCATTGCTCCCTATGCCAGCCTTCTAGCGGCACAATATGCTCCTGCTTGCGCTGTCGCTAATTTAAAACGACTCCGTGATCTTGGAGCTTTAGGAACATATGGTTATTATGACTCTGTTGATTTTACTCCAACACGCGTGAAAACAGGGGAAAAATACGCCATTGTACGCAATTATTATGCGCACCATCATGGTATGTCTATTCTTGCTCTTAACAATGTTATTTTTCAAGGGCGAATGCGTGATCGTTTTCACCGTGATCCCGTTATTGAAGCAACACAATTGCTCTTACAGGAAAGAGCGCCTCATCTCATTCCTATTATTCATACCAAAGCTGTTAATCGTATGCGCAATAAGTCTCAAGCATTTGACGCAGCCCCTTTGCGCATTATTACAAACCCGTTACTCAAACCACGAGCAACTTTACTTTTGTCTAATGGCTTTTATTCTACCATGTTAACAGCGAATGGTTCTGGTTACAGCCGTTGGCACGATTATGCGATTACGCGCTTTATTCCTGATGCAACAGAAGATCAACAAGGTACTTTATTCTTCTTACGTGATACGCATAGTGGACGGTGGTGGTCTGTTACTGGTGAGCCAACACGTGTTATTGAAGAAGAAGCTGTCAGCATTTTTACAGATGAAAAGGCTGAATATACAAAAATGGTTGATGGTATTAAATCAACACTTGAATGTCTTATTACATCTGAAGGATGTGGCGAAGGGAGACGTATTCAATTGATGAATACGACAAATAAAGACCGACTCATTGAAGTGACTTCTTATGGTGAATTAGCGCTTGCAACGATGGATACAGACCAAGTTCATCCTGTTTTTTCCCGTATGTTTATAGAGACAGAAATTACTGAAGAAGGTAAAACAATTTTTGCCAAAAGGCGCAAACGCTCGCCTAGTGATCCTGAAATCTATGTTGCCCATTTTGTTTCTAGTACAACAGATATTCTCCAAGAGACAGAAGCTGAAACAGATCGCTCTCTGTTTATTGGTCGGGGGCGATCCATTCATCGGCCCACTGCATTTGACCAAAATGCTCGTTTCAGTAATAGTCAAGGTTGTGTTCTTGACCCTGTTATGTCATTGCGATGCCGTATAAAAATTTCAGCCCATGAAAAAGCAGAACTTATTTTTTGGACTTTTGCTGCTCATACAAAAGAAGCGCTAAATAATCATATTAAACATTATCGACAACCTGATATGTTTCAAAAAGAACTTTCAATGGCATGGACGCGCTCACAAGTCGCACTGTATCAGAGCGGAACCCAGCTTAAAGAAGCTATTATCTATCAAAAATATGCAACACCGCTTATTTATCCAGAAAGAACGTGGCGTCTTCCTTCTGAAATATTAGCAAAAACGATAGGAAAACAGTCTAATCTTTGGCCTATGTCTATCTCAGGAGACAATCCACTCTGTCTTCTTAGATTAAATAACGAGGGAAATATAACTGTACTGCGCGAGCTCCTTAAAGCACATGAATATTGGCGTATGCGCGGACTCATTGTTGATTTGGTCATTCTTAATGAACAAACATTTTCCTACATACAAAATACACAACGCGCTCTTGAGTGGGTCTGTGAATCTTATTATCACCACACGCAAAAAGCAGATGAACGCCAACATATTTTCATGCTTCGACGCGATCAAATGAGTGAAAATAGTTTTAAAACGCTTCTTGCATCAGCGCGTATCGTTCTTGATGCCCAAAATGGCTCTTTATCTGAACAACTTAAACGACTTGATGAGAATGATTTTAATCTCACAGTTCGTAAAAATTATCAAGAATCTTATGATCAATTAAACTTGCCAAGATATAACGAAGGACAGCAATTTACAACACAAACTGAACAAAATCTTTTTTCTTCCATTGGTCTTATTAGCCAACAAAAACCATCCTCTTTTCTCCCAAATGGAGAAGATCTAAGATATTGGAATGGTTACGGTGGTTTTAATCAGCACAATCATTATGTAATACGTCTTCATGGACGTACCACTACACCGCATCCGTGGATTAATGTCATTGCTAATCACAGATTTGGTTTTCATGTCTCTGCTGAAGGTGCAATTTTTACTTGGGCTAACAATAGCCGCGATTATCAACTAACTCCTTGGGCGAATGATCCAACGTCTAACCGACCAGGAGAAGCTCTTTATCTGGTTGATCGCCAGTCTTTAAAACGTTTCTCACCCGTTTCTACTGTTGAATGTGACGAAAATATTGTCTATGAGGCTTGTCATGGGTTTGGATTCTCAACTTTTAAATCAACACATTCAGAAATCGCATTAGAACTGACTCATACACTTGATCCCGAAAAACCTATTCGCTTTTCACGTCTTATCCTTACGAATGAAGGGAAAAAACCACGCAGTTTACGCCTTTATAATTATGTTGAATGGGTTTTGGGAAATGTCCGTACAAAATATGCCCCCTTTATTGTTTCCTCTTATGAGGACAGATGGGGTGCACATTTTATTCAAAATCCCTATCACATCGAGAAATCTCAACAAGTTACATTTTTATCAGCATCCGAAATGCCAACCAGCACTACGACCAATCGCGCTGAATTTATTGGTGCAACGGGAACCGTAACACGTCCAAATGCGATCCGTAAAGCCGGTGCTCTTTCGAATACCATTGAAGCAGGATGTGATCCTTGTTCAGCATTCGCTTATGATATTGATCTTCAACCAGGGCAAACAAAAGAAATCATATTCTATCTTGGTAGTGCTGAAAATAGGCAAGAAGCTGAAAAATTACTCAATCAAGTACGTGCAAGTGATTTTGAAATTCAGCTCACAAAACAAAAACAGCAATGGAGTGATTTTGTTTCTCCTTTCCAAGTCAAAACACCTGATGCTTCTTTTAATCTTATGGTCAACCATTGGCTTCCTTATCAAATCTACGCATGCCGCATCATGGCACGCGCAGGCTTTTACCAAGCGAGTGGTGCATTTGGTTTTCGTGACCAGTTACAAGATAGCTTGTCTTTGTTATTGCTGGAACCACAATTAGCACGTGAACAATTGTTAAATGCAGCAGCGCACCAATTTCTTGAAGGTGATGTGCAACATTGGTGGTTGCCTGACACAAATGCTGGTGTTCGTACATACATTTCTGATGATATCGTTTGGCTTGCATATGCAACAGCTCTTTATGTCACTACCACTGGTGATGACGCTTTTCTTGATACGCTCATTCCTTTTATTGAAGGTGATGTTCTCAAAAGTGGGCAACAGGATGCTTATTTTCAACCCACCCAATCCTCAAAGGTTGCAACAGTTTATGAACATTGTGCTTTAGCTTTAGACCTTGCCATTAAACGCTGCGGACCACATGGTCTCCCTCTTATTTTAGGTGGGGATTGGAATGATGGTATGAATTTGGTTGGTGTGGAAGGAAAAGGCGAAAGCATTTGGTTAGGATGGTTTCTTGGGTACACATTACAAGCATTTATCTCTTTAGCCCAAAAACGTGGTGATAATAGCCATATGCAAATATGGAGTACGTACCTTGAACATTTAACAAAATACCTAGAGAAAAACGGTTGGGATGGTGCTTGGTATCGACGTGGTTATTTTGATGATGGAACACCTCTTGGCTCTAAAATCAATGATGAATGTCAAATTGATACCATTGCTCAATCTTGGGCTGTCATTTCTCAAATGGCATCGCCTGAACGTCAAAAACAAGCGATGAAATCAATGTTGGAACAGCTCTATGATAAAAAAGGCGGACTCATTCGCCTTTTTTGGCCGCCTTTTGATAAAAGTACGCTCGAGCCTGGTTATATAAAAGGTTATCCTCCAGGAATTCGAGAAAATGGTGGTCAATACACGCATGGTGCCATTTGGAGTATTTTTGCGTTGGCTGAAATGGAACAAAACGATAAAGCTTATGCTTTATTTTCTATGATAAACCCAATTACCCATGGACAAGATCCTGAAATTTATCGTGTTGAACCTTATGTGATGGCCGCAGATATTTATGCTGTTGAACCACGATGTGGTCAAGGCGGTTGGACTTGGTATACAGGTTCAGCCGGTTGGTTTTATCGCGCCGCAACACAAGCTATTCTTGGAATACAGCGTCAGGGAGACCTATTGTTTTTGCAGCCACATTTACCCTCTATTTGGCCAAAATATGAAGCAACAATGAAGTTTTATGATGCCGTTTATCGCATTAAAGTAAAATGGGGACCTAAAAATATGCTCTATGTTAATAGCAAAGAATATACCGAAGTTCATATAGGGATAAAGTTACAAAAAACAGGTCAGCATGAAATTATGCGTATTGTCAAATCTTAAAGATGAAAAAAGAGAGCAGGCTTTTTATTCTTGCCCAAAACTGTAGAGTTGTTATATTGCACCGTCTATATTAGCCGTGTTGGTGCATAATATTTTAGATTTTATGAAAATGAAAGAAAAAGGTTATGAATCATCCGGATATTGCTAGACGTGTTTACAATCACACTTGGAAGCTTGATCCCATTATTCGGTCACTTCTTGATACGGATTTTTATAAGCTTCTTATGGTGCAGATGATTTGGGGGTTATACCCTAATGTTAATGTTACTTTTTCCCTCATAAGTCGCTCTAAAACAATACGTCTTGCCGATGATATTGATGAGAGTGAATTACGTGCTCAACTTGATCATGCTCTTAGTTTGCGCTTTACAAAAAAAGAAATGATCTGGCTTGCTGGTAATACATTTTATGGACGCAAACAAATTTTTGAACCGGATTTTCTTCAGTGGCTTGAGAATTTTCAACTCCCAGAATATGAACTCACCCGCAAAGATGGCCAATATATCCTTCATTTTCATGGACCCTGGGCCCATAGTTCCATGTGGGAAATTCCTGCCCTTGCTATTATTAGTGAATTACGTTCACGTGCTGCTCTCAAAAAACTAGATCGTTTTGCTCTTGATGTACTTTATGCGCGTGCTAAAGCAAAAATGTGGAGTAAAGTTGAACGTCTCAAAAAATTGCCTGATATTAAAATATCTGACTTTGGGACAAGGCGCCGCCATTCTTTTTTATGGCAGCGCTGGTGTGTGGAAGCATTAAAAGAAGGCATTGGTCATTCTTTTACTGGAACTTCTAATGTTCTTCTTGCCATGGATACGGATTTAGAAGCTCTTGGAACCAATGCACACGAATTGCCTATGGTTATTGCGGCTCTCAGCAACAACGATGATGAATTACGCAGAGCTCCGTATCAAGTCTTGCAAGATTGGAATCGTTATTATGGTGGAAATCTTCTCATTGTTTTACCTGATACCTTTGGTACAGAAGAATTTTTACGCAATGCACCAGATTGGGTTGCTGATTGGACGGGTTTCAGACCCGATAGTGCGCCCCCTATTGAAGGTGGCGAACGTATTATTCAATGGTGGAAAGAAAAAGGAAAAGATCCACGCAAAAAACTTTTAATTTTTTCTGATGCTCTTGATGTCAATACAATTGAAAAAACCTATCATCATTTCCATGGTAGAGTGCGCATGAGTTTTGGATGGGGCACGGATCTTACCAATGATTTTACAGGCTGTGCACCTCAGGAAATCAAAACTCTTGATGCTCTTTCCCTTGTTTGTAAGGTGACCTATGCCAATGGTCGACCAGCTGTAAAACTTTCAGATAATCCTGAAAAAACGATTGGTGATTCAAAAGAAGTACAACGTTATCTCAATTTTTTTGGTAATAAAAAGCGAATTGCTAGACCTATAAAGACATAGTTTCCAGTTCTTTAAAACAAGTATATTGACTCATCATATTGTTTATAAGATTGATTTTTGTTCTACCCTAAGGATGAGGATTCTTAACCTTTGCTGGTCTGTAAACAGTTCGGCTGTTTTTGAGCAGATTCTACTTGGCCTACCACGCATACGCTTCACTTACATAAGGCGCGATAGATAAGACTTAAAAGTATTTACGACGCATTAAAAAAACACTTAACGTGCCAAGGAAGTTTAGCCAAGGAGATTTTCTCATTTTAACCCTGTTAAATCAAGCACACTCATCTCCTTGCATGTATGAAGGTTTTCAAGTTCTAAGGGTTATTGTTGTAGTTTGACAGTAGGTTTTATACTAAGTAGGAAGAGGTTGGATTAAGTAGGAATACGTGGTAATTTGTTGTTTTTATGTACAATTTTGACCATTAAATGCGCGTTTTATCAAAATAGATTTTGACACCTAAAATTGCAAAAATTACCGAAAATCAGAAAAAAGTGCGTTTCCATAAGTAAAAATGAGAAAAGGCTTTCAAAACCCTTTGAGAACATCTTTAAACTCTTTGAAAAAAATAAATTGGTACAAAATTTAGTGTCAAAATATACA
Organism: Bartonella sp. AP88XZML; assembly: GCF_042195565.1. NCBI lineage: Bacteria > Pseudomonadati > Pseudomonadota > Alphaproteobacteria > Hyphomicrobiales > Bartonellaceae > Bartonella > Bartonella sp. AP88XZML. The sequence goes on along the minus strand of NZ_JBHIOQ010000040.1, from coordinate 91,769 downwards.
AAACCAGATGACAAGCTATAATTGTAGCATTAGGAATTACTAAGGCAACATTGGAGGATGACAAATAGCATGGTGACTGTCGGTGTGTATTTTGCAAGGCAAGGATGATGGTGCTCAAATAGATTTTATACATGTTACAGGAGATTTTACTTTATCCATGTATAGTCTGCTATTATGAAATGAGTAAAGCGTTGAGAAATGTTTCATTAAAAATAAATGTGTAAATAACATGATTTGGGAGACCTTTTGTTTTACTTGAGGGGCATGACTTCATTAAAAAACAAAGAATGCAATAATATTTTTATTTCGAATAAGCTTTATACAAAGACAGAAAAATTATTTATTCGCATATTATAATAAGAATGCGTGTATATATAAAACCATTTGAAAAACTCTGTTGTTTCTTATGAATTATTCTTAAGTTAATAACAGATGTAACATTAAAGATTGATATAATAGACCGGCTTCTTAACTGTATAAGTATAAAAATGATGGTGTTTAGTAAGCTTTGTATTATATCCTCATTAAGAAATATGAAAAAAACGAAATGTCTTTTAGAAAGAAATGACTATCATATCAATGACTTTTTAATGATGTATATGTAGAGATTCATACAAACATGCTTTACAGAAATAAAGACTCTCTTCCATGAATGTGATTTATCATTGTTTACCAAGAGAGAACATTTTGAGTGTTCATAAACAATTTTCTTTGTTCATAAAAATTATTTCACAAACATATTATTAATTAATTGCGTTCAAAAAGCTTGCTATTTCATATGCATTTTGGAAATGGAGAGCTTATATTCAAAACTTAAAAGTTCTCATAGTTTTTACAAATAAGCCGAAGCTAAAAAGAGTATCCCATAAAGCCTTTTTTATCATTAGGAAGATGGACGTGTTACAATATAAATGGCAATCAGCAATAATATAACCGCAACAAGTAAAGAAATCCACAAAGGAGGGTGTAGCATTACAAAAAAGGATAAAAATCCTCCTGTCATACTCATCATTGCAAAAACTTTAACAAATGGAGAGATTGCTTTTTTTTCTTCCCATCGCTTAATAGGGGGACCCAAAATACGATGATTATTCAACCATTGATGAAAACGTGGAGAAGAACGCGTAAAACACCATGAGGCAACCAATAAAAAAGGCACAGTTGGCATAATAGGTAATACGACACCGATAATACCTAATATAACCATCGCCCACCCTGCTATATAATAGCAGATACGTAAAGGGTGCGATATCTTCAAATCTTTTTTCATTTTCTCGTACTATTTTCCTCTACGCAAAACCCTATACAAAAACATTGTATCTGTTTTTTTCTGTTTACATGTCTGAGTGCACAATTACGCTCTATCCCTTCATGTGTAAGTGTCTTTGCTGTTATAAGTTCCTTGAAAATACCGAATAGCTTACACAATATTATAATCATTTTAAATGATTTCAAGAAAAGAGGAGAGATTTTAGAAAAACAAAAAAATAAAAAGGCTGCAGAAGAAATCAATGCAGCCTCTTAATTAAGAATGCAGTTTTGGGGGGGAGAAAATTTACTGCATTCACCTGCTAGATATTAGGAGGAAAAATAACCTAGCACCCCGGACTCTAATTAAAATAAAAATGAGAAACAATATATAAAAATGCATGGCTGATATGCATGAATTTTAACACTTTCAAGTCTCTTGAACTGTGTTTCGACGAAAGAAAATCATCATGAAAATAGCCATAAAAATCAACGTCAAGATCAACACAATTGTGGAAGCAGAATCAGAGCCGATAAATAAGCTGAGATAAATCCCTAAAAAACCAGAAAAAGCTGCAACAAGTATCGCGATCATTAACATAAAAGAAAACCGCTTTGTGACAAGATAGGCAATTGCTCCTGGTGCTATCAGTAAAGAAATAACGAGTACGATACCTACAGCTTTCAAAGCTGCAACAATTGTAAGAGAAATCATCGTTAGCAGGGTATAGTGGAGTAGAGATATTGGTAACCCCATTGCACGTCCTTGAACTGTGTCAAAAATATACAGCATAAAGTCGCGCCATTTTGCTGCTAAAATAAAAGTGACAACAGCGGAAATGATTGCCGTCTGCGTTATATCAAGCCAGTTAACACCCAAGAGATTACCAAATAGAATATGATTCAAATCTAAGCTACTATAAATAGACGTGGCTAAAACAAGCCCCAAACCAAACATTGAAGAAAAGACCACACCCATCACCGTGTCCTGTTTGATACGGCTATTGCTCCCTAAAAAACCCGTTAATAGTGCACACACCATTCCTGCAACAAAAGCACCGCAAGTAATCAAAGTCATTGTAATATTCTCTGGACGCATATGCTGAAACCAAGCAAATGGCAAAGAAGTTAAAAATGCGATTACCCATGGTGTTGTCATATAACCAACAACAACACCTGGAAAAACTGCATGAGAAATGGCATCGCCTAACAGCGCCCATCCTTTCAAAATAAGAAAACAGGAAAGCATCGCCATGGGAATAGAAAGAATCATGACAATAAGCATACCCTTAAGCATAAAAGAAAACTGAAACGGAAGCAGTAATTGATCAATCATGATAATATTACACCCTTTTTTGCCGCATTTATGCGTAAGCGCGCAGCAATAAACCCATGTTTAGGAGCAAAAATAAAAGCCAAAACAAATAAAGATGCTTGAAAAAGCACTACAACCCCCCCTGTTTGTGCATTCAAAAAATAACTCACATAAACACCCAAGACACTTGTGAAGGTTCCAATTACAACTGCAATAACCAAGATGTTCACGAAACGATCACTTAAAAGATAGGCCGTTGCCCCAGGTGTCACAACAAGACAAATGACTAAGAATGCTCCAACGGTTTGCATCGCAGCAACAGTACAAGCGGCAAGCAATGTGAAAAAGAGAATCTTTAAAAATTTTACGTTTAATCCAATGGCATGCGCATGCGTTTCATCAAATAATGACACAAGAAGATCTTTCCATTTCAAAAGCAATATAAGCAACGAAACAAAGCCGATAAAAGCCAATTGTAGAATATCTGTTGAACTCACTGCTAAAATATTTCCCAAAACAATCGTATCAATATTAACAGCCATTGGTTTTAATGATTTGAGAAACAACCCAAAGGCAAAAAAGGAAGAAAAAATGAGCCCAATAATGGTATCTTCTTTAAGCTTTGTCCGGTGGTTAAAAAAGAGCATTGCTGCTGCTGCAAGACCACCAGAAAAAAAAGCGCCGAGTGAAAAAGGTAACCCTAAAAGGTAAGCTCCTGCTACACCAGGAACAATCGAATGGGAAAGTGCATCACCAATCAATGACCAACCTTTTAACATCAAAAAAGCTGAAAGAAAGGCACAAACACACCCAACTAACCCAGAAACCCACATTGCATTCACCATATATTGATAGCTCAGTGGCTCAAGCAACCAAGAAATCATGCAACGTGCTCCACTCTTTCAATATCTTCACAAACTGCAGACTGCTTTCTTCCCATGAAAACATCATTTTTTTTTGTGGTTTGAAGATCAAAAATATGGTGGTGCAAAGACCCTCCAAAAGTTTTCTCCAGATTTTCCTTTGTAAAGATTTTTTCTGTTAACCCAGAAGCTAAAACAGTACCTTTTATTAAAACTGTATGATCACAAAATTCGCGAACAGAACCCAAATTGTGAGTTGAAACCAAGATCACTGCTCCTTCTTTACGGAGATCTTGTAACAAAGCAATGATTTTATCTTCTGTTGTAACGTCAACCCCTGTAAACGGCTCATCTAATAAAATAGCTTTTGCTTTCTGTGCAAGAGCGCGCGCTAGAAAAACACGCTTTTTCTGTCCACCAGAAAGTTCTCCAATTTGGCGCTTGGCAAAAGCCAACATATCAACGCGTTCTAAGGCAATACGAACGGCTTCATAATCTTGTGTACGGGCATAGCGAAAGAAATTCATATGACCATACCGCCCCATCAATACAACATCTTCAACCAAGACAGGAAAATTCCAATCAACATCTTCACTTTGAGGAACATAAGCAATAAGATTTTTTTTCAAAGCTATATCAACGGGCAAATCAAACATACGAATTTTTCCCTTTGAGGGGCGTACAAACCCCATAATCGCTTTAAATAACGTTGACTTACCGGATCCATTAACACCAACCAATGCCGTAATAGAACCCTTTGGACTTTCAAAATTCACTTCGCGTAAAGCTGTATGTCCATTACGATATGTTACCGTTACTCCTTGGGCAAAAATTCCACATTCCGTCATTGGTTTTTTACTCCCTCTACTAAAGCATTGCTAATACGTCCACTCGTGACACGTAATAAATCAATATAAGTGGGTACCTCACCATTTTTCTCACTTAAAGAATCAACATAAAGAACACCACCGTATTTAGCCCCTGTTTCTCTGGCAACCTGCTTGGCAGGCGCAGGGGAAATAGTGCTTTCAGAAAAAACTGCATGAATATTGTATTTGCGAACCATATCGATAACATGCTTGACCTGCTGTGGTGTTCCTTGTTGGTCAGCATTGATGGGCCATAAATAAAGTTCTTTTAGATCAAAATCACGCGCCAAATAGCTAAAAGCCCCCTCACTGGTCACAAGCCAACGTTTATCTTGCGGTACAGCTTCTAATTCAGCCCTAATTGGATCAATCGTTGCACGAATTTTCTGTTTATAAATTTCAGCATTCTGTTTATAAATTTCAGCATGTTCAGGATCATATTTTACAAAAGCATCGCGAATATTATCAACGTAAATCAAAGCAGAGGTCGGTGACATCCACGCATGAGGATTGGGTTTACCGCTAAAGGGTCCCTCACCAATTTTAATGGGTATAATACCTTTTGAAACAACAACACTTGGAACATCCTTGATATTTTGAAAAAACTTTTCAAACCAAAGCTCTAACTCTAAACCATTCCACAATACAAGGTTAGCTCCCTGAGCACGCATAAGATCGCGTGGGGTGGGTTGGTATTCATGAATTTCCGCACCTGGTTTTGTAATGGATTCAACATCAGCGGCATCACCTGCTACATTGCGTGCCATATCAGCAATGATAGTGAATGTCGTAACAGCTTTAAATTTACCAGCACACAAAGCAAAATTGGGTGTAAAAAAAATAACACTTCCAAAAACTATGGTGAAAAACGTTCTTACGTTCATTGATTCTCTCTTTCCTTTATATGCCTTCTTTTTATTGCAAATAATTTGCATTATCATTTAGCAATAGCAGTTATCTTTTACATTTGCAATGAAGGATTAAGAGAAAAAATAACTTTTCAAGATGTTTAAAAACAGTTTTTTCATATTGAAAAAATTGATGATTTAAGCAGCTTGTTTTGGTAAGGAGGTTCCCTTTCAAGAAGTTCTATAGCTCTTGAATGCCAAACAAAAAGGGAGCACTCAAAAATGCTCCCACTTCATGTAAAATATCTCATAAAAAATGAGAATACTCAGTAGCGTAAATATGCACCTGTCATTTTGGTAACATTATCCACGATCTTTGAGGCAAGCTTTTCTAAATCTTCATCTGTTAGAGTCCGTTCTATGGGCTGAATAGTTACTTCAATTGCAACAGATTTTTTATCTTCACCAAAGCTTAAATCTTCAAAAATATCAAAAACCTGCACTGAATGAATAAGTTTTTTATCGGCTCCACTTGCCGCCCGAATAATAAGAGAAGAGGCAACAGTTTTATCCGCTATAAAGGCAAAATCACGCCGCACCATTTGAAAAGGTGAGAGTTTCAAAGGAGGGCGGCTTTTGGTCGTTTTTTTCTTTGATTCTGGAATTCGGTCTAGAAAAATTTCAAAGCCGCATAAAGGTCCACTGACATCTAACTTTTCTAATGTAGCAGGATGAAAAACACCAAAAAAACCAAGAATAATCTTTGATCCAAGTTTTATGACACCTGAACGACCAGGGTGATACCAATCAGGTGCTCCAACTTCAATCTGCACTTTCCCAACATCCATATCGCATGCTTCTAAAATAGCTAAAGCATCTGCTTTGGCATCAAAAACATCAACGACGGTTGCATTTCCATTCCAAAAACGCCCAGCCCCTTTAAATTGCTCTGTTCCGCGACGAATTCCACTAACAACACGGTGTTGTTTATCAGGGGTGTCGCCCTCATAAATACTTGAAACTTCAAACAAAGCAAGATCGAAAAAACCACGATCAGCATTTCTTTGTGCCGCTATAATCAAACTAGGTAAAAGGGAAGGACGCATCATTGACATATCAGCAGCAATAGGATTAACTAATTTAAGCTCTTCTTGACCTCCTCCAAAAGCAAGAGCTTGATTTTCAGAAATAAAAGACCATGTTACCGCTTCTTTCATACCACGTTGCACTAGAGCCAAACGTGTAGCACGTGAACGAATTTGTGCGCATGTTAAAATTTGATCTTTTCCTTCTGCAAAGTTTTCCAAAGGAATAGGTTTAATTTTATCTAACCCATAAATTCTCATAACCTCTTCCACCAAATCGGCTTTACTGATAATATCAGGGCGCCATGATGGTACTTTTACCGTAATAACATCTCCTTTTCCTTCAACAAAAAATCCAAGTTTTGTTAAAATAGAGATGACTTTTTCAGGCTCTATTTCCAAATTTGTTAAACGTTTAATTTCAGAAAAAGGAAAAGCGATCTGTTTGATTTCTTGTTGCTGATAGCCAACGATCCTCTTTTTAGATACTTCACCACCACAAAGACGTAAGACCAATTCTGTTGCAATCTCAAGTCCTGTTTCTATAAAAGCCGGGTCAACACCTCGTTCAAATCGATAACGTGCATCACTGATAAGACCTAATGCTCTTCCTGTTTGTGCAATGCTTCGCGCATCCCAAAGCGCCGATTCAATAATAACGCGATGTGTTGTTTCATCACAACTCGTTCTTTCACCGCCCATGATACCGGCAATCGAAACAACCCCCTCATCATCTGCAATGACACAATTCTTAGCGCCCAGATGATAGATTTTTCCGTTCAGTGCTTGAAGCTGCTCTCCCTCACGCGCGCAACGTACACACAAATTACCTTTAATTTTATCTGCATCAAAAACATGGAGTGGACGACCAAGGTCAAAACTGATGTAATTGGTCATATCAACAAGCGCATTAATCGGTCTCAAACCAATTGCATTCAAACGCTGTTGCATCCACTGTGGTGATTCGCCATTTTGAACATTGCGTACTTCACGCCAAGCGAAACCTAAACATAATGATGAACCTTGCGAAAAATCTAATGAAACATCGAGAGGTGTTTCAAAAGAAGGCTCAAATTTTGACAAAGATAATTCTTTTAATTTTCCCATTCCAGCGGCAGAAAGATCACGAGCAATACCGCGAACACCTGTACAATCGGAACGATTGGGGGTCAAACCAATATCAATGATCGGATCATCTAAACCAGCATAAGCTGCAAATGAATCTCCAATAGGTGCATCTTCTGGAAGTTCGATAATTCCCTCATGTTCATTTGATAATTCAAGCTCCGCTTGCGAACACATCATCCCAAAACTTTCAACCCCGCGGATTTTTCCTACAGATAATGTCACATCAAGTCCTGGGATATAAGTGCCTGGTAGTGCCAGAACACCTACAAGACCTGCTCGTGCATTTGGTGCTCCACAGACAACTTGAACAGGTGTAGCAGTTCCTGTATCCACTGATAAAATTTGAAGTTTATCGGCATCAGGATGTTTTATTGCTATTAAAACTTTTGCAATCATAAAACCTTTTAAAGAAGACCGATCATCAACGTGATCAACCTCAAGACCGATAGCGGTTAATTTTTCACAAATTTCATTCAAAGATGCATTTGTTTCTAAGTGATCTTTTAACCACGACAATGTAAACTTCATTTTAAAACCTCACATGAAAGCGATGACTAAGATCACACGTTTTTATTAGGAAAAAAAGCAGGCATATCAAAGCAACGAAAGCCATAATGGTCTAACCAACGCAGGTCAGCATCAAAAAAAGCCCGCAAATCAGGCATACCGTATTTCAACATGGCAATACGATCAATGCCCATGCCCCATGCAAAACCTTGATATTCATCGGGATCTAAACCAACATTTTTCAACACCTGGGGATGCACCATTCCGCATCCTAAAATTTCCAACCAATCCTGTCCTTCTCCGAACTTTACTTCTGAACCAGAACGATCACATTGAATATCCACTTCCATAGATGGTTCGGTAAAAGGGAAAAAAGAGGGACGAAAACGCATTTTTACAGAGGGAACTTCAAAAAATTCTTTACAAAAGGTTTCATGTAGCCACATCATATGGGCAATGGTGGAGGTTTTATCGATGACAAGACCTTCTACCTGATGGAACATGGGAGAATGTGTTGCATCCGAATCCATGCGGTAAGTTTTTCCAGGAATAATGATTCGTATCGGTGCTTTTTGTTTTTCTAGTGTACGAATTTGTACGGGTGATGTATGGGTTCGCAATAATTTTCGTTCTCCCATTTTATCAACATCAAAAAAGAAGGTATCATGCATTTCACGCGCTGGATGCCCTTCAGGAAAATTCAATGCCGTAAAATTATAATAATCTGTTTCAATATCAGGTCCCTCTGCAAGAGAAAAACCCAACTTTGTATAAATGGCAATAATTTCCTCAATCACTTGTGAAATAGGATGAATGCGTCCCCGTTCTATAGGTGAAGAGCGAACAGGCAAGGTAACATCAACTGTTTCACGAGAAAGACGGGCATCCATTGCCTGTCTTTTCAAAAGATCACGCTTTTGTGCCCATAATTCTAAAATGCGATTTTTTAATCCATTAAGAACTGGTCCAACTTTATGGCGCTCGCCAGCATCCATTTTTCCTAATTCTTTTAATTTTTCAGAGATACTACCTTTTTTACCCAATGCTGCAATACGCACTTCTTCAAGTGCTTGTTCATCACCTGCTGCCTCTAAGGCTAAACAAATTTCTTGTTCCAGATGCTCAATATCATTCATATTTTTGCCTATTTTTTAATAAAGAAAAACCCGCACTCGCAATAGCCAGCACGGGACCTCGAATAAATGAATGCTTTAAGAGAACACGACTGGCTTATTTGACAGCGCCTTCGAAAGCATTAGGTGTCGTATCTTTTAAATATTCTAAAGCTTTTTTTGCCGAAGCTACTAAAGCAGAAAATGCTTCTGCCTCATGGATTGCTATATCTGAAAGAACCTTACGATCAACCTCAATACCGGCTTTTGATAAGCCATCAATAAAACGTCCATAAGTTAAACCTTCTGCGCGAACAGCCGCATTAATTCTCTGAATCCACAAAGCACGGAAAGTACGTTTCCTATTTTTGCGATCACGATAAGCGTATTGCTTTGAACGATCAACCGCTGCTTTAGCTGCACGAATGGTATTTTTACGACGACCGTAAAAACCTTCAGCCTGTTTAAGAACTTTTTTGTGCTTAGCGTGTGCTGTCACACCTCTTTTCACACGAGCCATATTATAATCTCCTCAAAATCAAAAGCGTAAGGTTTAAATACCATTCGGCAAATAATGCTGAATGACTTTTTTAGCATCTTGTTCACACAAAACCATTGTTCCACGTGCATCGCGAATAAATTTATTCGAACGCTTAATCATGCCGTGGCGCTTACCGGCAGCTGCTACTTTAATTTTGCCTGACGCAGTGATTTTAAACCGCTTTTTAGCGGATGATTTGGTCTTCATCTTGGGCATTTTGCTACTCCGTACATTAATTTATTCAATCAAACATTTTATTCACTCAAGCGGACCAACGCTTGAACAAGCATTTAAACAGCCACGGCATGCCCTGCCGGGCGGCTCTTAAAGACGTTTTCATAAGCTAGTATACACAAAATAGCAAGACCGTATTACAAAAAAATCGGCGCTCCATTGCCTTGAAGCTCAACCAAAGGTGCTGGAATTGCATTTGTTTTGATGGCTGCTTTACATAAATCGGCAATAATGCATTGCGTACATTGTGGTTTACGGGCTTGACAAATATAGCGACCATGTAAAATTAGCCAATGATGCGCATGGCGAATATAATGAACCGGTATAATCTTTAATAATTTTTTCTCAACAATTTCTGGTGTTTTGCCAGGCGCCAAACCAAGACGATTGCTTAAGCGAAAAATATGTGTATCTACTGCCAATGTAGGCTGACCAAAAGCAACATTCAAGACCACATTAGCCGTTTTGCGCCCCACTCCAGGAAGGGCCATGAGTGCTTCACGCGTATCGGGTACTTGACCGCCATAATAATCAATTAAACAGTTGCAAAGCGCATAAACATTACGTGCTTTTGCACGCCAAAGGCCAATTGAACGGATATGATTTGCTATTTCTTCTTCCCCTAATGCAACCATTTTTTCCGGTTGATCAGCAAGGCAAAATAATTCTTTTGTCGCTTTATTAACGCTTACATCTGTCGCTTGAGCCGAAAGCACAACGGCAACTAAAAGTGTAAAAGTATTTATATAGTTAAGATCACTCTTAGGTGTTGGGCGTTGCACAGAAAAACGGCGAAATATTTCCGCAATTTCATCTTTATTATACAATATACTAGATAAATTTCGCACCTTTGATAATTTTATGTTACTTTGAGGCATTGAACTCTCTTAAATCTTCTCTCTTGAAGTTATCATTCACGCTCGCCATATGAGAGGAGTGCAGCGAACACTTTTATAGAGTTTGGTCAAGTAAAGCCGTTTTAAAGAGGATACTCATGAATGACACATGTGACGCCTTTCTCCAATCCTTTTCTTTTAGGGTTTGAAACCGTAGAAAAAATATTGCAACGTATCGGTAAAGCTGATGAGGCTTACCCAGCCTATAATATTGAACGTTTGCATAAAAGTGATGATGCAAATCATATCCGGATAACTTTGGCTGTTGCTGGATTTAAGATTAACCATCTTAATATTTTACTCGATGATAATCAATTGGTTATTCATGGTAAACAAACAGACAACCAAAATCATCAATATTTATATCGCGGTATAGCTGCGCGACAATTCCAGCGAACCTTTGTTCTCGCGGAAGGGATGCATGTTACAAATGCAGAGTTGAAAAATGGTCTTTTATCAATTAATCTGTATCAACCAAAATTAAAAAAAGAAATAAAACAGATTCCAATTAAAGTCAGTAGTGGTGAGTCATAAAAGTTAAGGCGTAAAGGAACAGTGAAATGGGAGAACACAAACAAAACTTGTCGTTTCAGAACACATCCTACTCTGATGCGGGACAGATTGCCTATTTAAAAAAAGTTTGTACAGATGATCTGGCTAAAAACTTTCCAGATCTTCCACCGATGACCCCAGGCATTACGATATGGGCTCTCTTTGGTGAAACAGGTTATCCTATCATTTTATCCGATGAGCGTTCTATCGCTCTTGCTGGAGCCAATGAGCATGAACTACAAATTGTAACTCTGCACTAGATTACCTTACGAGAAAACGCTGTACTCTTTGTAAATTCTATCTGTTTTTTCGTAAAGGGTGTAATGTGAGTTATAATGAGATAAGTATTGGTTTATATTCATAATTAATTTTTTACAACTGGAATGAGAGTCCCGAATATCATAAGGTTCTCTCATTTTAGATCCTCTTGTATTAAAACAATTAAAGTCACTTGCTTGTATGTCACACGCAGGGAAGGCCGTGTAGATAAAAACGCTTGAAGGAAGGAATAAAAATATCTCTTGTTAATTGTCTTAATTACCAAGGATGTTCGCAATATTGGGGATGAGAAAAATGTATGATGGTGTCAGTTATCTTCTTCATAAGTGTGAAGATGTCCCTTATAGATTTATATTATTCACGGGGGCTGTTATACCATTCATAGGCGCTATCGTGAAATGGGCTCGAGTGCATTGAAAGATGTCTCTTTAAAATGAGTACATAAAGGCTATACAAGTGTATTTTGTTTGGTGTGTTTTGTTCTTCCTGAGGGGAGTAGCTCTATTGAAGAGTGTAAAAACAAAAGCATGAGATAATGCGTCATCATTATTTAAAAGATATTTTTATGAATGCGTTTGAAAGGTGTAAAGCTGAATTGTAAGGAGATAATAGATTTTTACCACGATTTCTTTATATTCTTTCCAATTCCAGAGATTACGCAAACAGATAGATGCAATATACTAACCAAATCTGGCATACAAAAATCTGGAACTGTTCATGTCACACTGAAGCGTTTTGATATTTGTCTCAAACGTGGACTTGCACAAGGATTAGATGTTGATTAACAGGTAATAAAAAACAAAGGCTTTATGAAAAAGTTTATGCAGAGCTTTTAATTTTGTGCTTCAAATGCCGCAGTACAAGGTATTTTTCTCTTTTGAATATTAAAGCTCTTGTTTTTATAATGAAGTTACAGCACAAAAAGCAAAATGGAATTATTTGAGGGGAAAAAAATAATGCCTTCTTACCGTTCAAGAATATCAACCCACGGGCGTAATATGGCAGGAGCCCGCGGACTTTGGCGTGCAACAGGGATGAAAGATACTGATTTTGGTAAACCCATTATTGCGATTGCGAATTCTTTTACACAATTTGTACCAGGGCATGTTCATTTAAAAGATCTTGGGCAATTAGTCGCACAACAGATAGCAGTTGCCGGTGGTGTTGCGAAAGAATTTAATACCATTGCTGTAGATGATGGAATTGCGATGGGGCACGATGGAATGCTCTATTCGTTGCCCTCACGTGAAATCATTGCTGATTCTGTAGAGTATATGGTTAATGCACATTGTGCAGATGCACTTGTCTGTATTTCTAATTGTGACAAAATTACGCCTGGTATGTTAATGGCTGCTTTACGGTTGAATATTCCGACAATCTTTGTTTCAGGCGGTCCTATGGAAGCAGGTAAGATTAAATGGAAGGATCAAGATCTAACGGTTGATTTGGTCGATGCCATGGTTGCAGCAGCTTCAGAACAGAATTCAGAAGAAGAAGTGGCTGAAATGGAGCGTGCTGCTTGTCCTACATGTGGTTCTTGTTCAGGAATGTTTACAGCCAACTCCATGAATTGCTTAACGGAAGCATTGGGGCTTTCGCTTCCCGGAAATGGATCAATGTTAGCAACACATGCAGATCGACGGATGCTTTTTGAAGAAGCTGGAAAACAGATTGTTGCATTGGTTAAACGTTATTATGAAAAAGATGATGAAACAGTCTTGCCGCGCTCTATTGCTTCACGCAAGGCTTTTGAAAATGCAATGACCGTTGATATTGCCATGGGGGGATCAACCAATACAGTACTGCATCTTTTAGCCGCGGCGCAAGAAGGTGAGGTGGATTTTACCATGACGGATATTGATCATCTTTCACGTCGTGTTCCTGTTTTATGTAAGGTTGCTCCTGCTGTTGCAAATGTACATATGGAAGATGTTCATCGCGCTGGTGGTATTATGGGGCTTTTAGGCGAACTGGATGCGGCGGGACTCATTGATACATCAACTTATACGGTTCACGCAAAAACAATGAAAGAAGCTCTTTACCGTTGGGATGTAAAGCAAACTAATGAGCCAACAGTTCATGCATTTTATCGTGCCGCTCCTGGTGGTATTCCAACACAGACAGCTTTTAGTCAATCTTGTCGCTATGAGAGCCTTGACCTTGATCGTGAAAAAGGTGTGATTCGCGATAGGGAACACGCATATTCACAAGATGGAGGATTGGCAGTTCTTTATGGAAATCTTGCAAAAGATGGCTGCATTGTAAAAACAGCAGGCGTTGATCAATCAATTTTAACTTTTAAAGGTCCGGCAAGAATTTTTGAAAGCCAAGATTCAGCTGTTTCAGCTATATTAACTGATAAGATTAAAACAGGTGAAATTGTTTTAATCCGTTATGAAGGTCCACGTGGTGGACCTGGAATGCAAGAAATGCTTTATCCAACAAGTTATCTCAAATCTAAAGGATTGGGCAAGGTTTGTGCACTTGTTACGGATGGACGTTTTTCAGGGGGAAGTTCAGGGCTCTCGATAGGACATATTTCACCAGAAGCTGCTGAAGGAGGAGAAATTGCGTTGGTGGAGGAGGGGGATATCATAGAAATTGATATTCCAAATCGTAGAATTCATATGTTGGTGGATAACGTTGAGATGAAGCAGCGCCGTTCTAAGATGGAAGCAAAAGGAAAAGGCGCTTGGCAACCGATTGAGAAGCGTCAGCGTAAAGTTTCAAAGGCTCTCAAAGCCTATGCAGCGATGACCACATCTGCTGCAAAGGGTGCAGTACGTAATATTTGATGAGATGAATGATGCGTCTTATAAAAGAGAGATAGTATTCTGATTTTTTGCATCTTTTACACGATATTCTAAGCTAATTATTTTATGAGCTTATCAGAATATTTCGAGTCATGATCAGTATGATTAAAAAGCTATCAATACAACTAAAAGCTGCTGCGGATTGCTTATTTTAGCAGCTATGTAAGACAGATAAAGATAGATATGGTATGATTACGTTTCATATCATATTTCAATTTTATACGAAATTACGATTTCCTGTTCTTATATTTATGAAAGATATTTATTGTACTGGTGGCATTATCTTGTTGTACCGTAAAAACACTGTCATTTAGAGCTGTGATATACGGCATCCTACTTAATATATTTAGTGTGTGGTGAATATTCTTAGACTTGTTTATCAAACTTTGAGTTTAAGTGAATTACATGACTAGGAAGTTAAGGTAAATCCCTTAGAATCTGGACTGTTTGCAGACTTGATTCGAATGAAAATCCTTATCCTTTGAGGTGCGGGAAGGAGTTCAAGGATGTTTATGAAAATAAAGTACTGCTGTGATATATCTGATTATATGTTTCATATGAAAACAGTAAAAGAGCTCTTTATAACTTAAAATGTGAAGCATAACTTAAAATGTGAAGAAAATGCGAGATCCATTATCCATGAATTTATTATGAAAAATGGGGAGGCATCCCAACACCGACAGCTTTAAACTAAAACTGTTGCTATGATAACAATAATATTGATTGTGAAAAAGCATAATTCATTAAATGTTGCGTATTTGCAAGGTGGAGGAGATTTCATGACAATCTTTGCAAAAAACGACTATCTTGTAAAAATAGTCGATATTGACCAATTTTTTGTATACGGGCCAATGTTGATCTAAGGAAATATGAAATATAATGCATAGGATTTTGCCTCTATATGCATTACACTTATCAAAATATATTGTGTAGAAAAGAGATGGGAATACGGTAAACAACAGTTTGTGCTGTGGCATATCAAAAAGGGATACTTTATCTCCTATTAAGAAAGCTTTTTAATAAAAAATAACATTTGTTTTCTATAAAGGGTTACTCTTTTCAAGCTGTTTGAGGTGGTAAATTGCTTCTAAAGCTTGTTTAGGGGAGAGTTCATCGGGATGGATATTTTTTAAAGCTTCGTGAAGTACACAATGTTTGTTTCTTGCTTCATTGACGGGAGATGTTGCTTTAAGAGAAAAGAGTGGTAAATCATCAATGAGTTTATGTCCTTTTCCAGCCATTTCACCTTGTTCTAATTGATGGAGTACATCTGTTGCTCGTGTAATAACGGCTGGGGGAAGTCCAGCAAGCTTTGCGACTTGTACACCATAGGAACGGTCAGCAGCTCCTGGTGTGATTTCATGAAGAAAAACTACATCACCATCCCAATTTTTGACTTTCATGGTTACATTATGCAGTCTGTCAAGTTTTTCGGTAAGTGCAGTCATTTCATGAAAATGGGTAGCGAGAATAGCACGACAATGGTTAACTTCATGGAGATATTCAACAGCAGCCCAAGCAATAGAAAGTCCATCAAAAGTTGATGTCCCACGCCCTATTTCATCAAGAATAACAAGGGAATGATGGCTAGCATGATTGAGAATCGTTGCTGTTTCAACCATTTCCATCATAAAGGTTGAGCGCCCCCGTGCAAGATCATCGGAAGCCCCAACGCGACTAAATAGGCGATCAACGATACCAATATGTGCTGAAGTTGCTGGAACGAAGGACCCCATTTGCGCCATAATAGCAATGAGAGCATTTTGCCGCAAAAAAGTTGATTTTCCTCCCATATTAGGCCCTGTCAACAGCCAGATTGCTGCATATTGCTGATTTTCTTGTACAGAGAGATCACAATTATTGGCAATAAAAGGTTCTGCTGCTTGTTTGCGGAGTGCTTGCTCGACGACAGGATGGCGTCCTGCTGTAATATGAAAGGTAAGTGAAAGATCAATTTTAGGGCGGCAATATCCTTGTTCTTCAGCAAGATATGCTAAAGCGACAGAGACATCTAAAATAGCAAGTGCTTCAGAGGCTTTACGAATAAAATCAACTTGTTCGGTAATTTCCTGAACGAGAATATCAAAAATCTCTAGTTCAAGTGTCAATGCGTGATTGGCAGCGTGGGCAATACGGCTTTCAAGGTCAGCAAGCTCTGTTGTCGTAAAACGCATAGCGTTTGCCATTGTTTGCCGATGAATAAAACGTGCTTTAGCTTGTGGATTATTTGTAAGGGCAGATGCTTGTGTGCTGGTTACTTCAATGAAATAACCTAGAATATTATTATGCTTTATTTTAAGAGTCTTAATATCTGTTTCTTGGGCATATTGCGCTTGAAGTTCAGCAATGACACGGCGCGATTCATCACGTAAAGCACGCATTTCATCGAGCTCTTTATGATAATTTGAACGAATAAAACCACCATCACGTTTAAGGAGTGGGAGATCATCAGCTAATGTTTGTTCTAAATGAAAGTACAACGCTGTAGGTAAGTTTGAGAACACCTGTTGTACATCACTTATTTCTTGAGGCAGAAGCTCATTATTAAGAAGTTGATGCAATTCACGAATGATTTCAAAGCCGCGCTGGATTGTCGCCATATCACGGGGACCTCCTCGTCCAAGAGCCAAACGTGAAACGGCGCGGGGCATATCTGGTCCCCCCTTTAAAATAAGTTTTATCGTTTCCGCAAGAGAAGGATTATGTAGAAAAAAATCGATAGAATCCAAACGCGTATCAATAGCTGAAGGAGTTGTGAGGGGAGCAATAAGGCGGTCAATAAGAAGGCGTGATCCTCCTCCTGTTACAGTGCGATCAATAGCTTTTAATAAACTTCCATCCCGTTGACCTGATGTCGTTCGAATAAGTTCAAGGCTTAGTCTGGTTGCAGCATCAATAAAAAGAGTTGCACTTTCATTTTGGCGCTCAGGCTGCATGAGGGGAGGGCGATGCGTGATTTGTGTTTTTTCGATATAACGAATAGCAGCTACAATTGCAGAGAGTTCACAGCGTGAATAATCGGCAACGCCTTCAAGAGTTGAGAGTTTAAAATAATTGCAAATATCGCGTTCAGCGGTGAGTGCATCAAAGAGACAAGCAGGTTGAGGTGAAACGATACGATCAAGAACACTAAAAAGTGACTTGTGAGATTTATCATGAAAAAATGAATCAGAAACAATGATTTCTTGTGGATCCACACGCATAATATCTGCTAAAAGTTTTTCTTGGCGGCTCTCTGTTACACGAAATATGCCTGTTGAGATATCAATCCAAGAAAGAGCAAATTCCTCTCCATCGCTAGTTTTTATACGGGAAAGTGTCATAAAATAATTTGCGCGTGTTGGATCAAGGAGTTTTTCTTCTGTTATCGTTCCAGGGGTTACAAGGCGAACAACATCACGCCGAACAACAGATTTTGAGCCACGTTTTTTTGCTTCAGCAGGATCTTCTATTTGTTCACAAACAGCAACTCGGTAACCACAAGCAATCAGTTTTTGTAAATAATCATCTGCTGCATGAACGGGAACACCGCACATAGGAATATCTTGTCCTAAATGTTTTCCGCGTGTTGTGAGTGTGATTCCTAAAGCCTGAGCAGCTTCAATCGCATCATTAAAAAATAATTCATAAAAATCCCCCATTCGGTAAAAGAGAAGGGAATCATGATGGACGGCTTTGATTTCTATGTACTGCTCCATCATAGGTGTAAGACGTTCTTGAGAGGAAGCAGATGGGGAGGCAGGCTGTGGAATTAAATTATTTTTATGATTGTTTTTTTTATCCATTTGTACGAGGCCTGTTTCCTTTAAGTGAAGTTTTTACTCTTTTTTGTTTACTTCAATATCTATTTATCTCTAAATTGCAACGCATCATCAGATTTGCTAAGGCAAGAATAGCGATTTCTAATATATGAATCAAATTTAATGACTATACGCATTATCAAGCAAAATTTACACTGTTTTTGGAGAAAATAAAGTGAGATGAAAAAGAGCGAGCAGGATCAGAAAATGTCTCAAACTGTTTACAGTGCGAGCGAAAGAGAAGCTCTAGATTTTCATAGTCGTGGTCGACCAGGAAAGCTTGAGATTATTGCAACAAAGTCTATGGCAACACAGCATGATTTAGCACTTGCTTATTCACCAGGTGTTGCAGTTCCAGTTAAGGCAATTGCTCAAAATCCAGCGCTAGCTTATGATTATACAGCAAAAGGTAATCTTGTTGCTGTTATTTCAAATGGAACCGCTATTTTAGGGTTAGGCAACTTAGGGGCACTTGCCTCTAAGCCGGTCATGGAAGGCAAAGCAGTGTTGTTTAAGCGTTTTGCGGATATTGATTCCATTGATTTAGAAATTGATATAAACGATACAGAAAGTTTTATCAATTTGGTGCGCCATTTAGAACCTTCTTTTGGTGGAATTAATCTTGAAGACATTAAGGCGCCAGAGTGCTTTATGATTGAAAGCCGCCTACGCGAGATGATGAATATACCTGTTTTTCACGATGATCAACACGGTACAGCGATTATTGTTGCTGCGGGTGTTCTCAATGCTTTGACTTTAACAGGGCGTGATATGCAAAATACGCGGTTAGTCTGTAATGGTGCTGGTTCTGCAGGGATTGCTTGTATTGAATTGATTAAAGCGATGGGCTTTCGTTCCGAAAATATCATATTATGTGACACAAAGGGTGTGGTCTATGAAGGACGCAAAGAGGGAATGAATCAGTGGAAATCTGCGCATGCTATTCAAACAGATAAACGTACGCTTATGGAAGCAATGGAAGGTGCAGATATATTTTTTGGGGTTTCTGCTAAAGGTGCTCTTACTCCTGAAATGGTAAGATCCATGGCACCCCAGCCGATCATTTTTGCTATGGCTAATCCCGATCCAGAAATTACGCCGGAAGAGGTTATGCAAGTGCGTCATGATGCCATTGTCGCAACAGGACGTTCCGATTATCCAAATCAGATTAATAATGTTCTTTGTTTTCCTTATATATTTCGTGGTGCGCTTGATGTGCGTGCAAGAGTTATTAATGAAGACATGAAGATTGCTGCGGCAAAGGCTCTTGCTAATTTAGCGCATGAAGAAGTGCCTGACAGCGTTGCAGAAGCTTATCATGGAAAGCGATTAAAGTTTGGTCCTAACTATATCATCCCTGTTCCTTTTGATCCGCGTTTATTTACGGTTGTTTCAATAGCGGTAGCAAAAGCAGCAATGGAAAGCGGTGTTGCGCAAAAGAACATAGATGATTTAGAGGCCTATGAGCGCGATTTGAATGCGAGACGTGATCCTACTTCCTCGATGATGCGTGGGGTTTATAACCATGTTCGTCAAGCGCCAAAACAAATTGTCTTTGCAGAAGGTGAAGAAGAGCAAGTTATGCGGGCAGCCGTTTCCTATGTTCATCAAAAATTGGGACAAGCGATTTTGGTTGGTCGTGAAGAGCAAGTAAGAGAAGCGGCTGTTATCGCTGGAATTGATCTGGAGCGTGAAGGTATTTCTATTATGAATGCTAAGCTTTCTTGCCGTACAGATGCTTATGCGAATTATCTTTATAAAAAAATGCAGCGTCAAGGTTGGCTGTTGCGTGATTGTCATCGTCGTATCAATAATGATCGCAATTATTTTGCTGCGTGTATGGTGGCACTAGGAGATGCTGATGCAATGGTTACAGGGGTGACACGCAATTATGAAACAGCGTTGATCGATATACGTCGTGCAATTGATGAAAAACCAAAAGAACGATTGATTGGTATTTCAATGGCTATTTGCCGTGGACGAATTGTGTTTATTACGGATACAGCCGTTTATGAAAATCCTAATGCTGAAGAACTTGCAGATATAGCGGAACAAGCAGCTTCATTTGTGCGAGGATTTGGATATCAACCACGGGTAGCATTTTTAGCATTTTCTACATTTGGTTATATGAAAGGGAAGACGACGCAGCAAATTCAGGATGCGATTAATATTTTGCATGAACGCAAAGTTGATTTTGAGTTTGATGGAGAAATGAGTGCTGATGTGGCACTCAATTCCAAATTGATGCAGCAATATCCATTTATGGGATTAACGGAGCCTGCTAACATTTTGGTTATGCCTGGATATCACGCATCTTCCATTGCAAGCAAAATGTTACAAGAACTCGGTGAAGCAACCATCATTGGTCCTATTTTAATTGGATTGGAAAAATCTGTCCAAATTGTACCGTTTAGTGGAAGCGATACAGATGTTGTCAATATTGCAATGCTTGCGGCTTATCATGCCGCAAAAGTCGTCTAAAGGAAAAAAGCCCCTAATATACCAATAATATATCAAGGGGCTTTTTGATAGCAAAAAAATAAATTTTTAAGAGGGCTGTATTTGATTGTCTTTTTGTTCTTCAGAAAGACGCTTTTGGAAGAGTGCTGCAAAATCAATAGGATCAATCCACAAAGGTGGAAAACCACCACTTTGAGTAGCATCAGATATAATTTGGCGAGCAAATGGAAATAAAAGACGGGGACATTCAATAAAGACCAGTGGCATAACATGTTCTTGTGGAATGTTTTTAAGGTGGAAAACACCACCGTAAATAAGTTCTACATGAAACAAGGTTTCAGTTTCATCATTGGCTTTGACGGAGAGAGACAAAACGACATCGTAATTGTCATCACCAATTGGGTTAGCATTGACGTTAATATTGATATCAATTTGTGGTGATTTTTCACGTGCACGCAATGAACGAGGAGCACCAGGGTTTTCGAATGATAAATCTTTTAAATATTGAGTTAATACAGCAAAAACCGGCTCTCCACCACTGTTATTCATTTCACCTTCGGCCATACGACAAACCTCTCTCATTATAATATGTATATTTATTTTAGATCTAAAGACCAGATTGGTTATCACGCCTTGCAAAAGGTTGCAAGAAATGCGCTCTTTATCTTGAATATTTTTTTAGTTTGTTACAGATTTTTTAGGCATTTCAATGGTTATCATCATTTTTGCGCCATGGAGATTCTGTCGTATCATGAATTGTGTAATCTTCTGCTTTAAGATCAATTATTTTTTCAGAGTTATTTTTTCTTCTAGTATTGGGATTCATTTTGTTTTTCAATGATGCAAAGAAATGCCAAGCAACAGAGCGAATTGGTTTAATAAGAAGTAATATTCCCAAGAGATCAGTGACAAAGCCGGGAAGAATAAGTAAAATTGCACTAAACATGATGAAAGCATCATTAATAATATTATTCTCTAATGTACGTCCTTGGATAAGTTCATTTTGTATATTTTTTAAAAGGCTAATCCCTTGAATTCGCAATAAAACAACCCCAGCTATGGTTGTGAGAATAACCAAACTCAAGGTTGCCAAAATACCAATTTCTTGACCAACAAAGATAAAACCAGCAATCTCGATTAAAAGAATGCAAAGAAAGATAACAACAAAAAAACGAGGATTTATAGAATAAAGTTTTATCACATGAAAGTTTCCTTCTGGATGAGTAGGGGGAGAAATTCTTAAGAGAACTCCGTTTAAATACAAAATCTATAAAAATATTTGAATGATAAGATTCCTTATTTTACATATTTATTGATAAATGGTATTGACTGCAATGTTTATTAGAGACTTAAGCTTTGGAGATTGACAGCGCCTATGGAATTTGACGTTATACTTGTCATAGCTCTTGTTGTTATGGTTGTTATTTTTGTGCAACTCCGTAATGTATTAGGGAAACGAATTGGGTTTGAAAAGCCACCCTTTGATCCTTATTCACGACGTTCTAAAAAACAAGTTGAAGCAGAAACGGCTGATAATATTGTTTCGTTCCCTCATCAGAAAAATTCACAAAAAGACGACTTTAGTGAAATTGATAAAATTTCACCGGAGGGGAGTGTTTTGAATAAAAATTTGCGGGAATTGCATAGAATTGATCCTCATTTTTCTCCTCAACTTTTTATAAAAGGTGCACAAATTGCGTATGAAATGATTGTAATAGCTTTTGCCAAAGGTGATCGCAATCAACTTAAAAGCTTGCTTTGTCAGGATGTTTTTGAGAGCTTTTGTACGGCTATTGAGCAACGAGAAAAAAATAAAGAAAGAATAGAATTCACTTTTGTTGGAATTAATAAGATCGAATTTGTTGCGGCGGCAATACAAGAAAAAGATGAACTTTTAACGATACGTATTGTCAGTGAGATGATTTCTGTTACTTATAATGAACAGGGCGAGCGTATAGACGGTGATCCTGATGCTATTGTAGAAATCAGGGATATTTGGACTTTTGTTCGCAATAGTTTATCGTCAGATCCCAACTGGAAGCTTTTTGCTACAGAAAATGAAAATTAAAATACTTTTTGTTTTTCTTCCATAAGCATTCAATGATTTATGAGAAATTAAAATGTCCTCAAGTAAATGGAGACAAAAAATAGATTTATTGGCTCCACAAGATCGTTTTTTATGGGAGATGGTTTGTCGTACGATAACACCGCTTCACGGTAAGATGCTCTCTTCTGCTTCAGAAACTATTGCAAATATTAATGATAAAAAACAGCCTGTAACTCAAATCTCCTCATTGTCTCAGGAAAATCAACAATCCTCGACAATTATTAAAAGAGAAAAGAGGTCAGTTACACAAGCACAAAAGATTCATTTCTTTGATCATGTTGCATATCGTAAAATTTCCCAAGGTCGTTGTCCTCTTGAGGCGCGTCTTGATCTCCATGGTTATATGCAGGAAGAAGCTTATTTTTTATTAAAAAAATTTCTACAGTCCTCTCAGCAGAGAGGATTGCGTTATGTCCTTGTGATTACAGGAAAAGGACGATCCGTTGGGAGCGATGGAGCTTTGTATAGATTTGTTCCGTATTGGTTATCAACACCAGCTTTTCGATATTATGTCCACGCGTTTGAGCAAGCAGCGCGTCAGCATGGCGGAGAAGGTGCGCTTTATGTTTGGTTGCGCCGTTTTGTGTCGGGAGAAGGAAAGTGATGTTATTGTGGTCGCTCTAGATTTTATATTTATTTATACTTATAATTTATTGTTTTTGTATATTTCGTAAGAGCCTTGAATACAATATTCCCTTCTTTATAATTTTTTATAAAAAATTATAAAGATATTATTTTACATTCTACGTATTGCTTTACGCTTTTGTTTTTCGCATTCTTTAACGGGGCACATCCCTCACGCAAAACAGAATGACATTGAATTGCATATATTCACAGGCTTGTTTTAAAGAAACATCTCTCAACGCTCCCAAGCCTATTTTGCGACGGCATTCGTGAAGAGTATAACGATAAATCCATGAAGCACTCACTATCTTTATACTTAATAAAAGAGCAAGCTGGCATCATCATACACTTTGCCATCTCCCAATGTTGCAACAACCCTTTAAGTCCTTGGCACTTGAAAGCATTTATAAGAGGCATGCTTTTCTTTAAGTGTTTTTAACTCTCCACAGTTCTCATCTCGCTCGTGACGCCCAAACGAAAGATTTTGATTGATTCAATATAATAGGACTTAAAATGAGAGAGATATAGATGGATCTCATTCAGGTTGCAAAGCAATAAATTATTTTTATAAACCACAGCATTACTCTATTAAATACACGAAGAATAAAAACATGAGAAATTGAGAAACGATCTTATTCAAAAGATGTTGCTATGGATAGTGTTAAAAGCAGTACAACTAAATTAAAGAAAATTATGAAAATAAACAGTAATATAACTTTACAACACACAGCTGCGCAATAGCACCAAAAGATACAGTTTCGTTGAATAGTTTCATGAAGAATTTTTTTCATTCATTAAAAGCTCCATCAAATTTCTTTCTCATAATAATTCGATAATAAAATTTAATAACGAAGCGCAGAAGGCGTAGAATATGAGATTCTACCGTGGGTATTATACTCTTATCCGACGTCTTTCAGATATTGGTTGAAATGCTAGCTTAGCATGAAAGGCACAATAGGGGCTATTTTCATCAGAATCTGCACCACAAAAATGAAAATCTGCTGATAATGGATCGCCAACCGGCCATCTACATGTATTTTCACTCAATTGTAGAAGATTAAGTTGACGTGATATAGGCACAACGACATTGGATTTTGTGGACATATCAACTTCTTTTACATCTTCCACTACAAATTCTGTCTTTAAAGCTGTTTCTTCAATACTTACAGATGATGTGTTTATTGGCGATACCGTGGATGTGTTGCGACGCACACGTGGAGATGATGGACTGCTGCTTCCCACGGGAGTTTTTTGCGCACGCGTGCTTCCTTGTGCTGTCTTACCACGTCCTGGTAACTTTAATCGATGTACTTTGCCGATGACTGCATTTCTACTGACCCCACCTAATTGAGCAGCAATTTGACTTGCACTTAACCCTTCACTCCAAAGCTTTTTAAGAAGCTCAACGCGTTCACATGTCCAACCCATACCAGCACTCCATTCCGATTACGTCACTAAGATGCTCTCCCCCGTTGCATCTTCAAATGTTTAAATAATGTTTCATTACGCTGAATGAAAGAACTTTACACTCTACGTGAGCATAAAAAAATCATCCAACCTGTGGATTTACAAATCAAAACACATCATCTTGCTTATTATATTGTAAATTACAATATGCACTCACTCTATGACAAGAGTCTTTACCTCTTGAAGAGTTTATTTAGAATGTTTTCCCCAACTTGCAAATCAATCATAGGTTAAACTTTCACTTTTGTTTAAGGCTTTTTCCCAAAATGCTTATTTGTAGAACCCTCATTGACTTTTTTTCAATTGGTGTAATGATCTATTCTATAGGTGTAATCACTAATCGTAATGAAATGTTGAAAGCACCGTAACGAAATATACCATGCTGTTTTATTTGTAGTGTTGCTTTGTATATATATTGAAAAGACTAAAATATAAAGGGAATTATGATGGATGTCGTCTCTATACAACCACTTTATGAATGCTTCGCACGACGAAATTTGCATTTTGAACAAGGGCATGGTGTATGGCTTATTTCCGATAAAGGAGAACATTATCTTGATTTCACATCTGGTATTGCTGTTAACGCATTAGGGTATTCACATCCAAAATTAGTTGATACGCTCAAAATACAAGCTGAAAAACTTTGGCATGTTTCTAATATTTTTCAATCTCCTGAACAAGCATCTTTTGCCACGCGGCTTTGTGCAAATAGTTTTGCGGATAAGGTTTTTTTCTGCAATTCAGGTACTGAAGCATTGGAGTGCGCATTCAAAACTGCACGCCATTATTACTATGCTGCTGGTCATTCAGAACGCATTGAAATAATTACTTTTGAAGGGGCATTTCATGGACGTACACTTGCTGCACTTGCTGCGACTGGGTATGAAAAATATCTTGAAGGCTTTGGACCTAAAGCTGGTGGATTTATTCAAGTACCTTTTTGTGATGAAGTCGCTTTGCGTAACACTATTAATAAAAATACCGCCGCTATTCTTATTGAACCTATTCAAGGAGAAGGAGGAATACGAACGGTTCCTCATGAATATTTAAGATTTTTGCGCAAAATATGCGATGATAATGGTCTGTTATTGATTTTAGATGAAGTCCAAACGGGTATAGGACGAACAGGAAAGCTTTTTGCTTATGAATGGAGTGATATCACGCCTGATATTCTTACCCTCGCAAAAGGATTAGGAGGGGGATTTCCATTAGGTGCTTGCCTTGCAACGGATAAAGTTGCAAAAAGCATGACACTTGGGACACATGGCTCAACCTTTGGAGGAAATCTTCTTGGAATGGCTGTAGGAAATAGTGTTCTTGATATTTTGTTAGAGCCAAGTTTTCTCAACCATGTTCAGCGTATGGGGGATAAACTAAAAAGTGGACTTTTGTACATTCTCAATATCTATCCTGATATTATCTGCGCAGTTCAGGGGATGGGGCTTATGTTGGGTATTCAGTGTATTGTACCTTCAAATCTTGTCGTTAATGCTTTGGAAAATGAATATCTCTTAAGCGTTGCAGCCAACAACAACGTTGTGCGCTTATTGCCTCCTCTTATCATTAGGGAAGAAGAAATAGATGAAAGTTTACATCGTATTGAAAAAGCAATAGCTTATCTTTCGCAAGTAAACAAAGAAAGACAAATATCACACACATGACAAATGCTCTTCGTCATTTCACGGACTTATCCATTTTAACGCCAGCAATAGCACGTGCACTGATCGATTATGCAAAGATCCTTAAAGCATCTTTTAAAGCAGGAAAAGATTCAAAACCTTTTATAGGTAAAACACTTGCGATGATTTTTGAAAAACCATCCACACGAACCCGTATTTCATTCGATATCAGTATGCGCCAGCTTGGCGGAGATACAATCATGCTCACGGGTTCAGAGATGCAACTTGGTCATAGTGAAACCATAGCTGATACGGCGCGCGTTTTATCCCGTTTTGTGGATATAGTGATATTACGAACAACGAAACACCAACGTATGCTCGAATTGGCACAATATGCACAAATTCCTGTCATTAATGCTCTTACAGATGATACACATCCTTGCCAAATTCTAGCAGATATCTTAACCTATGAGGAACATAGAGGGCCAATTGCTGGCAAAATATTTGCGTGGATGGGGGATGGTAATAATGTGCTCCATTCCTTAATTGAAGCCGCAGCTCTTTTTGATTTTCATTTGCGTATTGCTACTCCAAAGGGCAGTGAACCACAGGAGAAATTTATACATTGGGCACGTGAACGAGGAGCGCATCTTACACTAACCCATGATCCCCAAAAAGCGGCTCAAGATGCTGATTGTATTATGACCGATACATGGGTCTCCATGGGACAAGAATTTCGTGCTCGCAGTCATTCTATTTTTCAGCCTTATCAAGTCAATGAATCTCTCATGAAATTAGCAAAATCTGATGCTCTTTTTATGCATTGTCTTCCTGCTCATCGTGGTGAAGAAGTGGTTGATTCTGTGATTGATGGACCGCACTCCGTTGTTTTCGATGAGGCTGAAAATCGTCTTCATGCTCAAAAAGCAATTCTTTCTTGGTGTTTACAAGATGCGTTTTTCTCTCCACAATAGCCTCCCTACAACAAATTATATAAAAAAGGCAAAGCTATGAGTGAACAAGCTAAAGATGAAGCCTCTCTCAACAACAACTTCTTGCATGAAGATGATGGTGTTATTCCCTTTCAAGTTGAAGAACTTGATATCCGTGGACGGACCGTACAACTTGGGGAAACTTTAAATTCTATTCTCACAAGACATCAATACCCTGAACCGGTTTCTTATCTTCTAGCAGAAGCTTTACTTTTAACGGTTCTGCTTGGAACTTCTCTAAAACTTACGGGAAAATTTATTTTACAAACTCATTCCGATGGACCAGTTAATATGTTGGTGTGCGATTTTTTGCCTCCTTCCAGTTTACGTGGATACGCTCGTTTTGATAAAGAACAGCTTAAACAAGCCATAAACAATGGTCAAACCTCTTCAGAAACACTTTTAGGAAAAGGCACTTTAGCTTTCACAATTGATCAAGGTCCCCATATGCAACCCTATCAAGGGATAGTTGCATTAGATGGATCAAATTTACAAGAAGCTTCTCGTATTTATTTTGATCAATCAGAACAAATTCCTACCGATATCCGTCTGGCTGTTGCTATATTAATTAATCGTGACCAACAAGGAAAACAGCAGAAAAGCTGGCGAGCTGGAGGTATTTTGATCCAACTTTTACCCCAAGAATCATCTCATCATAAAATAGATGCCCCTCATCAAAAGCAAGAAGAAACGAAAACTCATACCCAATTGGATAACCAATGGCAGGAAGCTAAAATACTCATGGCAACGATTGAAAGTTCAGAATTAACAGATCCCCAAGTCGGTAGTAAACAGCTCTTGTTCCGTCTTTTTCATGAACAAGGTATTAGAGTTTTTAACCCTTTTTCTCTTGTCGATCAATGTTCTTGTTCACACGAAAAAATTAAAGGAATCCTAGAAGGCTTTTCTATTGATGAACGCAATAAAATGGTTAAAAATAAATATATTTCAGTCACATGTGAATTTTGCTCAAAAACATATTGTTTTACACCGCAAGAATTTTTAGAAGAAAAAACATAATCAAATATTTTTCATAAAAAATGATGATTGCAACAAAAGCCTATTTTATTTGCGTCATAAAAGTTTACGCATAATCTCATATGAACTTCTAGAATATTGCTTGTCTTAGAGTTTTTTTAATGTATACGAGTGATCGTTCTGTTGAGATCAGTAATTACGTCATAGAGTGCTTAAAAAAGAGTTCTCTGTAAAATATATTTTCTCCTCTCGAAAAAGCTTCTTTTGTACTTTTTACATCTCAAAAGTTTATTTCTTACAATGAATTCTTTTATAATGTTCATTGATAAATTGATTATGCACTCATAACTTATCTTCTCTGTTAAATGAGACTTTTTGATTGTAGTCATATTTTCTTACTCGAATTTATCTTATTAAGACTTAATAAAGCTTATTAGTTATAATCATAAGGGAAATTATCGAGAGAATAAGAATGTATAGATTCAATATAGACTTTATGGAGTCTATTACGAACAGATAAGTGTAATGGGAATAAATATAAAAATGACGCTGCAAAAGAGCAGATTTATTATTTTATAAAGATGAGAATAGTGGTGAAGTCCCCTCATAACAATGTGTATTTCAGATAAAAAAGCGGAGAAAAAATACTATATGATTTTGAAAACAATAGTTGGTTGCTGTCACTAAGCTAACGATGGTTCTATAGCAATATTGTTTTGTCCAAATAATCAAAAATAAAGCTCCCAAACAGATATTTAATCGCTAAAGAAAAATGAAAACTACTTAAAATTTTTGTCATATTTTGGAGGTTTGTTCTACAGATATTTCTTTAGACATGTTTTTGAATCAACAATGATAATACTCTTGTCAAATCTTTCTAAGAAGAATAAGTGGCCGTATAAATAAAATAGCATACATAGCATGATAAAACGTTATGTTTTTACACACCTGCATTATTTTTCTTCTGTCATAATCGCTTGTTCAATTTTTGGTAGAATTTTTTTTTGATAAATTTGCCATGTTAAGGGACCAACATGTTTGGCAATAATGATGCTCTCTTTATTCAAGAGAAAGGTTTCTGGGGGGCCATATATTCCCCAATCAATGGCTGTATATCCTGAAATATCAAAGCCAATAAATTTAAAAGGATTACCAAAACTGTTTAAAAAGCGCAGGGCGTTTGTTTTATTATCTTTATAATTAATACCAATTAGATCAAAACGTTTATCTTGTGCAATTTGCATAAGAATAGGATGCTCTTCGCGACAGGGCAAACACCAAGAGCCCCAAAAATTGACCAATGTGACACGTCCTTTAAACTGTTTTGAATTGAGATAACTTTCTTTATCAAGAAGAGGAAGATGAATATTGGGAGCAGGTTTTTCAGCCAATGCGTTTGGGAGAAGAGAAGAATCTTGAAGGTGTTTTTTATCCATAAAGTTGAAAAAAAACATCATGAGAAGAAGAAAAAGCACAAATGGTCCCAAAAAAACAAGCAGAACAGGTAAAGATATATTTTTTTTAAGTTTTGGAGGGATGTTTTTCATTATACTTTATCTTTTTGTGACAGCTCTTTTTTGTTTAGATGTTGGAGAATTTTTTTTTGGTATAGGGCTTTGCAAAGAATATATCCAATAAGACATAAGAGGGATATTGCAGAAAGCACATAGCTTAAAACAACAATTTGCTCGTGTTTAAGGGTGCTCAGGAAAAAATCAATTTTCTGAGATAGATTTCCTAAAAGTCCGCCGTGGATGCCATTTAGGTCGAGCATGATGAAGCGTCCTGTTGTTGTACACGACGGGATTTTTTAATCTGAAGTATTCGGATA
The DNA here is from genome assembly GCF_042195565.1 of Bartonella sp. AP88XZML. Taxonomy (NCBI): domain Bacteria; kingdom Pseudomonadati; phylum Pseudomonadota; class Alphaproteobacteria; order Hyphomicrobiales; family Bartonellaceae; genus Bartonella; species Bartonella sp. AP88XZML. The sequence goes on along the minus strand of NZ_JBHIOQ010000040.1, from coordinate 61,601 downwards.
TAATGACTATTGATTTCATTTCGCATAGCCATCAAATAAAGAGCAATAAACATAAAGATAAAACAAAAGAGCATTGTTATAAGGGGCCATAACATAGCATTGTCGATTGTTGATCCTCCAGCACGTAACAATGATGCTGGTTGATGCAATGTATTCCACCAATTAACGGAAAATTTAATAACAGGGATATTAACAAATCCAACAAGTGTAAGAATTGCAGTAGCGCGAGCGGCTTTTACTTGGTTGTCAAAAGCACGCCCAAGCAGGATAATGGAGAGATAGATAAAAAGCAGAATTAAAACTGATGTTAATCGTGCATCCCAAACCCACCATGTTCCCCATGTAGGTCGCCCCCAAAGCGCTCCTGTCATGAGAGCCAAGGCGGTAAAAATTGCCCCAATAGGCGCTCCACATTTAAGTGCTACATCAGCAAGATGATATTTCCAAATCAGATTTCCTAATGCCGCTGCACTCATCGTTACATAGCAGAATGTAGACAACCACGCAAAGGGTACATGAAGGTACATAATCTTAACAGTAATGCCTTGTTGATAGTCATCAGGGGAATGCATCACTAGAATAAGCCCTAAGATAAGGAAACACAATGTTATGCCGGCCAACCAAGGTAAGACGACTCTGCTTATTTTCATGAAAAGGGTGAAACTTGCAGGGAGTAACCTGATTTTATATGTACGAGATAGTTTATTCATAAAATTCATAATAGGCAGAGTTTTGCTATGCGGCAATCATCTTTTATTATTCTGATAAAAGTTTAAGCGTTATCGCAGCAACAAAAGAGCTAAAGAGACTCAAAAGAAGTGAAAAAGCGCTGAGAAGAGCTAGAGAAGTGAGAAAAGAGGTATTTGGGTTTATTGGGGCTGTAGCAGCGGAAACACCAAAAATCATAATTGGAATGATCCACGGCAAGATAATGATAAAAATAAGCAAAGTACTGTGCAACAATGAGGTTGCGAGTGCAGCGCCTATAGCACCAATAAAAATAATAGCTGGTGTTCCGCATAAAAGGGTAAGTATTGTTGTAAAAGTTATTGTTATATCTAAATGGAGCATGAGGGCTAAAATAGGTGTGGCAAAAATAAGAGGAAGCATTGTTCCTACCCAATGGGCAAGACATTTTGTAAAGACAATTAGTGTAAAACTTTGTCTTTTTCCTGAAAGGATAAATTGGTCGAGATTACCATCATCACGATCGATTTGGAAAAGTTTGTTCAGATTGAGGAGTCCTGCAAGAAGGGCTCCAAACCACAATATACCTGGTCCTATTTGTGCAAGAATTTTGGGATCTGGTCCAATGGTAAAGGGGGTTATGACAACAACAGCGATAAAAAACAATAATCCTGTTAGTGAAGTGGCTTGTAGCGCTAATAATAGTTTAAGATCACGCCAGAACAGTGCTTTCATTTTATTCTCTCCTAGAGAGGTAAAAATTTTTCCAGAGCGATGTTATGGTTTTCTGGAATGCCTATGGAATTATGAGTTGCAGCGATAATCATACCACCTTGATTGAGATGACGTTGGAAAATACGGGCAAGGAGTTTTTGGGCATGGTTATCAAGCCCAGATATTGGTTCATCTAAAATCCAAAGAGGACGATAGGAGAGCAAAAGGCGAGCAATAGCTACGCGTCTTTGTTGTCCAGTTGATAGAGCGTTAAAGGGTAAATGTTCAAGGTTAGAAAGACCAATATCGGCAAGAGCTTCATGCGCAAAACGTAAATGTTGACCGTAAAAATCTGCCCAAAATTGCAAATTATCAATGACAGATAAGAGAGGTTTCATAGCATTTTGAGGACCAAGATAATGACAAGCAGTTGCAACAGGGTATATTTGATCATGGTCTTTAAGTATTATATGACCTTCAGCAGCTTCAAGAAGACCGACAATGATTCGGAGTAATGTAGACTTTCCGATACCATTAGGACCGGTGATTGTCATAAGTTGCTGTGAAAATAAACAAAAAGAAAGACCTTTAAACAGAATTTCCTCGTTTCTGTAAGCGGCTAAATCTTTGCCTGATAACACCATGTGATTGCCTATTTTGTTTTTATTTTCATATTCTTTATTGCATTATAGAATAAAAAACACATTTTTTATGCAATTGTACCTAGAATAGTTCTAGAAATAGTTCTATAAGGGATACCTTACATCAATATCTGGTGTAAAATGGTTTCTGGCGCTGATTTCCGCATTATGCCTAGAGGGTGGAGGGGAAATGGATGGCGGAGGTAATTGCGTCTGCGCTCAAGCTGCGACCTTGACTCGTAGTTTGTGTTGTTCATTCCTGGAAATTGGGTGGTTATAGTATGAGGGTGGACAGTCATGACTCAAATTGATAGCTTTAATTGTCGTAGAGTATTAAATGTTGGTGGCAAAGAATATATTTATTATAGCTTGATTGAAGCGGAGAAGAACGGACTTGAAGGTGTTTCTCGTTTACCGTTTTCGATGAAAGTTATTCTCGAAAATTTATTGCGATTCGAAGATGGTCGCACAGTTAAAAAAGAGGATATCTTCAATGTTGCTAAGTGGTTAAACGACAAAGGGAGCGCTGGGGCAGAAATTGCTTACCGTCCTGCACGTGTTCTTATGCAGGATTTTACAGGTGTTCCAGCAGTTGTTGATCTTTCTGCAATGCGTGATGCTATGGTTAAACTTGGCGGTAACGCTGAAAAAATCAATCCTCTCATTCCCGTTGATCTCATCATTGATCACTCAGTTATTGTTGATGCTTTTGGCAATTCCATGGCTTTTAAGGAAAACGTTGAGCATGAATATGAACGCAATGGTGAACGTTATCGTTTCCTTAAATGGGGGCAACAAGCCTTTCAAAATTTTCGCGTTGTTCCTCCAGGAACAGGGATTTGTCATCAGGTTAACTTAGAATATTTAGCACAATGTGTATGGATGAAGAATGAAGAGGGCTGTGAGACGATTTATCCTGACACCTGTGTGGGAACTGATTCGCATACGACTATGGTAAATGGTTTAGGGGTTTTAGGTTGGGGTGTTGGTGGTATTGAAGCAGAAGCAGCAATGTTAGGCCAACCTGTTTCTATGTTGTTACCTGAAGTGATTGGTTTTCGTCTAACAGGTAAACTTAAGGAAGGTGTAACAGCCACCGATCTCGTATTAACGGTGACCCAAATGCTACGTCGGAAGGGTGTTGTCGGTAAATTTGTTGAGTTTTTTGGTCCTGGTTTGGAGCATATGACGCTTGCTGATCGGGCAACGATTGGAAATATGGCACCTGAATATGGAGCAACGTGTGGTTTTTTCCCAATTGATAAGGAGACAGTGCGTTATCTCAATATGACAGGGCGTGATGAAAGTCGGATTGCCTTAGTGGAGGCTTATACCAAAGCACAAGGGATGTGGCATGATGAAATGGTGGCTCATCCCATTTTTAGTGATACAATTGAATTAGATATGGGAACCGTTGTCCCTTCTATGGCTGGTCCTAAACGTCCTGAAGGACGTATTGCGTTGGAAAATGTTGGGCAGGGTTTTGAGAAGGCATTGGTCGAAGACTATAAGAAGACTTCTGGACAAGATAAGCGTTATCAGGTTGAGGGTGAAGAATATACGCTTGGTCATGGTGATGTGGTGATCGCTGCGATTACGTCGTGTACGAATACATCGAATCCAAGTGTTCTTATTGCAGCGGGTCTTTTGGCACGAAATGCTGTGGCAAAGGGTCTTAAGAGTAAACCATGGGTAAAAACTTCTCTTGCACCTGGTTCACAAGTCGTTGAAGCTTACCTTCAAAATTCGGGTCTGCAAAAAGATTTAGATGCATTAGGATTTAACTTAGTAGGATTTGGGTGCACAACATGTATTGGGAATTCTGGTCCTTTGCATCCAGCTATTTCCAAAACGATTAATGACAATGGTATAATTGCATCTGCGGTTCTTTCAGGAAATCGTAATTTTGAAGGGCGTGTTTCCCCTGATGTGCAAGCGAATTATTTAGCTTCACCACCGTTAGTTGTTGCACATGCGCTCATCGGGACGGTGTGTAAAGATTTAACCAAGGAGCCTCTAGGTGAAGATTCAAATGGCCACCCCATTTATTTGAGAGATATTTGGCCAACTTCTCAAGAAATACAGGAGTTTATCGAAAAAAATGTCACGCGGAAGGTTTTTGCCGAAAAGTATGCAGATGTTTTTAAGGGAGATGAAAATTGGCAAAAAGTTCAGATTCCTACGGGTTCTACCTATTCTTGGGATGAGCAATCCACCTATGTACGCAATCCACCTTATTTCGATGATATGCAGAAAACACCTGATATCTTACCAGATATTAAAGATGCACGGATTTTAGGTTTATTTGGTGATAAAATCACGACGGATCATATTTCTCCTGCTGGTTCTATTAAAGCAGCTTCTCCTGCCGGAAAATATTTAATGGATCATGGTGTTAAAGTGGCTGATTTTAATCAGTATGGAACGCGTCGTGGGAATCATGAAGTTATGGTGCGTGGGACCTTTGCCAATATTCGCATTCGTAATTTCATGTTAGGGAAAAATGGTCGAGAAGGAGGTTATACGGTTCATTATCCGTCAGCGGTAGAACAAACCATTTACGATGCAGCAATGGCGTATAAACAAGAAGGTATTCCACTCGTTGTTTTTGCAGGTATTGAATATGGTAATGGATCATCCCGCGATTGGGCTGCCAAGGGGACCAATCTTCTTGGTGTCAAAGCAGTGATTGTGCAGTCTTTTGAAAGGATTCATCGCTCTAATCTTGTTGGTATGGGCATTGTCCCTTTTGTCTTTGAAGAGGGACTAAGTTGGAAATCTTTAGGCTTAAAGGGAGATGAAAAGGTGACAATTGAAGGGATTCATAACTTGAAACCTCGTCAAAAGACTGTAGCGAAAATTACTTTTTCTGATGGTACGGTAAAAACCGTTCCATTATTATGCCGTGTTGATACTGAAGATGAGCTAGATTATTTGCATCATGGTGGAATTTTGCAATATGTCTTGCGTAAGTTAGCCGTTTAAATTCTTTTGTTTGTTAAGGAATATCTATTATTAAGCTATAAAGTTGCGGATCAAAGAGTTTGGCTTCGTTTTTTTATGGCTATCTTTGAAAATCTAATTGACGTTAGCTTTAGGATTGCGCTATAAACCACACAGTTATAGGCAGCTTTATAGTTTTGCTTTGGTTGGATTTATTTATATTGGTAGAGTTGTTATTGAGACTCATTTTACCAAGGTGTTGAAAGAGAGATTATATTTATGGCGAATACACCTTCTGCTCGAAAAGCGGTGCGCAAGGTTGCGGCGCGCACACAGGTTAATAAGGCCCGCCGTTCACGCGTTCGTACTTTTATACGTAAGTTTGATGATGCTTTAGCGGGTGGCGATAAGGCATCTGCAGAGATTGCATTTAAGAATTTTGAACCTGAAATTATGCGTGCAGTTTCTAAAGGGGTTTTTCATAAAAATGCTGCTGCGAGGAAAGTATCGCGTTTAGCTAAACGTTTGAAGGCTCTCAGCGTTTAAGCTTTTCTCCTTTAATTGAGAACAAAGCCAGTATCCATGAGGATGCTGGCTTTTTGTTTATTATTTCAAAAAGTTTCTATTGAAAATAAGAATCGATAATGATTCTCCACTTGAAAAAGGAGAGAAAGTTTATAGGGGGAGGTATGGTTATCCACAAGCTTTGTGGATTTGTACAGAGTCTTTTTTGTCAAGCATTTTATTTTTTTTTTTAAATCTGAAGAGATTCTTTAATTATTGGTAAATTTAGAGAAAAAAAATGAATTGAATCAATATTTTTTTCAGTCCTCATTAATATAAGCATTTTTTTCGGGTTTTTTGATTTTATTTTGACCTCTTGCATTTTACCTCTGCTGTTTTGTATGGTTCTTATGAAGACTAAGAAGCATGAAGGGGTCACATCAGCGCATTATTCTGTATTTTGTTGAATACAAGATGTTTTGATTTAGGCTTTTCGAAACTTTTGTGTTGGAGAGGTTTTCTGACGGTTTTTTAGTTTTCTTAATGGATATGTTTACCATTTTAGAAGGGTGGGTCATATCATGAGTGCAAGTAAATCTTATTGGTCATCTTTGTTAGTGGGGTTGTGATGAGGCTATCCTAGGGGAGGGTGAGTAATCTTATTTGGGGTAGGGCGTTTTGCCTTCGCTAGATTTATTTTAGTTGTTTGGCAGGACAAAATTTTATTTTTATCAGGATGGAAGATGGTGGATAAATTGAACTCTAAAGCTAGTTCCTTTAAAAGGGTTTCGGTAAATATCCTGTCGGCAGAGAACATAATAAAGAATAGGATGACGGAAAGTGATGAGAACGTTTGTAGAAATGCTTCTATAGGGCATTCTATTGTTTCAGAGGAGGAAAGTGCGGCGGCTTTTATACGTGTTATGGCGCAATTAAAGGTGCAGGTTGGTGTTGAGGCTTATACCAGTTGGTTTGGACGTGTGAAGCTTGCTGAATATAGTCATACTCTTGTAAAGCTTTCTGTTCCTACTGCTTTTTTACGTTCATGGATTAATAATCACTATGGTTCTCTTCTGACACATTTATGGAAACAAGAGAATTCAGCAATTCTTCGTGTTGAAGTTATTGTTCGTGGTATGGAACGCGTTTCAAGAGATGTCGTTTGTAAAAGAAGTGTTCCTCCTGTTGTGCTAGAGGAGCAGGCGACTTCATCTTTTGTTGAAAGTTGCGCAGAGCATTCAGTTAAGAATTCTCAAACGGGAGTTTTTGGATCTCCACTTGATTCTCGCTATACTTTTGAAAGTTTTGTTGAGGGGGCTTCTAATCGTGTTGCTTTAGCAGCAGCGCGTTCCATTGCAGAAGGGCATAAAAGTGCCTTACGTTTTAATCCTCTTTTTATTCACGCATCTGTTGGCTTAGGAAAAACACATTTGCTTCAAGCGATTGCTGCTTCTGCATTGAAGCGTTTAACGTCTGCGCGCGTTATTTATTTAACTGCTGAATATTTTATGTGGCGTTTTGCAACAGCTATTCGTGATAATGATGCTCTTTCTTTTAAAGAACAGCTTCGTGATATCGACCTTTTGATTATTGATGATATGCAGTTTTTGCAGGGTAAGTCGATACAACATGAGTTTTGCCATTTGCTTAATATGTTGCTTGATAGTGCAAAACAGGTTGTTGTCGCTGCAGATCGTCCACCAGCAGAATTAGAATCGCTTGATCTTCGCGTTCGCTCTCGTCTTCAGGGAGGGGTCGCTCTTGAAATTGAAGCACCAGATTATGAAATGCGTTTGCAAATGTTGCGCCAGCGGTTGAAGGTGGCACAACAAGATGATGGCATGGTATCAATTTCTGATGATATCTTGGAATATATTGCGAAAACGGTTTTAGGGTCTGGGCGTGATATTGAAGGTGCATTTAATCAGCTCTTGTTTCGTCAATCTTTTGAGTCTGATTTATCTTTAGAGCGGATTGATGAGTTATTAGGTCACTTGACACGTCCTGGTGAACCTAAGCGTATTCGGATTGAAGAAATTCAGCGTACGGTAGCACGCCATTATAATGTTTCTAAACAGGACTTGTTATCTAATCGTCGAACACGTACGGTTGTGAAGCCACGGCAAGTTGCAATGTATTTAGCAAAAGTATTAACTCCTCGCTCATTGCCAGAAATTGGGCGCCGTTTTGGTGGGCGTGATCATACAACAGTTTTACACGCTGTGCGTAAAATTGAAGATTTGGTTTGTGGTGATCAGACCTTGGCTAAGGAACTTGAGTTGCTTAAGCGGTTGATTGGAGAACAGGCTGTATAGTGTTTATCGTTTCTTTCTTTGGAGAGACTTTAAAGAATTTAATGAAAAGATTTATTTTTTCTTATGCAGGAGTGACTTGCCATTTTAAGAGAGGTTTAATAAACTCTAGCAGGCGATTCTCTAAAGGGATCTATTCTTTAATTCTAAGGAATTCTTATAGTTTTTAGTAAATCATACGGGGCTTTTATGCGTATTACAGTTGATCGCAGTCAATTTCTCAAGTCTCTTGGTCGGGTTCACCGTGTGGTAGAGCGCCGTAATACTGTTCCTATTTTATCGAATGTGTTGATTGATGCAGAAAATGTCCGTGTACAGTTAAAAGCAACAGACCTTGATTTAGAGGTTATGGAATCTTTTGCGGTTAATGTTAAACAAGCTGGAGCAACAACTGTTCCGGCACATTTGCTCTATGATATCATTCGAAAACTTCCTGATAGCAATGAAGTTGTATTATCCCTCGATGAGAATCAAGCAGGTACAATGTCCGTTGTTTCGGGTTGTGCACATTTTCAGCTTCAATGTCTTCCGAAGGCAGACTTTCCAGAGTCGCTTCCTGGGCAATTTGGTTATCGTTTTTCTCTATCGGCATCAGGCTTAAAACATTTACTTGATTGTACACAATTTGCTATTTCTACTGAAGAAACCCGTTATTATCTTAATGGTATTTATTTCCATATTATTAATGATGGTGTTTTGAAATTGCGTTTGGTTGCAACTGATGGTCATCGTTTGGCACAAGTTGAGATGGAAGCTCCTTCGGGAGTTGAGGGAATGCCTGGTGTTATTGTTCCCCGTAAAGCTGTAGGAGAATTGCAAAAACTTCTTTCAGAAGAAAATGATAGCGATGTATGTATAGAGCTTTCGGAGACAAAAATTCGTTTTTCTATAGGCTCTGTGATTTTTACATCAAAATTAATTGATGGAACATTTCCAGATTATCAACGTGTTATCCCTCTTGGAAATGATAAAGAATTAATTGTTAATAGGCAGGACTTTTCTTCTGCAGTTGATCGTGTTTCAACGATTTCAAGTGATCGGGGGCGTGCAGTTAAATTAACGATTGAGCATGGACAGTTAAGGCTTGTTGTTAATAGCCCAGATTCGGGCAGTGCAGAAGATCAATTATCAGTAACTTATGCATCTGAACCGCTTGAGATAGGATTTAATTCACGTTATCTTTTGGATATTGCTGGGCAGCTTTCAAGTGATGAGATGGTTTTTATGTTGGCTGAGGCTGGAGCACCAGCTCTGATTCGTGATAATGATGATGCGAATGTGCTCTATGTACTGATGCCTATTCGCGTTTAGGGGCAGTTGTTTTGCAATGCATGGCCAGTCATGTGCACAAAGTGGCAGTGAGGCAGCTGAAGCTTTTACGTTATCGCAATTATTCTTTTTTCAATATTCATTTTTCTGGTCAGCATGTGGTTTTTACTGGCCATAATGGTGCTGGTAAGACGAACCTTTTAGAGGCGTTATCTTTTCTTTCTCCTGGTCGTGGTTTGCGGCGTGCTGTTTATTCTGACGTTAGCTTTGTAGATGGTGGTGGTGGAGGATTTGTTGTATTTGCGCGTCTTGAATGCGCTCTTTATGGTGAAGTAAAGATTGGTACAGCTTTTGAGGTTAGCGATAACAGTCGAAAGGTCCATATTAATGGTGTGAATGAGTCGAGTGATTGCCTAACAGATTATTGTCATATTAGTGTCCTAACACCGTCTATGGATGGTCTTTTTACAGGTCCTTCACTTGAGCGCCGTAGTTTTTTGGACCGTATGGTTTTGGCGATTGATCCCTTGCATAGGCGCCGCATAGCCGATTATGATAGAGCTATGCGCGCACGTAATCGTTTGTTTTTAGATGGAAATGAAGATTGTGCTTGGTTTGATGCTTTAGAAAAGCAAATGGCAGAATTGGCGACAGCTATTTCTGCGGCGCGTGTTGATGTTATTCGTCTTTTAAATGACATGTTTACACAAATGCCCTCACAGATACCTTTTCCACGAGCTTTTTTGCAAATTGATGGTTTTTTAGAAACAGCTCTTAGTGAAATATCAGCAACTGAAGTTGAAGAACAATTTTGTGATCGATTGCGGCATAATCGCGCAATGGATCGTGCTGCTGGTCGGACGTTAGAAGGACCACATCGTGCAGATTTGCAGGTTTTTTATGCTGATAAAAATAGAGCAGCAACATCTTGTTCAACAGGTGAACAAAAAGCGCTGCTAACAGGTTTAGTTTTGTGTCATGCACGTCTAACAGGTATGATGTCGGAAAGATCTCCCATTCTTCTTCTTGATGAAATGGCTGCCCATCTTGATTCGCATCGACGTGCTGCTCTATTTGATATTCTTGATGATTTAGCTGTACAAACATTTATGACAGGAACAGATCGTCTTTTATTTGATGACTTAAAAGGACGCGCAGAATTCTTTGAGATTAAGGATGGCGCTTTATTGCCGTAAAAACATGCTAAATATTTTTTTAATAAGTGATAGATCTGAAAGAAAAGGCTTGCTATGTCAGAGATAATAACGATTTTAAATGGTCCTAATTTAAATTTTCTAGGTCAACGTGAGCCAGAAATTTATGGAACTGAAACTCTAGAAGATATTGAAAAAAGATGCAGAGAATGGGCAAAAAAAAATGATATCATAATAAATTTTTATCAAAGTAATTGTGAAGGGCAATTAGTAGCATGGATACAAGAAGCAATAGAGGCAAGTTCTGGATTGATCATTAACCCAGCGGCTTACAGTCATACATCTGTTGCACTTCTTGATGCCCTAAAAATGTTTTCAGGGCCGAAAGTAGAAGTTCATTTATCTCATATTTATCAGCGTGAAGCTTTTCGTCACCATTCTTATACATCTGCAGGTGTAGACGCTATCATAACTGGGTGTGGAGGTGATGGATATCGGTTTGCACTTGAGTATATTGCAAAACAATTAAGCAAAACAATTAAATTGTGATAGGTAAAGAGTAAGCGTTTAATAAGAGTAATATAGGCATTTAATTCTCTTGATAATTATTTTCAAATCTGTACAATGTGAGGTATATATTTATGACAGTTTTTAGTGCGTATGACGGGGGTAAATAGAGATGAAAAGCTTTGTTAGACAATTAGAAATGCTTGTGATTTTAGGGGGAGCACTGCTTTTGTCTGGTTGTAAAATTGATGTTATGCAGCCATCAGGTTATGTTGCACGTCAACAGCTCATTTTGATCGTTGTTTGTGTGGTGGTGATGCTTTGTATTGTTATCCCAGTTATGGTGAGTGTGGTATTTTTAGCTATAAAATATCGTGCATCGAATATGAAAGCGGACTATTCTCCTGATTGGGCACATTCAAATAAAATTGAAGCATTGATGTGGGGTATTCCAGTTGTAATTGTAATGGTTTTAGGTTCATTAACAGCTTATTATACCTATAAGCTTGAACCTACAAATCCTCTTCCAGTGGAAGTTGTAGGTGAAGGAAAGCCATTACAGATTGATGCTGTTGCTCTTGATTGGAAATGGCTTTTTATTTATCCTGAATACGGTGTTGCATCGATTAATGAGATTTATGCGCCTGAAGGACGTCAAGTTTTATTGCAATTGACGTCAGAGAATTCTGTCAATGCTTTTTGGGTTCCCAAATTGGGTACTGTTCTTTACGCTATGCCGCAGATGAATGCTAAGTTGCATTTGGTCGCTGAAGAGCAAGGAGTATTCAAAGGAGCCTCAGCAAATTATAGTGGTGATGGTTTTTCGGGTATGCGGTTTAAGTGGCATTCTGTGTCTTTGCAGGATTTTGAGGATTGGATTGTAAAAGCTCGGGCTAATGGTCGAGTACTTGATCGTTCATCTTATCGTCAACTTTCTATTGCGCCTCGTATGGGTGATATTGCTGCGAAGGAAAAAGATGCTGAAGTTCGTTATTTTGCACCTGTTGAGAAGCGGCTTTACTATCGTGTTGTTAATCGATGTGTCGATGAAAAGACGGTATGTAATGAAGATTTAATGAAACGTGCTGCTGTTCAGACGCTATGGGGTGCACTATGTTCAGTATTTGATCCTGATGTTATTTAACAGAGTCAATAAAGTAAAGAGCCCTTTTAACAAAGGTTTCTTTTAAACTTGAATTTCATTTGAAATGGGTTGAGAAATGTTTGGAAGACTTACAGATCCTACGGCAGGTGCTTTTCATGCGCTTGCACATGAACCGATCGTTTTGTATACATGTATTGCGATTGTTTTGGTTGGTTTAATTGCTGTTATTGCTCTAACAGTACTTGGGTGGTGGGGGATTCTATGGCGAAATTGGATTACAACGGTTGACCATAAACGCATAGGTATTATGTACATCGTTCTTGGAATTATTATGCTTGTTCGCGGTTTTGCGGACGCACTTATGATGCGAACGCATCAAGCTTTAGCTCTTGGGAGTGAAACAGCAGGTTATTTGCCCCCTGAGCATTTTGATCAAATTTTTTCGGCGCATGGTACGATCATGATTTTTTTCATGGCCACGCCTATTTTATTTGGTCTTTTTAATTATCTTATACCACTTCAAATTGGTGCGCGTGATGTTGCTTTTCCCTTTGCAAATAATCTAGGTTTTTGGATTACGGCTGCAGGGGCGATATTGATTAACATATCCCTAGGTGTTGGGAATTTTGGTCGTGGTGGTTGGTTGATGTATCCACCTTTTACAGAATTGCAAACGAGTCCAGATACAGGGGTAGATTATTATTTATGGTCACTTCAGCTTTCTGGTATTGCAACAACAATGGGATCAGTGAATTTCATTGCAACGATGATTAAAATGCGTGCTCCTGGAATGACAATGATGAGAATGCCTATTTTTTGTTGGAGTGCTTTTGTCAGCAATGTTCTTATTGTAGTCATTTATCCTGTTTTGGCTGTAGCATTTGCACTCTTGGCATGTGATCGTTATTTGAACATGAATTTCTTTACCAATGTTGGTGGCGGAAATCCGATGGTATGGATTAACTATGTTTGGGTTTTTGGTCATCCTGAGGTTTATGTTTTGGTTGTTCCTGCTTTTGGAATTGTTTCTGAAGTTGTATCAACTTTTTCTTCAAAACGCCTCTTTGGTTATACTTCAATGATATGGGCCATGTTGGTTATTTTGATTCTTTCGCTTCTTGTTTGGGGACATCATTTCTTCACAATGGGTGGGGGTGAAGCTGTAAATACCTTTTTTAGTATTGCTACGATGATTATTGCAGTTCCAACCGGTGTAAAAGTTTTTAATTGGCTGCTTACGATGTATAGAGGTCGGATTCGCTTTGAGCCTCCTATGCTTTGGTGCATGGGTATGATCTTTACATTTGTTGGTGGTGGATTAACAGGTGTTTTATTATCTATTGTTCCTGCTGATTGGCAGTTTCATAATTCGCTCTTTTTGATAGCACATTTCCATCATACAATTATTGGAGGTGTGGTTTTTGCGTACTTAGCGGGGATTGCATTTTGGTTTCCAAAAGTTTTTGGTTATAAACCAAATCGCATACTAGGTATTACATCTTTTTGGTGTTGGTTTATTGGTTTTTACCTTGCCTTTTTTCCCGTTTATGCGCTTGGTTTAATGGGGGCGACGCGTCGTCTTCAGCATTACATGGAACCTAGTTGGCAGCCGATGTTTATTATTGCTGCATTGGGTGCTTGTATTATCTTACTTGGTATCCTTTGTTTCGTGCTACAGGTTGTTTTGGCGATTTGGTACGGTATTAAGCATAAAGGGCACTTACCGGTAACATTAAATGATTCTTGGGGTGATGCACGTACACTTGAATGGTTTACCTCTTCACCGCCTCCTTCCTATAATTTTGCCCTCCTTCCAAAGATACAGTCTGATGATGCTTATTGGAATATAAAGAAAAGTGGTTATCAACGGCCGACAAGTGGATTTACAAAAATTCATATGCCTTCGAATACATCGGCTGGAATTATTGCTGGCTTCTTCTCATTAGTTGTTGGTTTTGCGCTTGTTTGGCATATTTGGTGGCTTGTTGCGGTTGGACTGGTTGGTTTTATCGCAACGCTTGTGTGTCATTCATTAACAGGTGATCATCATGGTTACTATATTCCAGCTGAAGAAGTGCAAAAAACTGAAGATGCCTTTACGGCTGTTCTTAAAGAACGAGGAGTAATAGTATGAGTGCTGTAACAATGAATAACGCGAGCACTATAGATGAACTTCACCACGATAGTAGCTCGGTAATGACGTTTGGTTTTTGGGTCTATATTCTTTCAGACTTAATCCTGTTTTCGACACTGTTTTCAAGTTTTGCTGTATTTTCTGCTTCTTATGGTGGTGGTAAAGCGGGCAGTGAGTTTATAGATTTAAAGTTTGTTTTGGTTGAGACTGCTTTCTTGTTGTTTTCATCCGTCACTTATGGCTTTGCAATGGTACAAGCACATAAAAATAACATCAGTGGTGTGCGTTTATGGATGGCTATTACCTTTGTATTGGGGTGTTGCTTCATTGGTATGGAACTTTACGAATTTCATGAACTTTTGAGTGAGGTTTTTTATTTCGATCCAAATGCTTATGCGGGTATTGATCCTGCAACAGGTTTACAGCTTTTTGGACGGGAAATTCTCTCTGCTTATTGGTCAGCATTTTTTGCTTTGGTTGGCACCCATGGACTTCACGTAAGTGTTGGCCTTCTTTGGATGGTTGTGATGTTTTTTCATCTTCGTCGTAATGGCTTGGATCAGAACAATAAGACACGTTTAGCATGCCTTTCCATTTTTTGGCATTTACTTGATATTGTATGGATTGGTGTTTTCACCATGGTTTATCTATTAGGAGCGTTGTGATGAGCGTGCAAAATGAAACACATGGTCCCAGTACTGGTTCCTATTTGGTTGGTTTTATTCTGGCTGTATTTTTCACTTTGGGTTCTTTTATTCCTGTGATGTATGGAATGATGGAAAGTTGGGCAGTTAGTACAAAGGTTGCGTATCTTATTGGGATGGCGATTATTCAGATTATAGTACAAATTGTTTTCTTTTTGCACTTGAATTCTGGTCCAGACGCCAAGTGGAATTTAAGCGCGTTGTGGTTTGCTGCTATTTGCGTTTTTGTTATTATTGGGGGAACTTGGTGGGCTATTTCTCATTTGAATTATAATATGATGGGTGGTTCAGGACGTGTTATTGAACCGGAAATATCAAGTAGAGATGATTCTTCAGTGTCTGAGCAGTTATCAACCAAAGATATATCCGTAAGAAAACAGCCAGAAAAGATACAGGGCTCAGAGGTTTCGATGGAGCAAGGTGCAAGTACGCAAACTCTTGTAGAACAGGCACCTAGTTCAGAAATGCCTATGGGGCAGGGTCTAGGTACGCAAACTCCTGTAGATCAAGCACCTGGTTCAGAAATGCCCATGGGGCAGGGTCTAGATACGCAAACTCCTGTAGATCAAGCACCTGGTTCAGAAATGCCCATGGGGCAGGGTCTAGGTACGCAAACTCCTGTAGATCAGGCACCTGGTTCAGAAATGCCCATGGGGCAGGGTCTAGGTACGCAAATTCCTGTAGATCAAGCACCTGGTTCAGAAATGCCCATGGAGCAAGATCCAAATACGCAGTTTCCTGTGGAGTAGTTGTTAGAAATATCTACGGAGCTCTGATGCGGCATGTATCAGCTTCGTAGAAGAAATTCGTAGGATATAAAGCAGGAGATAAGTACAAGATATCAGTGGAATGAGTATCATTATTTTGAATATACTTTTAATTTAAAAGAGAAAATCCGTGGGGTATTTAGTCAATCTTTAATTTTTGAGACAAATAGCTATTTGTAGAATATACAAAAAGTTATGTTTGTAAAATTTACTACAAAGAAAGAGAATGTGCGAAACAAGTTTTTATATTGTGTGAGATAAAAAAGCTACGAAGCAGTAATATTTTTAGATTTAAAGAATTTATATTAAAGATAGCATTAAAATTATTTGTAATAATAATATGTAATTGAAATCAAAAATTTAGAGAATAATCAGAAAATTTAATGAAAACCGTTGCAATGACAGTTATAGGTGCTGGTTCTTTTGGTACTGCATTAGCGATAGCTCTTGCCCGTAATGGTCATAATGTTTTACTTTGGGGATATAGTCCTCAACATATCAAAGAATTACAGGAACAACGTTGTAATCAAGTATATTTACCCGATATTCGATTTCCTGACAATTTATTACTTGAAGCTTCGCTTGAAACTGCTATAATAGCAAGTCACAATATATTAATCGCTGTTCCAAGCCATGTATTTCATCAAGTTTTGTATAATATTCAGCCTTATTTAGATCAGCATTCACGCGTTATTTGGGCGACAAAAGGTTTAGAACATGGTACCGGACGTTTCTTACAAGAGGTTGCTCGTGAGATTTTAGGTGAAAAAATTCCTTTAGCTGTTTTTTCTGGACCAACTTTTGCTCAAGAACTAGCTATTGGTTGGCCTACTGCAATGACGATAGCAGCTTCTGATGTTGAGTTTGGTAAAGAATTGCAGCAACTTTTTCATTGTGACAAAAGTTTTAGAGTTTATAAAAGTTCAGATATGATTGGTGTTCAATTAGGGGGAGCAGTCAAAAATGTTATTGCTATTGGTGCAGGAATATCAGATGGCATAGGTTTTGGGGCAAATGCACGAATAGCTCTTATCACACGAGGACTAGCTGAAATCAGTCGTTTAGGGGGGGCTATGGGTGCTGAGCTTTCCACATTTATGGGAATGACAGGCTTAGGTGATCTGGTTTTGACATGTACTGATAATCAGTCACGTAATCGTCGTTTTGGAATACTTCTTGGTAAAGGAATAGATATAAAAGAAGCGGAAAAACAAATTGGTCAGGTTGTGGAAGGATACTTGAATACCAAGGAAGTACATACGTTGGCGCAGCGTATTGGGGTAGAAATGCCCATTGTAGAACAAATTTATCAAATTCTCTATTGTGGTAAAAACATAACTGAAGCAGCAAACACATTATTAAGCCGCGCCCTCAAGGACGAAATACAATAATATCCTGTTTTTTAATAATTCAAATCATAAAAAATAGAAACATGCTATGATAGACATATAAAATAGATTGTATTGATGGTTGTATAAGGCAGTCATATTCCAGCAAATTATAGATTCATATCATTCGATTCTTTATGAAACATGGCTGAAATATAAAAGTTTTTGCTTTTGTCTAAGAGCTATCTCTTTGAAGATAAATTATCCGTTTCCACTTACACATGTTTGTGTAATGTAATGAACAAGATATTTTTATTGTCTCTTAAATTCATCTCACAATGATATTTGCAAACAGAATAATACAAGACTCATTAGGTAGAAGCATCTTATTTATATAACGTATAAGCTAAGAATATCGGGGCAGGGATATTGTGTATCTCTGTTTTTGTAATTCTTTAAAACAAGAAGACAATCTGTTTTGGGAAGAAGATGAAATTTTAAAGATGAAAACTAGTTCCCATTTCTACAATCATTTTTAAATTCAGTTTTACGCTATCTAAAGCAATATCTTTTAAATAATGGAGATTATCTCACACCTTTATTTTTCTCATTTTTTAATGAAAGCATTTCCCTGATGTGTCAGGTAAAATAGAACGCCCAAAAAAACACGATTGCTGTTATATATTCACGCGCTTGTTTTAAAGAGATCTCTCTTAAAACTCCCAAGTCTAATTCGCGACGGTGACCGTAAATAGTGTAACGATAAAGCCATTGTGCACATCCCCATTTTTACGTTTATGAAGGAGGAAGCCGATCATCATTACACCCCCCAATGTTGAGACAGCTCTAGGTACTTGAAGCTGTTCAGTAGAGATATTTAAGCCTTTTATTTTCTCACATATCAATTCTGTTTTTTATATGCAAGAAATGATTTTTGGAATTATAACTTTGAAAGTCTAAGATTGAAAAAAATGTTATTGTGCTTGTTTGTGGCTGTCATTTAAACTGAAAGAATAATCTGATTATAAAGATAATAAATTGGTTTATATGAATAATTTATTTTTGTATTGAATTAATTAAAAATATGCGTTTACTTGTCACAAGTAGATTAATATGTGGATAAAAATTATTAAAGATACTTCTAATGAATCATCTCAAGTGTTGTTTCAATATTAGAACATGGCAAGTAAAATGACGGTGTCGGTTTGTCATCTGTATAAACATTAAAATGGTGGTGAAAAAAGGATTTTATGTACTTCACAGGGATTTTTATACGTTTTACAGGTACCATTGTGAAATGGAATGGCGTGCATTGAGCGATATCTTTAAAAAAATGCATGAAAGAGCAACAGCTATAGTATTTTTGGGCGTTCTATTTTACCTGATACATTAGAAGAAATGCTTTCATTAAAGAATATAGTAAGATTAATGATTGATTTCTTTACGCCTTCATATTCATCCTAAATTAGATTGTATTTGCGTTTCAAGAATAAATCAAACGGTAGGAATATTTTTTTCAATTTGCTACACAAAAGCTGAAACTAAGGATTTTAATAATTCTCTAATCTCTTTTTCAAACTACGGTGGCATGAGGGCTGGGGATTGATTTATAAGCAACGACAAAAGCGTATGCTTTAGTAAGGTAAATAACGTCATAAAATACAAAATTTATCAACCATGGATTGAAGAAATATTCCGGATTTTTATAAAATATTTTGCGAAACAGGGCATCGTACATCTGGTTTTGTATTGACTTATTCTTACAAATATTTGCACATATTCCTTACGTCATATTATTATAAGTCAATACACTATTATATAGCTGAGAAAGTACTCAATACCCGATTAAAGCACTATGCACATGATTGATTTTATTTTTTAGTGCAATGAAATAAAATTTATCCTTCTTGGGAATCGTCACTTTTTTTCAGTTCTTCAAGTATTGGCATAGACATGATGTTATATCCTGAATCAACATAATGAATTTCACCTGTAACACCTGATGATAAGTCAGAGAGTAGATAAAGAGCAGATTTTCCAATTTCATGAATATTTACGGTACGCCGTAATGGGGCATTACGCCGTTGATGTGAAAATATTGCACGTGCAGCTGCAATACCATTACCTGCTAAAGTTCTAACAGGACCAGCGGAAATCGCATTGACACGGATATTTTGAGGACCAAAGTCCGCAGCTAAATAACGTACCATAGCTTCTAAAGCTGCTTTAGCAACACCCATGATGTTATAATTAGGCACAACTTGCTGTGAAGCACCATAGGTAAGAGTTAAAAGTGTTCCTCCATTGGGCATAAGCTTACCGGCGCGCTGAGCAATTTCAGTAAAGGAATAAGCTGAAATAACCATCGTGCGTTGAAAGTTTTCACGTGTTGTAACATCAACGTAACGCCCTTTTAGCTGAGTTTTATCTGAAAAACCAATGGCATGGACAATAAAATCAATTGTTTTCCATTCTTTTTCAAGTTGCTCAAAGACGTAATCAATATTTTCACTTTTTTCAACGTCACACTCTAGCACTAATTTGCAGCCAAGTTTATCTGCTAGGGGATGAACACGTTTTCCAAAAGCATTTCCTTGATAAGTCAACGCTAATTCCGCTCCTGCTTGTGCGAGCTGACAGGCAATGCCCCAAGCAATTGAATGGTCATTCGCAATTCCCATAATAAGGCCGCGTTTGCCCTCCATCAAACCTTTCATATTATTCTCCGTAAGACCGTACTTTTTTCAATTACTAAGAGCTTTTGTTTATACATAACGTTGGAAAACAAGCGTTGCATTGGTACCGCCAAAGCCAAAAGTATTCGACAATACGGTATTCAGTTGTTGATGATCACGTCGTTCACGAACGATTGGCATATCAGCAAAAGCTGGATCAAGTTCTTCAATGTGGGCACTTTCACAAATAAAATTATGATTCATCATTAACAATGTATAAATTGCTTCGTGAACACCTGCTGCTCCCAAGGAATGTCCTGTTAGAGACTTGGTAGCGGAAATGGGGGGGCATTGATCACCTGCTCCAAAGATACGACGGATAGCTTCTATCTCAGGAGGATCACCAACAGGAGTTGCTGTCGCATGGGGATTGATATAATCAATTTTATTATTGACTGTTGCAAGAGCCATGCGCATGCATCGTTCTGCTCCCTCTCCTGATGGGGCAACCATATCATGTCCATCGGATGTCGCACCGTATCCAACGATTTCTCCGTAGATTTTTGCACCACGTGCTTTAGCAAGTTCTAAATCTTCAAGGACTAAAACGCCAGCCCCTCCAGCAATGACAAAACCATCACGATTAACATCATAAGCACGTGAAGCTTTGTGAGGGGTGTCATTATATCTGCTGGACATAGCGCCCATGGCATCGAATAAAACAGATAGTGTCCAATCCAAATCTTCGCAGCCACCGGCAAAGATGCGCTTCTGTTTACCATATTGAATCATTTCGTAAGCATTACCAATACAATGATTGGAGGTAGCACAAGCTGAAGAGATTGAATAATTGATCCCCTTTATTTTAAAGAAAGTTGCTAATGTTGCAGATGCTGTAGAACTCATCGCTTTAGGGACAACAAAAGGTCCAACACGTTTTGGACCTTTTTGGCGTGTAATGTCAGCAGCTTCTACGATTGAATGTGTTGAAGCACCTCCAGAACCCATAATAATACCCGTGTGTTCGTTCGACACTTCATGCGGTTCTAGACCCGCATCAGCAATTGCTTGATCCATGGCGATGTGATTCCATGCTGTTCCACGCCCATGAAAACGTAGAGCACGTCGATCTACGAGTTCTTCTATATTAATATCGGGCTTGCCATAAACTCTGCTACGAAAGCCTAATTCAGCATATTGAGGTGCGTAAGAAATTCCGGATTTTGCTTCACGTAAACTGGTTGAAACAGCTCCAGGGTTATTTCCAATTGCGGAGACAATTCCCATTCCGGTTACAACAACTCGACGCATTCATACCTCCTCGTTCCATACAGAATAGTGAAAAGTTCTTTCTGACGGAAATAACGTTCAATCTTCTTTGAATAAAGCAACGCGTAAATCGTTCGCCTTATAAATAGTCTCTCCATCTGCTTTTAGCCACCCATCAGCTATTCCTAAGACTAAATTTCCACGTCGAATACGCTTAAAATCTATTTCATATTCAAGAATTTTGGTTT
Organism: Bartonella sp. AP88XZML; assembly: GCF_042195565.1. Lineage (NCBI taxonomy): Bacteria > Pseudomonadati > Pseudomonadota > Alphaproteobacteria > Hyphomicrobiales > Bartonellaceae > Bartonella > Bartonella sp. AP88XZML. The sequence goes on along the minus strand of NZ_JBHIOQ010000040.1, from coordinate 40,640 downwards.
GTGGAGTTACCATCCCTGATAACTTTACTTCACCTGTTGATATTGCTCTTCCTTTGCCTGGTTCGCCTAGCCAACCAAGAAAAAAACCTGTTAATTGCCACATACCATCCAGTCCGAGACATCCTGGCATGACGGGATCGCCTATAAAGTGACAATTAAAGAACCACATGTCTGGTGTAATGTCAAATTCGGCGCGAACCATTCCTTTATCGTATTTACCATCAGTTTCACTAATTTGAGTGATTCGATGAATCATTAACATTGGCGGTGCTGGCAATTGCGCATTACCTCTACCAAACATTTCGCCGCGAGCGCAGCTTAGAAGCTCTTCATAAGTGTAGCGAGACTTTTGTTCAGCCATTGTTACTCCATTTATTTGCATATATCTTTATTTCTATTTCTGCGCTTTTCCCAACCTACTTTTAGAGCAAATTTTAAAGAGAGGGAAATGATTTTATATCATTTTTAATGACAAAAGCCTTTTTTTATGTATTCTACATAGGTAATTATTTAAAAATGGAATACAAGATTACACCATACTATTCCCATTTTTTTGTATTTTGATCTTATTTAGCAGGAATATATTTGGGTTTGTAATATGTCAGTGAGTGCAGACAATTTAGATATGAATGAAGAGCAGCAGTTCACAAAAGAGTGTGGAAAAATTGTGCAATATTATTCCATTTCTATGTTAGAAAAACGTTTGCGTCAAAATGGTCTGCGTCCAACACGTCAGCGGTTGGAACTTGCACATATGATTTTTTCTCAAGGAAATCGTCATATTACTGCTGAAGAGCTCTATGAGGAAGCGGTGAGGGCAGGTGTACCTGTATCTTTAGCAACGGTTTATAATACGCTTCATCAATTTACGGAAGCGGGATTATTACGGATTATTGCCGTAGAAGGCTCAAAAACTTGGTTTGATACCAATACCTCTGATCACTACCATTTTTATATAGAAGGCGAAAATCGTATTCTTGATATTCCTTATAATTTGGAAGAAGCTCCCATTATTAGAAATTTGCCTAAGCCACCAGAAGGTATGGAAATTTCACATGTTGATTTAATCGTGCGATTGAAACCAAAAAATCAATCTTGTGATAGGCAGTGAGGATATTCAATGAGGAATAAAAATTAAACTTGTTGAGTTTGAGTATTCACCAACCTTTTACTTTTTCATCAGGATAGATTCCCCATAACTGGGGTTGCTGAAGCCATCCACGTGTATTATTAATGTTTAGTTCGCACCATTGTCCATCACATTGGAGGATATTACCAATGACGTTAGGTTCTACTTCCGCCACAAGTTCTGCGTTGTCGGTGGGTTTTTTTCGTAGCATCAGCCTTTTTGTTTTATCTTTTTGCCATGGAATAGTTATAGCAGTTCGCTTTCCCGATAAAAGCGATTGATACACCCATCCCTCATCGCCTTCTGCATCACGAATTTTGCGCCATTGATCATATTCTTGAATGATTTCAATAGGTAAGCCCTTCTTTTTGTAGGTGAAAATGATAGAATAGTTGCTTCCTGGTCCGACGCGTACATTAACGCTGGTGGGTTTAATCGAAGCAAATCGCGGAAGTGGTAAACCACTGGGCCCTAAATTTTGATTAAATGTTTGTGCATGCAACAAATGAGGTGAACCCAATACAATGACTATTGCTATTAAGATACATGATATGAGTATTGAAATGCGAAACCAACGAGAATTTTGCACACCGAACTCCTTTATTTCGTCATATATTGGAAATTTAAAATCTGAAAGATAAGACTGGAAACTGATAAAAAGTATGACACATTGCTCGTTAAAGAGATCTAAACGATGAAAAAATTGCTACAAAAATATCAAAATAAGGAAAACAAAAGGTTTGTATTTCTTAGTGCTTATCTTGTTTATGAGGGAGTAGATATAAATAAACATGAGATTTTTATGTAGCTGTAGGCGTGATAAAACAGTAAAGTATACTGGAGCCTTAGCAGTTTTTGTACAGGAAATTAGGGCTAAAGTATTGCATCTCTTTTCTGAGTTTGTTTCTCAAAGTAAAAGTGCATGTATGCATATTATGAACAAAGAGCTGTTCAGTAAAGGGATTATTGTGTGGCTTGAAAAGAAGTTTTGAATGAACAAAATAATACGATAAATAAAACATTTAAGCGTAAAAATATGAGCAACATTTATAGAGTAGATTGATATATGAAGGCTAATTTTAACAGGATACTTTTTCGTGATAATTCATTTATAAAATTTGCTACACTCTAATCTTATGCCATGATAATGCTTATCCGTATGGTAGATAAGCTGGCTTCATCGTTCTATTTACCAGCTTTCAATGTTATGCTATTCCTATTATTTATGGTATTCATAAGAAGCCTTTTTGTTTTTTCTTAAATAGCTTTTATTCTATTTGCGTACGAATCCCGCTTATGATGTACAAGAAAATAATCTTCATTGATTCAATATGAGAAAGTGTTGAGAAACTTTAACTCGTTATTTAAATTTTAAAAACATTTCCATCAAAAATGGTAATAAAAGGCACATTCATCCATATTAAAACACAGTGTTTTCTCTGTTTATTGTCAATTTTTTTTCTCTAACTCAGTATAGAAGAAAGTTGAATGAAATAGAAAGGCTTATTCGATACACTGATGAGGGTAATTACATAAGTGATGAATAGAAGAAATTTATCAAGAAAAAAGAATCTATAGTGCAGTGGTTGAAATTCGTCATCCTTTAGAGAAACAGAATCAAGAGATATAAAAAGTTATGGAATTATATTGTTTCGTTACATAACTGAAGGGAAAGAGGATTATGAATTTGATATTATATTTTACACACAATCGCATATTGCGATAGTTATTTTTGTTTTGTAATCAGACCTAGGATGATCGAAAGATGTAGAATATTTAATGACAAAAAAGAAATTCATCATGAAATTTGTACATAAGAAGCAGTGATGTAATAGATATCCAGAAGGAGAAAATTATAGCGAAAAGTGATAATAAAACACCCCGCACTCAATTTACATAGGAAAAAGTCGCTTAAATATCTCAAGTGTAGTTTGTTATCTATTTTTTGAAATATAAGAGTGAAATAAAAACCACCTCTATGATAGAAATCTTATTATTTTCAAATAACTAACATATTAGATAACATTGTACACAAAAACCCACACACAAGCAATTTATTGCAATCGCCTATGAAGATAAAATTTTCTAGTAGCTTACTATCTATTGCTTATGCAATTATATAATATTATAAAGTATATTACTTTACCGCAACAGTCCGTCCGTTACTAACAAAACCCTCTCTTTGCGCACGCTTACGAGCAAGCTTACGTGTACGACGAATAGCTTCAGCTTTTTCACGAGCACGCTTCTCAGATGGCTTCTCATAATAAGTACGCATTTTCATTTCACGGAAGATACCTTCACGCTGCATCTTTTTTTTCAACGCACGGAGCGCTTGGTCAACATTATTATCACGAACGAGTACTTGCACTATCTATCCTGCTTTTTTCAGTGTCATAAATGATAGGAAAAAACCTACGTCCTTTTAAAGGCATATCCAAAAGGACAAACGCTTATATCATATAAATAAGACATTTGTCTATATCGCTTTTTAAAATTCTATTTTTTTTATAATAAAACGCTTTTTATAATGAATGATAGAATTTACGGTTATAAATTTATGAAAGTCCTTGTATTTGATCATTTTCGTCAAGATGAATTTTTTCAGCCGTGGGATAATGGGGTAGTCCCGGGGCATGGTCATAACATCTCCACAAATGACAACAATAAAGCCGGCTCCCGCACAGAGAAGAACTTCTCGTATGGGAATTTCAAAATCAACAGGAGCGCCGTATTGCTTGGGATCAGAAGAAAAAGAATAAGGTGTTTTTGCCATACAAATAGGGTAGACGCCAAAACCTTCTTTTTCCCAAGTTTCAAGTTGTTTGAGAATAGGGGCTGGGATGATGGCGCCACGTCCACCGTATAGCTTTGTTATAATACAATTAATTTTTTGAACGAGTGGAATATCATCTTGATAGAGAACTTTAAAATCAGAATCGTGCTTTTCAATCAAGGTAACGAGTTCTTGTGCAAGTTCTATAGCGCCTTTTCCACCTTGTTCCCAATGCTTACAGATAATAGCTTTGTGTCCAGTTGTTGCAACTATTTTTTGTAATGTTTTTATTTCAGCATCGCTATCGCTGTCAAAATGATTGATAGCCACAACACAAGGAATACCGTAGTGCTTCATATTTTCTATGTGTCGTAAAAGATTGGCAGCTCCTTTTTCTAAAGCGGTAATATTTTCTTCTGTCAGGTTATTTTTATCCAGACCACCGTTCATTTTTAATGCACGAATAGTTGCGACGATCACTGTAGCATTTGGTACAATACCTGCTTGCCTACATTTGATATTGAAGAACTTTTCTGCTCCAAGATCTGCTCCAAACCCTGCTTCTGTGACAACATAATCAGCAAGTTTTAAAGCAGTTTTTGTTGCTATAACTGAATTGCAACCATGAGCAATGTTGGCAAAAGGTCCTCCATGAACGAGAACAGGATTATTTTCAATTGTCTGTACGAGATTGGGTTGTATAGCATCTTTGAGAAGAACTGCCATTGCACCTTCCGCATTGAGATCAGCAACGGTGATGGGCGTTTTATCATAACGATAAGCAACAATAATTTTCTTGAGTCTTTGTGTAAGGTTTTCTAAATTTTCAGAGAGACAAAGAAGCGCCATAATTTCTGATGCAACAGTAATATCAAAACCTGTTTGGCGTGGAAAACCATTTGTTATGCCCCCCAATGAAATGACAATATCGCGCAATGCACGATCATTCATATCAAGAACGCGTTTCCAAACAATGCGACGTGGATCAATGTTTAGAGTGTTTCCCCAATAAAGATGATTATCTATCATTGCGGCAAGAAGATTATGAGCAGCTGTAATAGCATGAAAATCACCGGTAAAATGTAAATTAAGATCATCCATTGGAATGACTTGCGCATAACCACCACCAGCAGCACCACCTTTTACACCAAAACAGGGACCTAAAGATGGTTCTCTCAAGGTAGCTATTGTTTTTTTACCAATAAGATTAAGAGCATCACTTAGTCCAACTGTTGTTGTTGTTTTGCCTTCTCCGGCAGGTGTGGGATTGATAGCTGTGAGAAGGATAAGTTTACCATCTGGATTTTTATTAAGCGATTTTATGTATTCAGAAGAAATTTTAGCTTTATCATGACCATAGGGAATGAGATTTTCATGTGAGATACCAATTTTTTGTGCAATTTCAATAATATGTTGCTTTTTAGCAGTGCGAGCAATTTCAATATCAGTTTTAGGCATGGAAAAATTCTTTAAACTTAGCTTTTATTAACGTTTGGGATCTGTACTCCATGGATTAATTAGAAAAATTCATAGAGAACAGAAAAATATTAAGATATCATAGAAATCGATGATATGCCATGCAAGAGATAATGCTAAAGAAGCACAAGAAGAGTTTTATTGTTTTTTAGGAAAAAGAATCTTTGGTTTGCAACAAATGCTGATGATATTAATGGATACCATAAGTGTTTCATAGTAGTACGTTTGAGAAGTAGTTTATTTATTCTTTCCAACAACACACTGAAAAAGTTTCACATGGTGGTAAACCGGAATTTATGGCGGCACATCTGAAGTCCCTCTTAAGATGGGACTGCTAGGAATAAAATATCCAGAAGCATCCAGTTATGGAATAATTAGAAATAAGCACGTAAAAAATTACCTAACTGAGTAGAGAGTATAATCCGGAAGAGACCAAAAACAAGCGCATAGATTGAAAAAAGAAAACAACAACACACGCTACTCATGCAATCGCTACGATTATAAGCTAATAAAAGCACCTTAGAGCTGAATTGAAGGACTCATAACATCTTATTTTAGCAAAATGGCTAAAGAAACGACTCACAACAAAATGAAATGACAAAATACAAAATAACAAATCACAAAATAAAGAATTTAAAAAGTCTGACTTTATAAGAAGATATTGTTGATGATGGCGCACCCGAAGAGATTCGAACTCCTGACCCCCAGATTCGTAGTCTGGTGCTCTATCCAGCTGAGCTACGGGTGCATACATTTCAATTTTTTACATTGTCTAAGACAAAGGGTTCCTAATCGTTTCATTAAAGAAATGCAAGTGAAACTTGGATAGTAATAAAAAAAATTTCTCTTTTTTATGAGATATTTTAAAAAAAGATATAATATATTATGGCTTCAGTTGGTTTTGATATGAACATTTTTTTATCATGACCATACAAAGCAATATGAACGATAGTTAACTTGACGTTTTAATCTATGAAAGATAGTCAAGCAGAGATGAGATGTGTTTTTTGCGGTGGGGGTAAGATATATACACCCGCTGTTGGGTTTTTGTGTAAAACGCCGATATTACTGTTGAAAACTATTTCAGATGAAGATGGCACAGCAAGGGCGGATGTATGGCGTTATTAAAAAAGAGCTTTCCATTGGTGTTTTTAATCGTTGTTTTAACGGTTACCTATTGGGCTGGAAAAAAGAGTGCGGACCAACCCATTTCTATGGTGGATAAAACAAGAGTATCGGATAAAGCTTCAAATGAAAAAATGGGAAGGCCACCGGTAAATGTTGTCGTTGATCTTGTAAAAGTTCAAGATCTTTATGAACAACTTAACGTTCTTGGGAGTGGAAAAGCTCTTGCAGAAGTCGAGCTTACCCCTTTATCCTCAGGTGTTATTGATAAGCTTTTTGTATCAGCGGGTACAAAAGTACAAGCCGATGATGTGATTGCAAAGCTTGATTCTAAAAAAGAAGAAATAGCGGCTGCAAAAGCAAAAGTGCAACGTGATAACAATGCGTTAACGCTTTCGCGCATTCTTAAATTACGCGCCAGCAATACAGCAACGGAAGTTCAAGAAATTATGGCACGCTTAGAATTGGATAACGCAAATTTAGTTTTGCGTAATGCTGAATTAGATCTCGATCGGCGAACAATTCGAGCACCGATTCCTGGAGTTGTTGGTATTTTGCCCGTTGATGCGGGGAATAACGTGGACCTTAATACTGTAATAGGCCGTATTGAGAATAGAGAACGTATTTTGGTCGATATATGGGCCCCTGAACGATATGTGTCGCGCATCCATAAAGGAGATGAGGTAACGGCAACGTTAATCGCGCAGCCAGATAGATCTTTTGTTGGTCATATTTATGCGATTGATAATATCGTTGATCCAGAAAGTCGCACACTTCATGTTCAGGTTGAAATCAATAATGAAAAAGATACGCTCATGTCTGGTATGTCCTTTTCTGTTTCCTTGCAGTTTCATGGTGGTTCTTTTCCTGTCGTTAATCCTCTTGCAGTTCAATGGAATAGTAAAGGATCATTCGTTTGGCGTGTGAGAGAAGGAAAAGTAGAGTCTATTCCCGTAACAATTATTCAGCATAAAGCGTATCAGGTTTTCGTGAAAGCTCCCCTAGAAAATGGTGATCAAGTTGTCATTCAAGGGGTGCAAATGCTTTATCCAGGAAGTAAAGTAACTATTGATGATCCAAAGTCTCTTCAACAGCAATTATCAGTAGGTTATGGAACGGATATACAATGAGCCAAGAATTGAGCACAAAACAGCCTACGTCAAAGGTGGAGCAAGGTGGTCTCATTACCTTATTTATTCGCAGACCGGTTTTTACTCTTGTTTTGAATGCTATGATCATCATTGCAGGATTTGCAGCATGGTTAAATGTTGATGTAAGAGAATTACCCGATGTTGATACTCCCGTAACAACGATTGTGACGATGTTTTCTGGTGCATCGGCGGAAACAATTGATCGTGAAGTTACAAAAATTATAGAAGATGCTGTTTCTCGTGTTTCAGGTGTTAAGGCGATTTCTTCAACGTCTTCTTTTGGACGCTCCCGTGTGAAGATTAACTTTAATGTCGGTGTTGATTTGAATGTTGCTGCATCTGATATTCGTGATGCTCTCTCTCGTGTTACCTATTCTTTACCGAAAGATGCGGATTTGCCTTTGATTATTAAAGCAGATTCGAATGCTGCTGCCATGATGTATTTGGTTGTAACGTCACCAACAATGAGTGTTGATGATTTAACCACGATTGTAAACGATCAGATTGTTGATGCTATTTCTGCTGTTGATGGTGTTGGTGATGTACAGGTCGATAGTGCTCGCACAAAGATTTTTCAGATTGATATAGATCAAGCAAAACTTGCAAGTTATGGATTAACTGTAGCAGATATTTCACGTGTTCTTGCTGATATGACAACAGATGTGCCAGTAGGGTCATTACGCAATTCTAAGCAAACTTTAGTTGTACGTGCTACTGCACGTTTAACAACACCAGAATCTTTTGAACAAGTTGTTTTAAAGCCTCATGTGCATCTTGGTGATGTTGCGCATGTTACTTTATCGCCGGATATAGAAACAGTTATTCTTCGTATCAATGGAAAGACAGGTATTGGATTAGGTATCGTGCGTAAAGCACAATCCAACACTCTTAATATTTCTGAAGGTGTGAGAGCCGTTGTTGATAATCTCAAAAGTATTGTTCCTTCTTCTGTAAATATAGACGTTATTAATGACGATGCAATTTTTATTAAAAGCGCTCTTCATGAGGTTGAAGTTGCTTTGGTCATTGCTATTTTGAGCGTTATCTTGGTCATTTTTCTTTTTCTCAGAGACATTCGTGTAACGCTGATACCTGCTTTATCTCTTCCTGTCGCTTTGATTGGTACCATTGCAGCTATTTATCTTGTAGGGTTTTCATTGAATATTCTCACATTTTTAGGACTTGTTTTAGCAACAGGGCTTGTTGTGGATGATGCCATTGTTGTTCTTGAGAATATTGTTCGGTGGCGCAACATGGGATTAGGTTCCAGAGCAGCAGCGGTGATAGGAACACGTGAAGTATTTTTTGCTGTTTTAGCAACAACATTGACATTAGTGGCTGTGTTTGTTCCTATTTCCTTTCTTCCTGGGCAAGTTGGAGGACTTTTTAGAGAATTCGGTTTTGTTTTGGCAATTTCTATTTTGCTTTCTTCAATTGTTGCTTTAACGCTTTGTCCCATGTTGGCTTCACGTTTTCTCAAAGAACATATTGAGGAGAAAGAGGAAAAGTCCCATCATTATTTTACTTTTTTATATAAATTAGGTACTTTTTTTCATAAGGCATATACGTACAGTTTGCATAAGTGTTTAGAAAAACCTTGGGCTGTTGTTTTTGCTTCACTTATTTTTGGGGGGCTTTGTATTGGGGGCTATATGAAACTGCAACAGGAATTAACGCCAGCAGAAGATAGAGCTCTTATCTTTTTGGTCATTAATGGACCACAAGGTATTTCGACACAATATTTGAACGAGCAGGTAGAGCAAATTGAAGCAAGTCTACAGCCATTACGTGATGCAGGGGAGATTGCTAACAGTTACTCTATCGCGGGTATTGGAGGTTCACCCAATACTGCTTTTTTGATTTTATTGCTTTCATCTTGGAATAAACGTTTACGTAGTCAGCAAGAAATCGTGAAAGATGTTAATGCAAAGGTTAAACAGTTTCCCGCAGTTTTTGTGTTTGCTGCGCAGGGAAATTCTCTAGGTGTGAGTGGAACTGGGCAAGGGTTGCAATTTGCAATTCTTGGCAATGATTATGCAACATTACAACCCATTGCTGATAAGCTGGTTAGTGCTTTACAAGATGATCCGCGTTTTATTCGCCCACGCCTTACTGTTGATGCAACACAACCGCAATTTTTTATTGAAATCAATCGAAAAAAAGCCTCCGATTTAGGGATTGATATCACGAATTTGGGCGATACATTACAAGCAATGTTGGATGGTAAAAAGATTGGTTCCATTAACGTGGATGATCATTCTTACGATGTTAAATTGATATCGCGTACAAATTCTATGAAGAGTCCTAGCGATTTAGAAAATATTTTTTTAAAAACCAAAGACAATCGATATGTTCCTTTATCGGTTATTGCGCGTTTACATGAAAAAGCTATTGCTCCCCAACTAAAACGGGAAAAACGCATGAGTGCTGTTATTTTAAGCGCAAATCTTGCTCCAGATATTGCTTTAGGGGAAGCTTACCAAACTGTACAGAAAATTGCTTCTCCTTTGTTATCGAAAGGAACCTACTTGGTTCCTTTAGGGGAAGCCGAAACGCTTAATGAAACATCTTCCAATTTTATGATTGTTTTTGGCATTGCCTTTTTGATTATTTTATTGATTTTGGCTGCTCAGTTTGAAAGCTTTATTTCAGGATTCATTATCATGGCCACTGTCCCATTAGGGATTGGTTGTGCTGTAATTGCTATGCTATTAAGTGGTGTAAGTCTTAATATTTACAGCCAAATTGGATTAATTTTGTTAATTGGTGTTATGGCAAAAAATGGTATTCTCATTGTTGAATTTGCAGATCAATTACGCGATCAGGGAAGAAGCGTGCGTGAAGCCGTAGAAGAAGCAGCAAACATTCGCCTTCGTCCAGTTTGTATGACAATGATTTGTGCCATTTTAGGAGGTATTCCTTTGGTTTTGGCCAAAGGTGCTGGCGCAGAAGCTCGTATAGCTTTAGGTTGGGTTATCGTTGGTGGCTTAGGTTTAGCAACTATTTTTACGCTTTATGTTACACCGGTTGTTTATCTTTTTTTAGGGCGTTTTATAAGACCAAAAGCAGAAGAAAATTTACGCTTAATAAAAGAACTCAATCAAGTTAAATGATGTATATGATAGAAAAGATTTGAAAGTTTATTCTTGTAAAAATATCATTTTCGGATCTTATACTTTATATTTTGTATATTCCTTCATTTTTATGTGAGCAGTGAAAATAGCGATCAATAAAGGAGATGCTTTCTGCTTTGTTATTGTTTGGGCATAGATTTCATTATCAATAACCGTATAGGATAAGCTTATGGGAGATAGCTTTTCGATTCGAAATGAAATGGCTTTTGAAGCCACATTAAAAGCTTTAAGAAACCATGCCGCAAAGGATGGGGTCTATGATATTCGTCGGCATTTTGTAGAAGATGAACAGCGTTTTTTCCATTTTTCCCTCAGACTTGATGATCTTCTTTTCGATTTTTCAAAATGTGGTGTGACATTTAAAACATTGCAACTTCTAGATGATTTAGCTGTCGCAGCAGATGTGTTAGGCCGGCGTGACGCAATGTTTTCTGGTAAGGCTATTAATACAACTGAAAAACGCTCAGTTCTTCATATTGCGTTACGTTTACCTGCTGATGAAATTTTCATGTTGGATGGTCATAATCTTATTCGCGATATTCAAGACGTCCTTGAAGATATGGAAAGATTTTCTGAAAAGGTGCGTGATGGCAGCTATAAGGGAAACAGTGGCGAGAGAATAAGTGATATTGTCAATATTGGTATTGGTGGTTCTGATCTTGGTCCTGCAATGGTCACATATGCTTTAAAACCTTATCATGATGGTCCACAGTGTCATTTTGTTTCTAATGCTGACAGTGCCCATATTTCTGATACTCTCTCTATTTTGAATCCAGCAACAACGCTGTTTGTCATTGCTTCTAAAACTTTTACAACGGCTGAAACAATGGTCAATGCTCAAGTTGCACGTCAGTGGATTTGTTCACATTTAGGAGAAGAAGCCATTGGTACGCATTTTGTTGCTGTTTCAAGTGCGCTTGATAAAGTAGCAGAATTTGGCATAGATTCCACAAGAGTTTTTAAATTTTGGAATTGGGTGGGAGGACGTTATTCAATTTGGTCAGCCATTGGACTTGTTGTTATGTTTGCAATAGGTGGTGGAAATTTCCGCCAATTTCTCAATGGTGCATTGCAAATGGACCAACATTTTAAAACAATGCCTTTGCATAAAAATATTCCTATTCGTTTTGCTCTTTTAGGATTCTGGCATCGTGTTATTTGTGGTTATTCATCACGTTCTATCATTCCTTATGCACAGCGTTTAATACATTTTCCAGCTTATTTACAACAGCTTGATATGGAATCAAATGGTAAGCAAGTCTCGCTGGATGGAAAACCATTAAGTTTTTCAAGTGGTCCAATTGTTTGGGGGGATTCAGGAACAAATAGTCAACATGCTTTTTTTCAGCTTCTGCATCAAGGAACAGATGTTATTCCTGTAGAATTTATTTTATTTATAAAAGGGCATGAGAAAAATTTACATTCTATGTATGAGATGTTGCTAGCAAACTGTTTAGCACAGTCAAAAGCCTTGATGAAGGGGCGTAGTATTGAAGATGCTCAGCATATCTTGATAAAAAATGGAGTTGATGAACGTGAAGCAGGTTATTTAGCTATTCATAGAAGTTTTAAAGGAAACCGTCCCAGCATTACGCTGGTTCAGGATTTATTAACACCTTTTGCACTCGGTCGTCTTATTGCGCTTTATGAACATCGTACTTTTGTTGAAGGGATTTTAATGAATATTAATTCATTTGATCAATGGGGTGTTGAGCTTGGTAAAGAATTAGCAAACGAGTTACTACCAATTCTTCGTGGAGAAAGTAAAGCGGATAATCGTGATAGTTCAACATTAGGGTTGCTAGCACATATTCAAGCAAGACGTGCAAAATAATATAATTTTACAGTAGGTTTTGTACTAACTAAGCAAAAGTAGAAGGAGGAGAAATATGAGATAATTCTTTAATTTTACTATGCCTTCTCTTATTATCTGGATTAGATTTATGTAACAGAAAATCAAAAAAGTGCAAAAATTGTAAAAATGAGAATTTATTCGCAAAAACGATAAAGACCTTTGAGAGGTCTTTGAAGACCCTTTGAGCCCCCCCTTAAAATCCTTCGAAAAAAATAAATTGGTACAAAACCTGCTGACAAGCTACAACCGGAAAGCTACGATTAAAGACAGTTTTAATAATATCGCTTTATAAACTGTGGCGGAGAGAGAGGGATTTGAACCCCCGATAGAGTTGCCCCTATGCCGCATTTCGAGTGCGGTGCTTTCAACCACTCAGCCATCTCTCCATAATAAAGTGAAACAAAAATCGGCACTATTTGAGTGTATAAGGGGTAGATAACCTTCAATTGTTTTTGGTACAACCTTTTTTTCTTTTTTATGGGACTTTATTGACAGAGAATAGAAATTCCTTCATATATACAAAATATAAGCGTGGGGAAATCTGCGCATATTTGTGTTGAAGAAGGTTTTATCCTTCTTTGGGATCTATTACGACTGATAAAAAGCAGCCTATTTTCCCTTATTTCAAGGCAGAAATTAAATAAGAGCTGGAGTGAACGGAAGGATAAAAAATGTTCGCAGTCATTAAAACTGGTGGTAAGCAATACCGCATTGTTGCTAATCAAGTGGTAAAAGTTGAAAAAGTTAGTGGAAATGCGGGTGATGTTGTTGAATTCAATGACATATTAATGGTTGGGCAAGAAGGTAATGCGGTTATTGGTACCCCTGTCGTTGCTGATGCATTGGTGACAGCTGAGATTTTAGAACAGGCACGTGGGCGCAAGGTTATCGCATTTAAGAAGCGCCGTCGCCAAAATTCTAAACGCACGCGTGGCCATCGTCAAGAATTTACGAGGCTTCGTGTTTTAGAAATTTTAATGGGTGGTTCAAAACCTAAAAAAGTTGCTGCGAAACCTATAAAAGAAGAAGAAACTACACCACAAGAAACAAAAGCTGCTGCTTCTGTTGAGAAGACGGCTAAAAAAACGGTTGAAAAAAAGACTGCGCCGCAGAAGAAAGCGTCTGTAGCATCAAAGAGTAAGAAAGATTAAAGGAGAGCGTCTATGGCACATAAAAAAGCTGGTGGTTCCTCGCGTAATGGTCGTGATTCAGAATCGAAACGTCTAGGCGTTAAAAAATTTGGTGGTGAAACCGTTATTGCCGGAAATATTATTATTCGCCAGCGTGGTACACGTTGGCATCCTGGTAACAATGTTGGTATTGGAAAAGATCATACGCTTTTTGCATTATCAAATGGAAAGGTTTCTTTTCAACGCAAAGCGGGTAATCGTTCCTATGTTTCAGTCATTCCTATGCTGGAGGCAGCAGAGTAATCTGTAACACTCTCTAGCCATCAACGGGATTTCATTGAATTGTAGTTGTGGTTTTATAAGTATTCAAAGGGAAAGATGAATCTCATCTTTCCCTTTTTGCGTTGGTACTATAATAAATGTAGAAGATAAAAAGGTAGAATTGGGGAAATGGCTTTTCTCAATGAGGGAAAAAGTTTGTGCGCTGTTATGTTAGTATTTAAATACTGAACATATTGATATTATGATAGAGTTTATTGATAAGTTTCTGTATAATAATCAGTGAGGAGAGACTTTCTTTTTATGTATGAAGAAGCGTTGAGTAATTTCTTATAAGAGAAGCAGTTTGTTTTCAGAAAATTATGAGAAATTTAATGAGAGCATTATTGATGTAATCATTTTGATAAAGATGGGTCTTTTTATCGGCATTGTGGTATTGATGAGTTGTCATACTGTTTTTAGGTGGTAGTGTGGATAGGTGGGGATATTCATTTAAAAAGACATAGGGATAAAAATCCATAAGAAGGTAGTCAAAACTACTTTGAAAGTGACGTGCATTAAGGAATTTTCGGTAAATCGAGAGTGAAATTATATTTTTAAGGATTACGGTGTTTAAAGATATAAAAATAACCAACGTGCAATCAGCGCCCTTCAAGAATATTTTTTCTGATTTCACTATTATTGTGTATTGTTGAAAATAAACAAGCATAAGAGCTAGGGTTAAGGCAATAATTGCTTTTCATTTTTTACTTTATTTATCTTATTTGTAGAGTTTTTCTTGATTTTAGTAGTTGGTGATGGTGCTTGGGGGGGATGTCGTACTTTGCAAATGTGCGACAGAGGGCATTGTGTATTTGCGATATTGATTGAAGTAAAGGTGTAGCTTAAAATATATAAATATTATATATCGAGAGTTTGATATCATAAGAGATGGGTAGCACGGAATAAAGATGATAAGTTGCATGGAGCAATTTGTAATTATGTAATGAATTTATAAAGAGGGATAATAGGTTAAATAAACTTTGAGGAATCAATTAAAATATTAGCTGAAGTTACGGATGATTAGGAAGGATGCTTTCTTGTAGGGAGAATAATGAAAAGTTATGTTGGATAACTTAGGATAATGAGAGCATTTTGAAAGCATAGTTTTTCAGGTGATTGGTGCTGTAAAAAATGGGGTTTTGTCTTTGTAAAGTAAAAGAGTAAGAGGCAGACTTGTTTATGATGGTTTTAAGCACTTAGGTGGATAATAATATCTAATTGTTTTATCGGTTATATTGAGGTATTTAAGCACCTCACTTAGCTATATTCTGTAGAATATAAAGAGAGCTGTGGTGGTATTTATAGCTTGTATTTTGGGAAATGCAGCTTTGAAAAGGAATGTATCAGAGATATTGGTGTTCAAATGTGAGGCAATTTGAATTCATGATGAGATATGAGAAAGCAGAAACAATGAATGTAGATTTTACTGATGGTGAAATCTTGTCTATAAGATCTGTACAACTTTCAGCTGCTTTTGATCATAAAAATGATGCAATTTATGCTGCTGCTGAATTGCTTGTGCAGGTTGGTGCAGTTGATAAGTGTTATCTGGCAAGTATGCTTGCACGTGAAGAAACAACCAATACTTGGCTTGGAAATGGTATAGCCATTCCTCATGGTATGGCTGAAAATCGTGATTTAATTATCAAGGATGCTGTTGCTGTTATACAGGTGCCTGCTGGTGTTGAGTGGCAGGATGGCAAGAAAGCATATTTGGTTATTGCCATTGCAGCGTGTCCAGATCGCTATAGAGAAATTTGTAAAAAATTGACGTCTCTTTTATTTGATAAAAAACAGCTTGAAGTACTTGCAACAACTATGGACAAACAGCAAATTGTTACAACTTTGTTTGACCAAGAGATGAAGATAGAAAAAACTTTTATTGGTGACCTTTCGGTGTGTCAGGAATGGACTTTAGATTATCCAAGTGGTCTTCATGCACGACCAGCTTCTCTATGGGTTGATTTTGCGAAAAAGGCTCAAAACTCTATCAGAGTTCGCCATGGTCAATATACCGTTGAAATGAAAAATTTGGTTGGTTTATTGCAATTAGGAGCAAAAAATGGTGATGTTCTGATTTTTTCTACAGATGCTGCAGAAGGAGCACAACTTCTCAATGATGCCATTGCTATTGCAAAAAAAGTGAGTATTAGTGAAAAATGTCTGATGAGAGCAATGGAATCTCAAACAAAGGCTTTTCATGGTTGGTATCCACGCTCTATGCAAAAAGGCATTTCTGGTGTTGGAGCGAGTTCAGGATTAGCATTTGGTAAGATTTTTGTTTTAAGGCAAAATGATATTTCCATAATAGATCAGCCAATTGATTTTGCAGCTGGTGCAGCATGTCTTGAAAATGCTCTTACAAAAACAAAACATAAAATGGCATCTGTGATTTCTGATATTACAGTGCGTATGGGAGCAGATTCTGCTGCGATTTTTTCTGCGCAAATGGTTTTGCTTGAAGATGAAAATTTAATAGCTCAAGCTTGTCGTTTTATAGCGGAAGGTCATGGTGTCGCTTGGTCTTGGGATAGAGCGGTTCGTCAATTTTCAGATATGTTTTTTAAGGTAGATAATCCTTTGTTAGCAGCACGTGCTGTTAATTTAGTTGATGTTGGTCGACGTGTTTTAGGTGAAATCAATCCATCCTATAGATCGTTCTTTTTAAATGATATTCCACATGGTGTAATTCTGGTTACAAATGACCTTTCTCCTTCTGATGTAGCACAACTTGATTGTACAAGGGTAAAAGGATTAGCAACAGCATGGGGAGGTCCATTATCTCATACAGCTATTTTGGCGCGTACTCTTGGTATTCCAATGGTTGTTGCTACAGGTGATGATATTTTAGCAATTCAGTCTGATATTCAGGCTATTATTGATGGCGATAACGGGTTTATTTATCTTGATCCTACGCTTGAAGACGTTGAAGATGCTCAAAGGCATATTGATACTGTTGCGCAAAAACGTGTCAGTGAAATAAATGCATGTAGATTACCAGCGCAAACGACAGATGGTCAAAGAATTCGTATCATGGCTAATGTCAACTACGCAAATCAGGTTCCTGTTGCGCTTGATTTAGGGGCTGAAGGTGTTGGACTCATGCGCACGGAATTTTTGTTTTTAGAGAATCCATATATTCCGGATGAAGAGCTACAATTTAATATATATCGGGCGATGATTACAGCTGTAGGAGATAAGCCATTAATTATTCGTGCACTTGATATTGGTGGAGATAAACAGGTTACGCATTTACATTTATCTAAAGAGGACAATCCTTTTTTAGGTGTTCGAGGAACGCGGCTTTTGTTACGTCGACGTGATCTTTTTGTGCCTCAATTACGTGCTTTATATCGAGCGGCAAAAGAGGGTGGAGATCTATGGATTGTGTTTCCGATGGTCATGTCTGTTTCAGAGATTGTCGCTATAAAAAAGATTGCAGAAGAAATCCGCAACGATATTAATGCACCAAAATTAAAACTTGGTATTATGATCGAAGTTCCAGCAGCGGCCATTATGGCAGATGTATTGAGCGCCCATGTTGATTTTTTTTCAATTGGAACCAATGACCTAACACAGTATACAATGGCTGTTGATCGGCAAAATCCGTACCTTGTGTCTGAAGCTGATAGCCTTGATCCAGCAGTTTTGCGTATGATTTATCAGACTATTCAGGGAGCTGCACAACATAAGTGTTGGGTTAGTGTATGTGGTGGTATGGCTGGAGATCCTTTTGGTGCAATGATTTTGACTGGATTGGGAATTAATGAGCTTTCTATGATATCTTGCGATATTTCTCCAGTAAAGGCGTGTTTACAGACTCATAGTTTTGAAGATATGAAAATTTTAGCACAAAAAGCATTACAATGTGAAACTGCACGAGCTGTACGTGCTCTAAGCAAGGATATAAGGTGATAAAGAACATTAAGGGGAAAGAACGAGCTCATTTTGCAGACTAATCAGATCTTTAGTGCTGTAAAACATTAATACAGTATATTAATTTATAATGGTAATTTATCGTTTTACATAATGAGAACCCTGAATATTGTAGGGTTTTTTCGTTTTAAAGTTCTCTATATTTAATTAATAAAAATTACTCTTTTATACATTACAAGGAGGAGTAATGTATGGATAAAAACACTCTAAGAAAGAATAAATTCCTTTTATGCATTCTCTCAAATAGCAATAGATATTTTAACATTAGGCGACAAATAGCTTGATAGTACTTGGCTTTTACTTTTTATTTAAGGAAAGATGATGCTATCCAATAGATTTTATACCATTCATAGATACCGTATGAGGTAGATGTGGCAAGCTTTAAGAGATGTTTTTTTACAAACGTGTGGATGAGAAAGAAAATAGTATTTTTAGAGTATTCTGTTTTGTGATGAGACCATATCACGCTTAAAGAATGCGATAATCAAAAGTATGAAGTAATACGTAATTTCTTTTAAATAATTGAGATTACTTTAGATATTTTGAAAACTGTAAAGCTGAATTTAAAAGTATATGGTAAAAATGAAAACAGGTTTGCATTTTTATTATTTTGTATTTGATCAAAATGAGACTATTTTTTCATTTCAGAAAATAAAATATATTCATACATATTAAATTAAAAATGCAAAGTTTTTTTCTGAATTTTATTTTCTTTAGTATCAACTAAATATAGAAGTGTGAAATTGAATAGAGGATTTAGAGTAGGGCTTATTATATAATCCTATGAAAGAGAAAACTGACACCATCACACTATTTTACAGCTCTCAATGTTGCAAAAATTCGTGCTATTTAAGAAAATGCATAAGAGCCACTTATCCTCTCTTAAAATGTTCTTTCCCCACATACCATCCCTTCCTATGACGTATAAGTAAGTGATTTTAATTATTTGGTTGTGTAAAACTATGGACTGTATGCCAATTTTAAGAGAAGTATTTTTTTGTGAAGCAGAAAGTGCGTAAATGAGCATGAAAGTTTATAACTGGTGACAATCTTTTTATTCTCATTATTGTATTCTACAAACCTATCCACGAAAAAAGTTTTTTCTTAAAAAGAAGGGATGTGCTTGTTATTCAACAGATAAAAGCTCTTACTTTAATAAATGAATTTGTTTTTTGGGTTTTGAATGTATAGTTTAGACTTGCACGTTATTTCTTTCTGGGTATAGTGCAAACTTCTGGAGAGGTGGCCGAGTGGTTGAAGGCGCACGCCTGGAACGCGTGTATATGGGAAACCATATCGAGGGTTCGAATCCCTCTCTCTCCGCCATTAATTTAAAACGAACTTTCATATGCTTGATATGACATAGTTTAAAAAGCTCAGCATTTGCAGGATTTTTTATTGTTTGAATTTGACCAGTTCGCGTCGATCTATGCCTATCATTATGTACACCTAGAAATTGCTGTTGAATTTCCATGAATTTTATACTTTTTAAGCTCCTCTCCTCTCGATCTTTAGATAACCTGATCTAGCATAAACGATCTCTTCAAATATCATTAAAGGATTTTTGCCATTATCACTAACTTCTGGTAGAGCTTTTAGAATTAATGGTGATCATAGTGCTATTTGCAATTTCGTTGCTTAACGGGCTAAATGCGTTTTATCCACATGAGAGGTAACGAACACCTCAGCTTTTCTCACGCAATGTGCTCATTTAAAATTAATGTCATGAATATTTGTACAAAATTTTTATCTATACGATAATCAAAAAAAGGCTGACGTAATAATTGAATATCATTCATGTGGCGCTTTCTTTTATCTTTAAGCTTTGTATGTAAATAGATAGTCCGTGCAAAATAAATAAAGGGGCGCAAAAGCCTATAAATACACATAGGATGTATAATATAGAAAATGAAAAAAAATTTCCTGCATATAAAAGCACAATAGAAAATAAAGCTGTTATGATGCGTACACTGGCATCGCCTGCCAAAATCACCTCGGCTAAATTTTCACTAGGTGTTATAGCTTGTCCAATTGTTATTCCCGATATCCTAAAATAAAATTGCCCAATACCTAATAAAAAACCCATAATATAAAGGGAATATTGAGTAAAATTTAAATATAAAACAAAAGAGATTGCGATCACGGCAAAAGCCGGTGCCCCCCATACAAAAAAACGAATTAAAGATGGAAATTTCCGTAAATAATAAGATGAGATAAGACCATTGATCACAAAACCCAGTGCTAACAAAGCAAAAATAGAATTTTGAATAGCTGTAAATTTTATATTATCTGATGTTATAGAAGCAAGAACAAGTGGCAATAAAACAATAGGCCCCGTATAGAGAGAATTATTCAAAATACGATTAATCGTTAAAAAACGCAACGCAGAAATCCGCCAAAGGCACCTGAACCCAACTCCATAAGCTTTTTGAGATGGCTTTTTTAATAGCTCTTTTGCTCTGTTTAGTTGTTGTATAGACTTTATACGAAACCATAAGCAGGCATTCAAAAGATAGATAAATACAATAAAGGCTATAGCTATTTTGTGCCCCAAATGCGCAATTATAAAATATATAAGCAATGGGGATATAATAACAAAAAACTGACAGCAACTAGTGTAAAATGCAAAAACTCCAGCTTTTTGTTTGGGAGCTGGAACCAGCTGATTCAAGGCACTATTGTTATTTGGGTTATCAACCCCCATCAAGAGAGCAAGTAAAAAAAATACAAATAAAATAAGCACCGGATTGTTCATAAATAATAAGAAAGACAATAAACAAGCGCAAATAATTTGACTATAAAACCCAATTATAAAGCCTTGATAGTGCGCCAACATGTTTCCCAAACATAAGCCAGCAATTCCAATTGCGATTAAATTAACGACATTTAAAGTAGCAGAAGTTTCTCCCGTTGTATCTTGGAATTGTAACAAAGAAAGGCCAATAGATAATACACCACTAGCACAAAAACTCGTCAAACAACCAATCACAATCATAAGAAAAACAGAATTACGCAATAACCTCCTCCCTTTTAAACAGAGATTCAAGCCATTTTATGATTTTCTCCATTGTCGAATATGTTTCGGGACTAAATTCTAGTTTTTCGTAAAATTTTAGTCTAAATGCGTTATAGACACTTATTTTTCGCAAGTCATCTGTCAGCATGAATTCTATACTTGACAACGTTGTACCCATAGATTGAGACAAATAATAGGAAATTACTTTCCAATACATATAAGTACGCTCTCTTGCCAAATAATTTTCCAAGGCATATTTCAAATGACAACCACTTAAAATATATTTCGGACAATGGTGCAACGGATAATAAATACAAATAGCACCGGCTTCATGTCCCGGACAAGAAGAAATATTAATATTTTTATCATTTCATAATATTATAAAAACGCTCAGTGAGCAGATCTTCCAAATTTAGTCTAGTCACAACAAGATTGGTTACTAATTTTTGAGAAACATGAGACCAAGCCAATCTTACTACTAAAGTTCCAATAACCTTTAAGTCAGATTCTGGATAAGCTTTTTTTAAATTTTCCACCCATATGTCTCTATGACATATAATAATTGGCTCATCTCGTCTGAATGAACAAGATGTAATTCTAAACCAATATTATCACAAAGTTTTGAGCTCTTGAATTCTCCGTATCCTAACCTGGTATTCTTAAATCATAATAGAAACTAAAGAATTTTTAAGTATTCCAACTTTTATTAAACTTTGTAACAATCTATTGGAAGCTTCCCTTCACTGACTTCGACAATTATTTTCTCACCACTATAAGAACAAAAAATTAGCTTTGAAGTTGCTTACTTTTAGAAAAAAAATGAGCAACACTCTTTCTTAACTAAAAGAAACACGCTCTATACCTTTTTCTTTATGATTATCAAAAAACTATCCCGTTACAATTAACCATCAATTATTAGGATAAATATTCTGCGTTTAGCTTAATAAGCTGTTATAATCAATGTTTCTCTCTGTTTTAAAAATCAGAGTTTTTTCTCCTAGAGATACTCATAATTTCTTTACAATTTTTCCAAAAAAAGCCCCCCTTTAACATTGCTATTAATACGATCATCCTGAGAAGTTTTATACATACACACTTCATTATACGGAATTCTATGTATTTTTTTAACTTACTCAACTAACAAACATCTTTTAATGGACAAAATAAATCACGAAATTTGTGTGCTGTCACAATTCGAAAAACAATCATATATCTCCCTCCAATGATAGACGATGTCATTAGAAGAAAGCTTTAATGATATTGGTAGAATAAATTAACCAGAAAAAATTGCAGCGCTGATGGAATAAATTCTATTTTATACCTTGTAATTCTATCTAAATTTTAATCATTTTTGTTAAAGGTTCTTATGCAATTTTTTCTACATTCAGCATCATTTTTCCACTTGTTGGCAACAAAAGATTAATAGCTAAATTCACTTATGTCATAATAGTTCTTTTTTGGGTAAAATAGGACATCTTCAATTTCGATATATAAATATTTTAATTCTTTAATATATTCTCTTCACATGCTTTAGATTAACAACACAACAAAACCCAAAATAAAAATATTTATTTTACTTAAGTTATTGAATATTATTTAAAAAGTATGAAAATAAAGTGATGTAATAGTTAAAAATTATTTAAAAATTCAAATCCATCTACATTTTAGAGCCATCACGCATGGTAATAGCAGTTTTCATTAGGTATACTAAATATGCTTGATAACTTTTCTGCTTCATGCTTGTAGGGAGTTTCAGATAGAGATAATACCAGAATCCATTCGTGAATGCTCGACAATAAAGCTGTAAACAAAATTATTTCCTTTTTGTTTAATCCGTTAAGCTTGATCCATTTTTTATTCCTAAAGAATAACGTTCTATTTTGTACTGTAAAATGTCGTTTCTGAAAAGTTTCTACGTTGGTTTGGGTAGAGGACGTAAACTTCATAGCCTTATTTTCCGCAGAATCTATGGGCGCATTATGGGAAGCAGGAGTAAAAGAATAAAATCCTGTATGAGAAAGAATCCATTAAAGAGCGTGCGGTTACCCATTTCTAATATCTCCAATAGTGAGATTTTCTGTAGCAATTGCATATATGCATCCTACATCTGCCGCAATTGATTTGTGCCTTGTATTGGCAGGTAGATGTATAATATCTCCTGGTGTACAGGTTATATGTTTTTCGCTATAGAAAAAATCTAACTCTCCCTCTATAATTAAGAGAGTTTCATCGACCTGGTGAATATGCCAATCGTGTATTTTTTTTGGGAAAATCTCTTTGTATCTCTATTGATCCTTGCTCTGGAAGCATCATTTTGAATATATCATAGATATTTTTATTTAATTTAATTTTAGAAAATTTAGTCATTATCGTGCTCCATTATATGATATGGGCAAGGTGGGGATTCAATATTATTATCTTGCAGGAAGTATTGCGTCCATTCTCTATTTTGGGGTTCGCCATATTTTCCTAAAAAAGGAGATTTTGTTATAATATCAAAAGGTTCAAGTCTTTTTGTTACAGCGGAGAATGCATTTTTTGCTTTTTGTTCTGTATCGAGCAGATCAGAAAAAACCCACCTAGGCTGGAAAGTTAACATAAATGTAGAACTTCTCCTACTTATTCTGTTTATATGGGATGGGGTATTGCAAACTATAAACATAGGCTCGCCATGAAAGCAGAACTCCCATAAAGGATTGTCCATATTTTTTGGTATATGCTTAGGCCATTCTTGGTCATCAAGAGTTCGCAAATCTTTAAGTATAGACAAGAATTTTTCTCTATAAACTTCGATACTTTGTACGGGGGCAGGCTTCTCGAATGCAACAAAAGATGTGTTCTTTCCAAAACTTTTATAGTTATCGCAATAAGTTATCAGGTCTTCCATCATATTTTTTGCGGTCAACTTATTGTAGAACCCAAATCTAAGCATATTTTTTGAGTATCCATTTACACCGAATAGGCAGGGAAAAGGTCTAATTGTGTTATTCATGGTTGCATCGAATTCTTTAAAAACGACCTGCTTCCATTTTTCATATTTGTCTATATTTTCAATTATTTGCGCTGCTGAATCCATGTTTTCCTCCCAATTGTTGTATTTTATAAGAAATTGCTACGAATGACCCTCTCCAAAGCTGATAATTCATCATCACTGTGTCCCCAAATTGCTATAATGGCAGGGCAGGTATTTAAATCGATGGTTAGGGGGAGGGGCTCGTTTTCTTTAAAAAAGAGCGTAAAATGAACCACATTTTCCCAAGAATGAAGCTTTTGCCGCCATACGTTAACATCTTTTATAATATGACCGTCGATCTCGTTGATAAGGAAGATAATACGCCCTTTTTTCTTAAAGCGACTTGGGGTTTGCGAAAACACGCCTGCAATAAGGTTAACGGAGCTTTCAAGTAAATCATCTTCATAGCAATGCGCGAACAAGGTGGGTGCAATTCCTCCGTGGAGACGGGCTCCTACTTCGATCATTACTGGACCACGAGCTGTTTGCATGATTTCCATATGCGCAGGTCCATATTCAATCCCCAGTGCGCGAATGCATTGTTTTGCATAAGAGATAAGAGGGGCATAAGAGGGATCTTGAGCATCAAGCACATCAAGCGTTTCATAAACAAAAGTACTTCCATTATGAATACCTTTTTTATATCGTGACAAACTACATATCTTTATAGCCTCTCCATTTACAACGGCGTCGACGATGTATTCCTCTCCCTCCAATCTTTCTTGGAGCAAATAAGCATCGTTAGGTGCGCCAAAAATATTTTTTTGTGTCCAGTCGATTCTAGAGGACCATGCCGCCACTTTCTCACGGCTGGAGAAAAACAAAACACCATCGCTTCCACCAGAATCATTCGGCTTTACCACATAGCCGCTGTGGCTTTCAAAATCATCGAGAGTACAATCGTTTTTTGTAAGAATCTTTGATCGGATGTAAGATAAATCATTTTCACAAAGGCGTTTTTGCATCGCTGCTTTTTTCCGTCGCCAATCGGTAGTCAAGGGGTTATTCCCAAGACAACCATAATAAGCCGCCAATTGATCTGCACAATAAATACCCCCTTCGGCGCCTGCGACCACGGCCTCTATCGCGCCGATAGGAAAGCGTTTCTTTATCTCATCTACACTATGAAGCTTCGCTTCTGCCATGCCCTCTCCCTGATAAGAAAGCATATAGTGTGAAAAAGGAGCTTGTTGAGAGACAACACCATAGCAAGCATAGCCTAATTTTTGCAAAGCAGGGGCATAGAGGGCACCCGTGGAGAAAGGGTCGACAATAAGAATAGGTTTTTTCATACTTTGTTCCGCTGCAATAAAAGGAAAAGAATATAAATAAAGATTATTAGCCCTATAAGGGGGAGAAGATAAACAGCTGCTTGAGGACCCATAAGGGCAGAGCTTGTAAGAAGACCAAGGATAACATAACCTGCCGATTGGGAGAGAGTATAAAGCATACCGCTATAGCTTCCCACCAGCTCTGCTTGAGCCTCTGTTTTAGTCGCTTCAATCGTATGTTTGCGGGCATTAATTCGCATGGTATTCATTGAAAAGCCAATAAAAAAGCAAAAGACCACAGCCAAATAGGGCGATTGTGTGGTGCTAAAAATAAGATCAGCCACGCTCAACATAAGGGCTGGGAGAATAAATTCAAAGCGAGGGATTTTGATAAAAGCAGCCAAAAAAGCGCCCATGCCCGCAACCGCACTGCAAAGTCCATAATATTCAGAGCCAAAATTTTTCACACTCTGAAAAAGAATGGTTGCCAGCGTATTATAAGCGCAAATATGAAAGCCAATAAGCCCTATGCAGACGCATAAAAGTTTAAGCTCACGGGAGAGTCCATCCGCTTGCGGTATAGGTGCTGTCTTCTTATCGGTTGCAGGTGCTGTGGTATCTGTAGCGTTGTATTCATCGCAAAAGATAATATATCCGGCTATAAGGCTTATAATGATGTCAAACAAACAAAGTGTCACAATCAAACCATTATAGCCAATTTCAGCCGCTGCCCCTCGAGGGCTGGTCGCTTCTAAGAGATAACCACTCAATGCTGCTCCCAAAAAGGCGCCAATTTGCACCACTGTTTGCATAATGCGGGAAGCCTTTTGGGCGCTAATATAACCACTAAGTGCTAGTTTAGTATTATAAGTCTCGAGTGTGCTTAAGGTAATCAAAGAGAGATAGCCGATAGAGATAGAGACAGCGATAAAACCAAAGGGGGAATCAGCGTAATGGAAAAGTGCAATCAATAAAAGAAGGCTATAGATAATGATTCGCCTTTTGTATAAATCGACCAACCGCAATGAGGCTTTAATGCGCACAAGACCGCTTTTTTTCAAAAGATAGGGCATAATGGTGCCCAAAGCCATGGTTACGCCTAGGAAAACCGATGAGGATGTTATGCGATAAGCATTCCACAGATTACTTAAAAATAAAACCATATCAGAAAGATATAGCAAGACAACAAGCCCATAAAACCGAAACATCAGTTTCTTGTGCACATTATCCCCCCCATTTCGGAATCTCTTAAAAACACGCAGTATTATAAATCAGCACACATCATGTTTACAAATAATGAATACACACATATTACTGGGCATGTCAAGTTTTTTCGGTAGGAAAAATTTGAACGCTGATGTTTATGGTAGTGATAGCTTATTATTCAGGAGAATGAATAGCGATAGAGGCTGGTATTTTTACTGCGTCTGTTGCGGAGGCTTGCCAATAAGGGGAAAGCCAGATAACGAATATAACTATGTCCTAGAGATATATTTTGCGCTTTCAAGTTGATTTTATTTATACTCAAGGTTTAGGTTTTTCTATTGACCGTTGTTAGATGTTGTTGTGACAATAAACTTCGTTATCTATCAGAAACATTTATGGCATTAGCGCTAAGGTATTGTATTAAAACCTTTACATGGTAGTCTGTCTGATAGAGAGGTATTATTGGTTCAGTTTTAGGAGGCTTTATTACGGCTGATTTGGGCGTCGTCGTTGTTTGAGGTCTTATTATAATATTCTTAATTTCAGTTTATGAATATACCGAAAAATATAGTGAAACATTTGATTTAAACGCTTTTGCAAGGCATATTTCAATATCTCAGCGATGTTTTCCAAGAATTGCTCTGCTGCTTTTGAGGGGATCGGATATCAAATGCTTATAGCGAGGGCAGTGGTTTGAGAAAAGATAGAGCTGATCCGCCCATTACTATACTGGAACGGTTGCAGAAAAGGGATGATTTAAACTTAAAATACGAAGAAAAACTCTCTTTTATTGAAAAAGTTTACAAAGTGTTATCGGAAATAGATGAGCAGTTTATAACAATTGATGGAACTGCTCCTATTTCTTTAATTCATCATCAAATACGACATCATATAAATAAGGTTTGTTTTGATTATGAATAAAATCATTTATTAATCAAGTTATCCACGATAAATCCTCCTTTATGTATCTGTACTCTAAATCTGAAACTTTAGAGATATGATTGCAATAATTTAACTGCTCAGGAAGATATTACGTTATATATTTTAATTGGAAAACTAACTGTAATTGGCTTATTTTAAAAGATTTAGAGAAGGGGAGTAGAAAAGTTAGCAGTATTTATCGTGAAGATAATAGTATGTTTATTCTTTTAGAGCCAAAGTGTGGTGATAGAAGAACGACATGGAAGGATATACTCGAACATATTTTAGTGCACGGAATAATAAGGACAATAATGTGAGTGAAGCTTCCATACCGTAAAATTGTTTCACATATGTATAAAGGTGTAGCTTCTGAATAAAACGCACATAAAATATTAAATTTGTTTTTGTCCATAAATGTTCCATTTTCATAGAAGAATTAATCATAAAACAGCACAAAGATTGTAAAAGCCTCAAAAAAGAAATTTTGCTTTCTTAAATTTAATGATCTAAAATGAAAATTGTAAGAATGCCTGTTTTTAAACAGGATGTATTATGCATATCGACTGGTATTCATTTTAGAGGATAATTTATGTTCACTTCAAATTTGAAGGAACGCATTGCTTTATTTGAAAATAGAACTTTTCTCTATTTTACTTTGAGCGGCTTATTTGCTACATTTGGAAGTGGACTAAATTATATTACATTGTCATGGATCGCTTACAATCAGACGGGCTCAATCCGTGGTGTAGCGTTGATGATGCTTTTTCTTTGGACGCCTGGCATTATTTTTGCGCCTATTTTTGGCATATTGGCAGATAAATATAACCGTAAAACGCAGATTATTATTTCAAATCTTGTGAGAGGTTTGGTAATCGTGGGCTGGGTAATGCTTTGGCGTTTTGGTATAGAAATTGAATTGATGGTCTTATCTGCTCTTTTGGGTATTTTTATCCCTTTTTATATGCCATCAGCTATTTCTTTAATTCAAAGTATTGTGCTGAAGGAACAGCTCATCAATGCAAATGCAACCATCGATATGGTTTATGAACTTGGCACTATTGTAGGTATGGGCTTAAGTGGATTTATACTGTCCTATGCAGGAACAAAAGGAACTCTTCTAATAGGTGGTATATTCTTTATCATTGCTGGTTTATTTAATTTTGCAATGAAGGTACCTAAAAACCGAAGATCTAAAAAACAAAACCAGCAAAATTGGTGGGAAAATTATACAGCATCCCTTCATTATTTTAAACAGAATCCAGCTCTTGTTGTACCTTATATAAGCCAGATGATTATTATGACTCTTTTGATGACCATTCCTGTTATTCTCGTTCCTTATATACAAGAGGTTTTACATGCGGATAACAGGACCTTTGCAATATTTGAGGTGCTTTATTCTATGGGTGTATTGACAGGTGCGTTTTTTTCACCACTTCTTTGTAAAGTTTTATCCATAAGGAAAACATTAGCCATTTTATTAGCTTTTATGGCTATTGGCCTTGCTATTCTATCTGTTAATACACACAATTTTGTTGTTTTTCCTGTTTACTTTATGATTGGATTTGGACTTTCGAGTTGGGCTCTTTCGATTTCTTTATCACAACTCTCTTGTGATCCTGAATACCAAGGAAGATTGCAGGCAAGTTTTAATGGTATCTCTGGATGCTTGATCCTCGGAGTCTACCTCACTATGGCAAGCGATAACAGTAACATATCACCTCAATCGATATATTTTTTTCAAAGCATTGTTGCGTTTGTTGGAATACTCATAGTGCTGTTTTATAAACATGAAAAACAATAAATTACATTTAAGTGTGGTCAATATACGCTATTTTATAAATATCTACGCTGCAGCACATTTCATATTTTGCTTTTAAAGGAGAGTTGAGAAAATGAAAAGTTGGTGCTTAATGAATAAAGCATAAATTGATGTATGCTAGAGAATACCCTTTACTTTTTGATAATGATCTAAAAGAATTGATGCGTTTCTTTAATTCACCTCACTGCTGTTAAGAAGACGAAAACGTAACACTTTAAATCTTCTTGAAAGTTTTTTGTCTAAGCGTAGTAGAAAGTAAAGCAATGAGGTAATATCGTATCATATGGGGAGAGTATTGTATTATTTTTATTTTTCAAAATCCATATGAAAAATTGTATCAATTTCATCTTCATTGGAATGAGTATTTCTACGACGATGCAAGGTTTGCACAATCTCTTTTTTTAAAACAGCATCTGTTTCACTTAAACGGTGAATACTGAGTTCCAATTCAAGAGATAACGCCAAATCCACGCACAGTTTAAGCTCTTCTCCAATGTCGAAACCGCGTTGATAGTCGTCATAAAGACCAACCAGTGTATCAGATAATTCTTTATCGCATAAAGAGGTCATGCTTAATTCCTCAACGTTGCGGGTTTCCATGCAGCTTTTTTAAGTATCACTCCACTATCATCACTTAAAATTGCCATGTATACGAACCTCATGGTTTTGTCAATTTTCTGCAAAATACGCGCTTTTAAATCAAAGCCTATTAAAGATTTTATTACTCCAAGATTTTGAAGCGCCCAATTGTAAATATGGATGGCAATGTGTTTACTATAGAATTTATAGCATTTAAAATACATTGCCAAAAGGCTTTTAATATGCGTAGAGGAAGAGTATTCTGACGATAAACCAAACACCCTGAAATCTCTATTGCCAGTTACAGCTAAATCAGTGCCATTAATATATAAAATAAGCAAACAGGGTTTGTAAACGTCTAACTTTTTAATAACGAGTGATAATCTCATTTTTTGTAGAATACCAATTATTTTGCCTATTTTATATTGATTTTTAGACATTGATAAACTTTTTACCTTATAAAAACCTATGGGAAATGCATTAGCATATTTTTGTAATAAGATTTCAGTGGTATATTACACAGCATGAAATGAAGAGAATCGTATTAGGCTTTTTGCTTTTGAAAGAATATGACTGCAACTTTTGAGAAAGCAGTTGGCAAGAATTGGCTTGGCATGCAAACTGATAGAGTTGGCAGTGGCGCATTTAGTTTTTTCATTGGCCTGTGTCCAAATGTTTTTGACTCTGGAAAATAGCCTCTGATAGGCTTGAGTTTTTCCAAGGTTATATTACAGGGGCGCAGCTCAGAAAAATACCACGGCGATTGCATTTTTTGTAATTGTCATAATTTTCGCTCCTGCTTGAATGGATGCTGTAACATCCGTTTTTGTGGGGTTATGTATGTGATAACTGCTCTTCTTAAGGGGCAGTAACAATAGATGTAAATCAATATAATTATTTAGTCAACAATTATATTGATTTTGGAGTGTTTTTTTTGGCTCGTCCGGAAGCAAAACCTAAAACTGAGTTGGCAAAACGTTTTCGTGAAGTGCGTCACGCTCTTGGTTTTACAGAGCGTAAGCAGTTTGCTGAGCATCTTGGTATCACTGCTGGCTCTGTAGGAACTTATGAAACTGGTATAAGTGAGCCTACAGCCTCTGCGCTCTCCAAATATCAAGAAATTTGTGGTGTTTCATTAGATTGGCTAGTAACGGGAAATGGTGAGATGTTTTCAGATGTGGCAAAGGCGAAAGCCGCTGGTTTTAAACCGCAGGCGATTCCTACTGGGCTGATGAAAAAGCTGGGACATTTAGTTTATACGACCTATCATGATGCAAAAATAACACTTTCTCCTGAAGATGTTGCGGAATTAGCAGCAGAGCTTTATGGAAGATTGCAAGAGCTTATTCAAAACCTCAATGATATAGAAGAAGTCGAAGCCACTTTGCCACTTTTAAAATTACATTTAAAGCGTAAAATCGAAACTGAAAAGCATATCTAAAATTTCATAAGATACGAATGAACAGCCTTTAAAAAAATAAAACTTTTTTGATTTTCTGCTGTATAACCAAGTTTGGAATGTGAAAATCTCACGATCTTCGAGTCTCTTATTCGATCTGAAAAACGAGAAACTATCATTATAAATCAATATATTTCTCTGATTAAAGATAAAATGGTTCATAAAAAGAATGACGAGTAGTGATACAAACAAAATTTCTTCAAAAAGAAGCTAATATAGTGCCATTCCTGAAATATTTGTTGGTTGAAGAAAAGATACGGACAACAGTGAAAATACAGTGGGTTCTGTGAGAGGAAAGAGTTTAGAAAACAGCTTCTTTTCGGTTTGTGATATTAAAAAATTTATACAACAGTGAAAATACAATGACGATGTTTTGTTCCTATAGAAGGGTAACAGATATATAAGAGAGAAGAACGAAAGACTATTAGGCGCGCTTTTGTCTTTTTATGAAGATGATAAGATGAGCACGTTAAAACTTTTTACAGATCGTGCATCATTATATTTAAGACAGATTTCTTTCAAAAAGATATATAATATATTGAAACAGTTTACCTCGCAACAAAAAGTGAGATTATGATGATAATCATTATCTATTACATTGTGCAATAAGTTAAAAAAATCATAAATTTGTGCTTATAAGAACAGCTAATTTATTGAGAAGTATTTTTACAAATTTATAAAAAATTATTTTTACACTCTTGCCATTCTTCTGATGCGCTTTATTTGAAAAGTAGAATTGCTCTTTAGTGAAACTATTTTTGTTAAGAGATAAATCGCAGTATTTTTGAATGGAGATAACGGTATATTTTCAAAGTCTTGTGTTTTTATTTATTTTTTAGCTTGAATCCCTCTAGCTAAAAGGGTTGGGGACTTTTCTAGATTCGATGTTGTTGCAAAGATTGTAGGACGATGCCGTAAAAAATAGCGGTATCGAAGGGGGGGGAGGGTTTTGCCTTGATTTATTGGTTTTTGAAGTGCGCAAACTAAGGGTTTTGTCATGAGTGTTTCTGCGCGTTGTAATGATGTTGAACTCTGTTGGAGGAGGTTCTTATGAAAAAAAAATATTCCACACCAAATTTAATTAAAGTTGTCTCTCTTAGTACGGTAATGGCGACACTCTTATCGAGTGTTTCTCCCGTTTTTGCTGCGAATCTCTCAATAACAGGAGAGACAGTTAGAAGCACAAATGGTGGTGGTGTCTTGTATCCATACGGTAGTCATGGGAGTGTTGTTTTTGCTGGTGATGATGATTTCTGTGGTGCAGACAATGTTATCGGTCGTGGTGGCAAACAACAGCAGGCAATTCCTGATGGTAATCGAATAACTGCAAAGGAACAATATAATAGATTTATTAATGATCAGGAGTTTTCTGGACGTCATCCCTATGGTGCTACGACTGAAAAGGTTACTTGGGCTGGTGATGGTGTGACGATTAACAGTCGTGGTCAGCCGGTGAGTGGCTATATGGGAGCGCTGTACGGTGGTTCTGCAAATGCTATGCCTGAGGCTTATGGTGTTTATTCTTTTGCAACGGGTTGTGGATCTGCAGCGACGGGTAATTATTCAACCGTATTTGGTGCAGGTGCGACAGCAAAGGCAGGGGGTGCACAAGCTTTTGGTGTTTCCGCACTTGCAAGTGGTATAGCAAGTGTTGCTATGGGTGTAGGCTCAGAAGCATCGGGCGAATCTGCTGTTTCTTTTGGTGGTCTCGCAACCGCTTCTGGTAAAAATAGCATTTCTATAGGTGTGCGTTCCCAAGCTACGTTGGATGATGCGATTGCGGTTGGTTCAGATGCAACAGCGAGCGGTATAAATAGTGTTGCTATTGGTAAGGTGGCATCTGCATCTGGTTACGATAGTATTGCATTAGGATTAAAGACCAAAGCAACTGACGAGTACGCGGTTGCTATAGGCACGAAGGCTGAAGCTCAAGCTCTTGGTTCTATTGCAATAGGTGGTGGGGAACCTGCAGACAACGGGGAGGAAAGAAAAGTAATAGCTAAAGGTAAAAATTCGATTGCCATAGGTTCCCATACTTATGCTGAGACGGCTCATTCAGTTGCAATTGGTATAAACGCACAAGTACGTGTTATAGATGGTGTTGCTGTGGGGGGAGGATCTGTCTCTCGTGTTGAGAGTGGTGTTTTTGGTTATGATCCTGTAACAAATACTACAACAACAAAGAGTGATCTTGCATGGAAAAGCACTGCAGGTGATTTTAGTGTTGGTAATACTAACCAGAATTTAACGCGACAGATTACAAATGTTGCAGCAGGGAGTAATGACACTGATGCAGTGAATGTTGCCCAGTTGAAAGCTATGAGAGATGTCATAGCAGGAGGAGGAGCTTGGAAACTTTCTGCGAACGATACAAATCCTATAGACGTGAATTCAGGCAATGTCGTAGATTTTTCAGTGAAAAGTGAAAAAGAAGCGGGAAAAGACAACTTAAAGATTGCAAAAAACACGACAGAGAATAAGCATAAAATTGAATTTACTTTAAATGATCATCTTAAATTGACAAAAGTCTCCACAGGCCAAAGCACGATGAGTGATGATGGCTTTTTTGTTAACGGTGGAAACGGTTCACGCATGACTGTAGATGGCTTTTTTATTAATGGTAATAATGGTCCAAGCATGACTATTGATGGTATTGATGCAGCCAAGCAAAAGATCACAAACGTAGCAGATGGGGAAAAAGATACTGATGCTGTAAATTATAAACAGCTGAAAGCTGTACAAGATGCAACCAAAACGAGTTGGCAGCTTGCTGTTAACGGTGGAAATGCTACGGCTATTGGTCCAAATGGTACAGTAAATTTTCAGTCAGCTGACAATAACGGTACAAAAAATATCAAGATCGAAAAAGATAGTGATCGCACTGTCACGTTTGATCTAGCTGATGATATTCAGGTAATGACTGTCACAGCAGGAGACAGCATTATGGATGCTGCTGGCTTTGGGTTTACTGATGGTAATGGGCCGAGCATAACTGTTAATGGTATTCATGCTGGTGATAAAACGATTAAAGGAGTAGCGGCAGGGAAAGAAGATACGGATGCTGTAAATTATAAACAGTTGAAAGACTTTACAGCAGGGATGGCAACAGGTTGGAAACTTTCTGTTGATGGTAACAATGCTACAGATGTTAAAGCTGGGAGTACAGTAGATCTTGTTGCGGATGCGGGTGAGGACGGAAGCAAAAATATAAAAATTGCAAAAGACAGTAATAAAGTCACATTTTCTTTGAATGATACTCTTAAGCTCACGAGTGTCACGACAGGCAACAGCATTATGAGCAACGATGGCTTTAAGTTTGTTGATGGTGGTCCAAGCATAACAGCCAATGGTATTGATGCTGGTGGCAAAAAGATTACAAAAGTGAAAGCTGGTACTGATGATACTGATGCAGTAAATTATAAACAATTACAAGATTTTACAGCAGGAATTAAAACAGGCTGGAAGCTTTCTGTTGATGGTGATAATGCTACAGATGTTGGGGCAGGAAGTACAGTAAAGTTTGTTGCAGTTAAGCAGAAAGACGATGATAATAATGAGAGTGAGAACACAAATATAAAAATTACCAGAGGTGATAACAATGAAGTAAAGTTTGATTTAAGCGAATATATTAAAGTTGGTCGTGTAGAAACAGGGGATAGCAGAATGAGTAATGCCGGTTTCATGATCAAAGATGGACCAAGAATGACCAAGGGTGGTATTCATGCCGCCAATACAAAAATTACAGGAGTCGCAGATGGTAGCAATGAGCATGATGCTGTTAATCTTTCACAATTATATAAAATGAAGTTTGAGATAGAAGACAATAGTCTTGTTAAATGGAGTAAAAGTAAAAAAAATATTACCATTGGTGCTGAAAAAGAAGGTATCGAAATCAATATTGCCAACTCTGAAGGCAAGGATCGAATTATTTCTGGCGTTGCAGTTGGAAAAGTCAGTTCTGATTCAACAGAAGCAATAAATGGTCATCAGCTTTTCAATTATGCTGATAATATATCAAAATATTTTGGTGGTAGTACAGGTGTGATTGATGGTTTCAAGCCAACTTTTACTGTTCAGGGTAACGAACACCATAATGTAACGGATGCTTTTAAAGATGTCGATAATTCTATAACAGATATTTATACACAGATTAACAATGTAACAGCAAATAGTCTTGTTAAATGGGATGAAGGGCAGAAGCTCATTACAATTGGTGCGCAAAAAGATGGTACCAAAATCAATGTTGCCAATTCTAATAGTGAAAATCGAGTTATCTCTGGTATTGCGGATGGTAACATCGGAAAGTCCTCGAAAGAAGCTATAAATGGTAGCCAGATTAATACAATTTCTGGAGATATTGCAAAATTCTTTGGTGGGAATGCAGCATTTCAGGATGGTGCTTTTGTAGGTCCACAATATAACGTATCTACAGTTTCTACAGATGGTGAAGTAGCTCAGTATATAGCTGAAAATGTTGGTGATGCTTTAACAAAGCTTGATGCGAATGTCAAAAATGTGAATAGTCGTATAAAATATGTAGATAATAAATTTGATAAGTTCTCTCAAGATGCCTTATTATGGGATGATGGTAAACAAGCATTTGCTGCACGTCATGAAAAAAATGGACGTAAAACAGATAGTAAGATTACCCACCTTTTAAATGGTGATATTTCAGAAGAGTCAACAGACGCGATAAATGGTAGCCAGATTAATAAAATATCCAAGGATATTGCAGAATTTTTCGGTGGTGGTACAGAATTTAATAACGGAGTTTTTTCAGGTCCACAATATAACTTATCTAGAGTTTCTACAGATGGTAAAGTAGAACAGAAGACCTTTTACAACGTTGGCGAAGCTTTGACAGGGCTCGATGCAAATGTTAAAAATGTGAATAAAAATATACATCATGTAACCAATGAGTTTGATAAATTGTCTCAAAATGCTTTACTGTGGAGTGAAAAGGATCAAGCATTTGTTGCACGTCATGGAACAGATGGACAGAAAACAAATAGCAAGCTGAAGTATCTTTTAGATGGTGATGTTTCAGAAGATTCAACAGATGCAATAAATGGTTCCCAACTTTATACGATGGGTGATCAGATTGCGAATTATTTTGGTGGTGGTGCGAGCTATGAGAATGGAGAGTGGATAGATCCTACGTTCAAAATTTCTCAGCGTGAAGCGAATGGTACCATTACTCAGAAAAAACACCATAATGTCGCTGATGCTTTTGAAGGTGTCGATAATTCTATCACAGATATTTATAATCAGATTAATAATGTGACAAAAAATAGTCTTGTGAAGCAAGAAAATGGGTCAGGTCTTATCACTATCGGTAAGGCAACAGGTGGTACTGAAATCAGCATTGTAAATAAAAGTGGTATGGATCGTACACTTTCCGGTGTAGAAGATGGAGAACTTTCTCAAACATCAACGGAAGCGGTAAATGGTTCACAGTTGTTTGCTACGAATAAGAATGTTACTGCTGTGACTGATAATTTATCAAAAGTTGCTCAAAATACATCAAAATATTTTGGTGGTAGTACAGATGTATTGAACGGTATAGAACCAGCTTTCCTTATTCAGGGGGAGACCTATCATAATGTTACGGAAGCGTTTACAGGTGTTAATACTTCTATCACAAATATTGATAATAAGATTTCCGAAGTGGTAAAAAATAGTCTTGTTAAGCAAGAGAAAAATACAGATGTTATTACCATAGGTAAGGATACAGCTGGTACTGAGATCAATATTGCGGGATATGCTGGTGTAGCGCGTTCCATTTCTGGTGTTAAGGCAGCAGAGAAGGGGGATGAAGCTGTTAACAAAGACCAACTTGATAAAAGCATAAAGGATATTACGAAAGATATTGAGACAGTAACTGCTGCTGCGGTTCTCTATGATAAGAATGACGATAATAGTGTTAATTATGGTAGTGTAACTTTGGGCGGCGATAAGAACAACGGACCAGTTGCTCTTCGTAACGTGAAAGATGGTAGCATTTCTGAAAATTCCAACGATGCAATCAATGGTAGTCAGATTAATAAAATATCAGCAGATATTGCAAAGTTTTTTGGCGGTGGTGCAAAGTTCATTAACGGTGCTTTTGAAGGGCTGAAATATACTTTATCCGCTATTGTAGGTGGTGAAGTAGGGAAGGCTAATTTTTACAATGTTGGTGATGCTTTAACAGGTCTTGATAATAATGTTCAAGATGTGAATCAACGCTTAACGAATGTATCCAATGAGTTTAATCAGAAAATTGAAAATTTCTCTAAAGATGCTTTACTGTGGGATGATGAAGAAGAAGCATTTGTTGCACGTCATGAAAAAGATGGGCAGAAAACAAACAGCAAATTGAAGTATCTTTTAGATGGTGAGATTGCTCAAGGTTCAACAGATGCCATTACGGGCAACCAACTTTATTCCATGAATAACCAACTTGCGAATTATTTCGGTG
The DNA here is from genome assembly GCF_042195565.1 of Bartonella sp. AP88XZML. NCBI lineage: Bacteria > Pseudomonadati > Pseudomonadota > Alphaproteobacteria > Hyphomicrobiales > Bartonellaceae > Bartonella > Bartonella sp. AP88XZML. The sequence continues at coordinate 2,863 of NZ_JBHIOQ010000040.1, read as the reverse complement.
GCGGTGCTAAATATGAGAATGGCAAATGGACAGATCCTACTTTTAAGATTGTTCAAGTCAATGCTGATGGTACGACTGTTGAGACAGAGCACCATAATGTCGCTGATGCTTTTGGTGACGTCAATAAAAATATGTCAAATATTAATAACCGTATTGATGATGTCATCAACAAGGTCGATTCAGATGCTTTAAAGTGGAATGATAAAGAAAAAGCCTATGATGCTGGTCGCGATGGAAAGCCGAATAAAATTATCAATGTAGCTGATGGTAAAGTTGAAAAAGGCTCGAAAGATGCCGTCAATGGTGGGCAACTTTGGGAAACCAATGAACGGGTCACTGGTGTCGAAAAAGATGTGAAGCATCTTACCAACAGAGTTGATACCATTTCCAATACGATTGCTGATATTGGTGATACAGTTCTCAATATTGATGCCAAAGTTGATAACATCAATAATAGAGTTGACGGCATTGAAGAGGACGCTGTTCGTTATGATAGAGATGAAAACGGCAAAAAAACCAATAAAATCACATTAGCGGGGGGGGATGCCAGTGAACCTGTTCTGATTGATAATGTCGCTGATGGTAAAATTGAAAAAGGTTCGAAAGAGGCTGTAAATGGTGGTCAACTTCATGATTATACTAAAGAACAGATGAAGATTATTCTTGATGAATCCAAGCAGTATACAGATCAACGGGTTAATAATATTGTGATTGATGCGATTGATGATGCTGTTGATCGGGCTAAGCAATATACAGATATGAAGTTTGATGTTTTAAACTATAGTATTGAGAGTGTGAAAAAAGAGGCAAGACAAGCAGCGGCTATTGGTCTTGCGGTGTCTAACTTACGCTACAATGATACACCTGGAAAATTAAGTGTTGGATTTGGTACTGGTTTATGGCGCAGTCAGTCTGCATTTGCCTTTGGTGCAGGTTACACCTCAGAAAATGGAAAATACCGCTCTAACATATCCGCAACAACTTCTGGAGGTCACTGGGGTGTAGGTGCGGGATTCAATATGACATTGAATTGATAATAAACAAAATACATAAAAATTCCCTTTCACCCCTATCTCATGAGGCAGGGGTGAATTGTTGTTACGTATGTAAAAATACATATACACAAATTGATAAGCGCTATAATAATAAATACAGGTTTAAAAAATAGAAAAACCGCACACTTTCAACAAAACGAACTTCTTATTTCAAAATAAGATAATAAGTCTTTTCATAAATTATAAGTTCATTATTTTCTGCGTTAACTTTTAAATATAAAAAATCTTTCACTCTCTAAAAATCTATTAAAAAAATTTCTAGTAAGACAAATATATATATTTAAACGTATTTCAATTTTACTGGAGGAAGTTATAAAAACAATATACTAAGCCAATTCTACCCCTTGCAAAAAACAACCAACAGGTTTAAAGATTAAAAAAAACAACCACCAAAAAACTTACCTTTTTAGGAAAGGTAAGAGAAAAAAGCGCGTTAACTATAAACTTCTCTATCTTTTCAATCAGTCCTTAGGCTTTTGAATATATTTAGAAAAACCAATTTCAAAGAACTTTATAGCGTTTAAATGTGTTTTTTTTGTGGTTATAGTTATTTTTTCATTGGGGAGTTCATTATGAAAAAATTATATACAAAATTAGCAGGGAGCGATTTAAAATTTTCTCGTTTTTCTTTTGTTAAAGTTCTTTCATTGGCTACAGCGGCTACATTTTTATCGAATGTTACACCTGTTTTTTCAGCAAATCCTGATTTTAGAAACACCTTTCTCGAAGGTGTTAACAGTGCTGGTGTCTCTTATCCGCAAAGCATTATCTCTGTTGCTGGTTTGAATGCTTCTTCTGTTTCAAAAGACAATTATTTAACAGTACTCAATCAAGTGGGATTAGAAAAGATTAATGCTGCCAATGACTATGCAAATTTTTTAACTAAAACCCTCTCTGATGTAAGTGATTATAGTCCTGTCGTGAATGTTTTGATGGCGGATAGCAAAAATGTATTGGCAAGAACCCTAGATGCAGGAGGGCAATATAAAAAGTCTCTCGTCAGTCTACGGTCATTTGTGGTTGATAGCTCTTTAAACCAACAGCTTGCACAGGATGATGAAAATACAGATATTATTAATGTGTCTAATATCTTACGGAGTGGTTCAACAGAGGGAATGCAACGTGATGTATCGGGAAGTAATGTCATCTTTGGTGAAGATGTTGATGCGAAAACCGTGGACAGTGTTGTTATTGGTTATAAAGCGAAGGCGGTATTAGCTGAAGGAGATAAAAAGCTAGCGGCATCTGTTATCATAGGTTCTAAATCTGAGATCCATAGAGGTGGATCCGTTGCTGTTGGTGCAGATATAGTGGCACTAAAGAATGACGCGGTTGCTGTTGGTCGTTTTGTACGGGTGGAGGTGGACAGCGGTACAGCTTTAGGCTTTAAATCGCAAGTGAAGGTAGCAGGGGGTGTTGCTTTAGGAAGCAATTCTGTAGCCAATAGGGCTGCTGGTGTTCCGGGTTATACTTCTGTGCTGCAGGGACCTGCAAAAAATGAGCTATCTTATTGGAAATCTACATTAGGTGCTGTTAGTGTTGGTGATGTTGATGCTGGCAAAACACGACAAATTACAGGTGTAGCGGCTGGTAGTGAAGATGCAGACGCAGTGAATCTAAGACAATTGCAAGACTTAGAAGATGTCGTAAGAAAAAATGGTTGGAAATTATCTGTTGACGGTAAAAATGCTAAAACAGTCATTATGGATAGCGGAGTAGATTTTTCCACTGGAAGTACCAATCTTAACATTACAAAAGGTGATAAAGACAATAATGTAAAATTTGATTTAGCTCAAGATGTTACATTA